>CAJQHR010000001.1 GCA_905478225.1 uncultured Crocinitomix sp.
TATATCCTTCCTTGTCAACGGCTCGATACAAATAACGCCACTCTCCTTTAACTTTGATATAGGTTTCATCCATTCGCCAACTCATACCTACTCGCTTCTTTCGTTTTCTAAATTCCTTGTCCAGCATGGGAGTGAATTTGAACACCCAACGTTGAATTGTTGCATGATCTACTTTTACACCACGTATTTCCATCAGTTCTTCTACATCTCGATAGCTTAAACTAAAACGTAATTTAAAATAAACAGCTTGTAAAATGATCGATTTTGGAAAACAATGGTGCTTGAACATAATGATTGGTTTTGATCAAATCTAACTATTTTGTGTAAATTTAAAAACAGATGCGACAGAACCAACTCATTAAGAAATAGTTTGTGAGCGAATAGATTACACCACAATATTTACGATCCTTTTAGGAACCACAATTACCTTTTTAGGGGCTTTTCCATCCAAATATTTAGCGGCTTGATCATCAGCTAGCACTGCTGCTTGAACATCTGCTGCCGTCATTTCTGTTGGCAAAGAAAGTTTGAAACGCATTTTACCGTTAAACGAAACGGGATATTCAAAATTAGCTTCAACCAAAAAGTCAGCATTAAATGTTGGAAAGTTCGCTTTCGTAATACTTTCAGTATTACCTAGCTTTGACCATAATTCTTCCGCAATATGCGGTGCATAGCTTGAAACCAAAATCAATAATTCCGATAAAATGGCTTTGTTATTACATTTCTGTTCGGTTAATTCGTTGGTCGCAATCATGAAGTTTGAAACGGCCGTGTTAAATGAAAAACGCTCCAAATCTTCTTGAATTTTTTTGATGGTTTTGTGCAGTGTTTTTAAAGCTGCTTTGTCTGGTTCAGCATCTGAAACTTCGAAATTATTTTCTGCATCATGGAAGAGTCGCCAGAACTTACGCAAGAAGTTGTGCACACCATTAATCCCTTTTGTATCCCAAGGTTTTGCTTGCTCCAATGGTCCTAAGAACATCTCATAACAGCGTAAGGTGTCAGCACCGAACTTTTCTACTAGGTCATCTGGGGTTTGAACGTTGAATTTTGATTTGGACATTTTTTCAACTTCATGACTTATTGTGAAAATATCTGTTCCGTTTTCATTTGTTCTAACAAAGTTGTTTTTATACCAGTAGCCTCCTGAACAAATATAAACTGCATTTTTAAAGTCATTATGCCAGTTATTTGCTAATTGTAAATTTAATTCATTACCGTCTATAAAATTAACATCCACGTGAATAGTAGATGATTCCATTCCCCAACCAGTCTCGGATTTTGCACACAAATCGTGACTAATTAAGATTGGTGTTTGTCCAGGGATATCTAATTCTTCAAGGTAATATCTGGATTTGTGTGATTCAATAATAAAATGCGGTGCATCACTTATGAACTCTGAATCTTTAGGGTTTTGAAAAATAGTGTAGGTTCCTAGTCTTTTAACCAACGCCGAATTCCCCAAAATCATCCCCTGATTAATCATTTTTTTGAACGGCTCATTGAAATTGATATATCCCATATCATTCAAAAATTTCGTCCAAAAACGGGCATACAATAAATGCCCCGTTGCATGCTCCGATCCTCCAATATATAAATCAACTTGGTTCCAATATTCCGCTTTTTCTTTCGAAACAAAAGCTTCGGCATTATGCGGATCCATATAACGCAAAAAGTACCATGAAGAACCTGCCCAACCTGGCATTGTATTATGCTCCATGCGGTCGCCCATAAATACATTCCAAGCGTCATCCTCTGCTCTTGCCAAAGGTGGCTCCCCATCTTCGGTTGGTAAATATTTATCCACCTCCGGAAGGGTAACTGGCAATTGTTCGTCTGGCACTAAATAAGGCGTGTCGCCTTTATAATAAACAGGGAATGGTTCTCCCCAATAACGTTGTCTCGAAAAGACAGCATCTCGCAATCTATAGTTCGTTTGGCCTTTTCCAAAGCCTCGTTTTTCAATTTCGTATATCGCTAATTTGATCGCTTTCTTAGCAGGCAAGTCGTTTAAGAAGTCTGAATCTGTAATTACAGCATCCTTTTCGGTATAAGCCGCTTCTGAGATATCGGTATCCTTAAAAATGTTCTTAATGTCAATTCCAAAGTGTCCGGCAAAATCATAATCGCGTTGATCACCACATGGAACGGCCATAACAGCTCCCGTGCCATATCCTGCTAATACATAATCCGCAATCCAAATTTCGATTTTTTCACCGGTGAAGGGATGCAAGGCATAAGCACCCGTGAAAGCACCACTAATGGTTTTTACATCCGCTTGGCGATCGCGTTCGGTCTTTAAACTCGTTTGTTTTTGATAGGTTTCTATTGCCGTTTTGAATTTCTCAGTGGTTATTTCTGCCACCAATTCATGTTCAGGTGCTAGAACCATAAATGAGACACCGTAAATCGTATCAGGACGAGTGGTAAACACTTCAATATCATGTCCGCTTTCTGTTTTAAAAACTACAGAGGCCCCGACTGATTTTCCAATCCAGTTGCGTTGTTGATCTTTGATAGAATCGGTCCAATCAACTGTATCTAAATCGTTAATTAAACGTTCGGCATAAGCTGTAATGCGCATACTCCATTGGCGCATCAATTTTTGTTCTACCAGATGTCCACCACGTTCTGAAACTCCGTCTTTAATCTCGTCATTCGCTAAAACGGTTCCTAATGCAGGGCACCAGTTTACCCATGAATCTGCCAAGAAGGTAAGGCGGTAATTCATTAATATTTGCTGACGTTCCACTTCTGAATAACCTTTCCAATCTGCTGCAGAGAAGGTTGGAGTTTCAGCGCAATCAGCATGAACAGTTCCATTGCCTTCATTTTCAAAAATGACTTCTAGGTTGTCAATGGTCTCTGCTTTTTTGGCGTCTTTATTATACCAAGCATTGTATAACTGTTTAAAAATCCACTGCGTCCATTTGTAATAAGACGGATCAGAGGTGCGTACTTCACGATCCCAATCAAATGAAAATCCAATTTTATCTAATTGTTTGCGGTAACGGTTGAGATTTGTTTCAGTTGTAATTGCTGGATGTTGTCCTGTTTGAATCGCGTATTGTTCAGCAGGTAATCCAAAAGAATCGTATCCCATTGGGTGAAGGACGTTATGGCCAGTTAGTTTTTTATAACGCGCATAAATATCTGAGGCGATATATCCAAGGGGATGACCGACATGCAATCCCGCACCAGAAGGGTAAGGAAACATAGATAAACCATAATATTTTGGTTTGTCAGATGTATCTTTTGCGCGATATGTTTTATTTTCCGCCCAATACTCTTGCCACTTGGTTTCAATCTCCTTAAAATTATACTCCATTTCCTTAAATCTTATTTGAAAGGGGCAAAGGTAGTAAATTCAATGTTCAATTGTTCAATTATCAATGTTCAATGCGCTGCCCTAAGTGCTGCATTGGCTTGCTAAATGTAATAGAAGGGTGTTATATACAGTTGTTACTGTCAGATTCCTTTTTAGAGATGAAATAAAATGAAGGAATGGGTTTTTGGAAATAGGAAATGAGTAATGCGTTAATTTTACCATTAGGTAACAGTCTTCTATTCAGCCCATCCCCAATATTCCATTCCAACGACGAAATACTAGTTCTCAGGGTATCCCTGATCAATCCAGCACTTCATTATTTTAATTTCCTCGGCGGTCAATGAATCAATACCCCAATCGTTTGGCATAACGGGCATTGTTTTTTCAACGAATACTTCGTTTTGCCAATTCCCTAAAATTAATGTGGATTTAATTTGCGAGTAATTATCAATCCAAGCGTCATGACAACCTGATCCAGCCCCAAGCCCTGTTTTACACGACGACTCTATAATTGGTCGAATTTCTGATTCATAAGAAATGATCGTGTCACAGCCGAACGGGTAAACTTTGTCTTTTAGACAAGAGGATAAGCTGACCAGTGCAAAAAGCAATATAGAAAGTGTCAAATTTTTCATAGGGATAAACCAAAAACCGCCACTCAAGCATATTGAAATTGTTTGAGTGGCGGTTGTAATGCGCTAATACAACGGCTTATTTACTTGCGTTATATCTATTTGAAACTTCATCCCAATTAATCACATTAAAAAATGCGTTTACGTAATCAGGTCTTCTGTTTTGATACTTTAAATAGTAAGCGTGTTCCCAAACGTCTAATCCTAAAATTGGTGTTCCACCGCAGCCAATTCCATTCATTAATGGATTGTCTTGGTTAGGAGTTGAGCAAACTTCAACTGCTCCCCCTGCGTGCACGCAAAGCCATGCCCAACCTGAACCAAATCGCGTTGCTGCTGCATTAGAAAAAGTGTTTTTAAACGTCTCAAAATCGCCATAAGCTGCGTTAATTGCTTCTGCTAGTGCGCCTGAAGGTTCTCCACCACCATTTGGTGACATAACAGTCCAAAATAAAGAGTGATTGTAAAAACCACCTCCATTATTTCTTACTGCTGGAGTATCGGCGCAATTTGCAAGGATATCCTCAATTGATTTATTTTCTAAATCAGTTCCAGCAATTGCTGCGTTTAATTTAGTGGTGTATCCGTTATGATGTTTTCCATGATGAATTTCCATGGTTTGAGTATCAATATTCGGTTCTAAAGCGTTATGTGCGTATGGTAATGCTGGTAATTCAAATGCCATTATTATATAGTTTTATAGTTAAAAATTATTCTCTACCAAATTTAACAAGAAACAACCATATTATGTTCGATTACCGAAAAAATTAAAGTTTTTTATACATTTGGAGTAAATTAAAATCAAAAGATGAAAAAATTTATACTATTAATGATGGTTGGAGCGACGGTAGCTTTGACATCATGTGGTGGCGAAGAGCCTGCTGTAGAAGAGGTAATTGAAACTACAGATGACGCAAACAACATGTTAAACAACTTAATGGAGCAAGGTTTAAATGAAGTTGTTTCAGAAGGAATGGAGCAATTAGGAGATTCTACTTCAGCGTTAAATGGAATGATGGATACTTTGAAAGATGTAATCGAAGACAACAAAGATGTGATCGAGGACAAAGTACAAGAAGGAATTGATGCTTTAAACGAATCGTTTTAAGAATAGTTAATTCAATTCAAGAAATTTAAACCACCTCAGCTGCATTAGGCAGATTTGGGGTGGTTTTTTTTTGGCCGATACTAACGAATCAAGGTTGAAAAATACCGTAACCTCTCTGTTTTCTCACGCTATTATTCATATAACTTGCCGTCTTATACAAGGCGTAAAGTTTCCACAATGAAATATATGAATAGATGAATCGGGTGAAAAGGGTGTGGAAAGTATTAAAAAAGACTGCCTTTTGGGTCTTTTTCATAAGTCTATTTCTCGTAACTATAACAACTGTTATTTTACACATTTATGAGGATGACATTAAGGAGTATGCTATCTCCGAATTAAACAGTCATCTAAAAACAGATGTTAAGGTTAGAAATATGGAAGTGTCCATTTTTCATGACTTCCCAAACGCTTCCATTGCCTTTGAAAATGTTTTTATTGCAGATTCTTATGAAGAAATAAGGAGTGATGACACGCTGCTTTATGCGGAGGAGATGTTCTTCCATTTTAATTTATGGGACATTTGGAGTGGTGATTATAAAGTAAAACGCGCTAGCATTCATCAAGGAAAAATCAACCTAAAAACCACAAATACCGGTGACATTAATTATGGCATTATAAAGCCGGTTGAAGATTCAATTCCCAAAGAAGGTAATTTTTCGTTTTTGCTAGATTTATTAAAGGTGGAGAACGTAGATTTTATGTTCATGAACCGCACGACGAACCAAGATTATCGATTAAAAATTCACAACGCTTTGATTCGTGGAGATTTTCCCGAAACAAATTATCAATTAAATGCGCAAGGCGATTTACGTGTTGAAAAATTGAAAAGTGGCTCATTAACTCTAATTTCTGACAAAGAGGCTGAATTAGATTTGGAACTTGACATAAATACCCTGGATAAATCTTACGTCTTTAATAAAGGGGATTTAGCAGTTGAAGACATGGGGTTTGATATCACAGGGGTTATTGATTCTTCGCAAATAAATTTAGATGTAGTTGGCAGTAATATTCAAGTTTCAGAATTGGTGAACATTATTATTCCTGAAGGATCGGAACATGATGGTAAGTATCAGGGAGAAGGATTGGTCAGCTTCAACGGAAAAATTAGTGGTGGACTTTCACATGTTGAAATGCCGTCCATTGTCGCTGATTTTTCGGTGGACAATGGTTCTTTGCTAGAGGCTGAAAATAAGCTAAAAATAGAAAGCATTAATGTGCATGGTAATTATCAAAACGCTTTTGAAGATCGGAAGGAGATTCTGGATTTCCAGACCTTTAGCTTTAAATTATTAAACAGCCATTTTTCTGGAACTGGAACTATGGAAGACTTTGCACAGCCGAAACTAACTACCAAAGCTATTGGCGATTTAGATTTAGCCGCATTTCACCGCTTTTTTGGATTTACAAATGTGGAAGAATTAGCTGGGAATGTAAAGTTTGACCTGTCATCTGTTGTTTTGTTTTTTGATCCTGAATATAGAAAGGATCAATTTGAAATTCAATCCTCCAATGGCAATATTTCCTTGAGTAATGTTGAATACAAATCTGTGAATGATGCGTTAAGGTATACAAACATAAGTGGGAATATTTTAGTGCAAGGGAAAGATGCAGCTGCTAAAAATCTCTCCATCAAAACTCAAAATTCTGATTTGATTCTGAATGGTGCCTTAAAGAATTTTGTTACGTACGTTGAGGGATCCGGAAGTTTGGGGTTAATTGCTTCGCTAGAGTCATCCAACTTTGATTTGAATGAGTTTTTGGCCCCTTCGAATAAAGAAAAAGAGGGGCCATTAACCATGTTCCAATTGCCTGGAAATATCAATGTAAATATTCAAATGCACATTGATAAATTCTTGTGGGACAATCATACATTCGAATCCATTACAGGTCAGTTTTTATTGGCAAATAGGAAAGTAACAGTGAACCAAATGCGATTAAAAACTCTTGGCGGAAATGTACAAGGTAAATTAGTGTTAGAGAATCGGTTGGAGAATGGAAATGTTATTGATGGGCAAATTGGCTTCAATTCTATCCATGTCAAAAATCTGTTTAAAGAATGGGACAATTTCCAACAAGAATCCATTACTGACGAGCATATTTCAGGAACAGTGAGCGGAAATGTAGATTTACTCTTGCTTTTTAATCCTTATTTCTCTCTAGTGGAAGAACAAATACTTGCCGTTTCTAATATTAAGATTGTAAATGGTGAACTGAACAATTTAGAAACCATGAAATCTATTACAGATTATATGCGCTCTAATAATGCGCTTAAAGTAATGTTGAATAAACATATTGATCGTTTCGAGGATAAATTAATGCATTTGAAGTTCTCTGAAATTAAGAACGCCATTGAAATTAAAGACCGCCGAATAACCATTCCAAAAATGACCATCAAAAGTAATGCAATGGATGTTGATTTATTTGGTTGGCACGACTTTGATAATAATATTGAATATCACTTTAGTTTCAGGTTTAGACAACTAAAAGCGAAAGCCGAGTACACCGAGTTTGGTCGAATTGAGGATGATGGATTGGGCATAACGATTTATATGACCATGGCGGGAACAATTGATGACCCTATATTTAGTATGGATTCGGATGAGCGAAAAAACGACATCAAAGAAAACATACAGCTCGAAAAATCGAATATGAAATCCATGCTAAAAACCGAATTTGGTCTATTTCAAAAAGATAGTACGGTGAAAAAAATAAAAGAAGACAATAAAAATGAGGTAGAATTTATTTACTATGAAACCGACATTGAAACAGAGGGAGTCGATACGACTTCTAAAAAGAAAAATAAAAAGCGCGTTGGTAAGTTCTTTGATAAATTAAAAGAAGAAGCCGAAAAAGACAAGGATAAAGCAGAGTACGAGCAAGAAATACAATAATAACACCTAATTTGCGTTACTTCAAAGCAAGCCTTTAGCATGAATTTATACAACAAAAAACAACGTTGGAAATTAGCACTTTTAGGAGTCGCAACTATCATGGTGGCGGCTTCTTTGTGGTTTTCATTTCAGATTGTCCGCAAGGTTCAGAATAAAGAAGTTGACCGTGTACAACAGTGGGCTGACGCCGTTAAAAGAAAGTCTGAATTGGTGAATCTAACCAATACAGCTTTTGACGAACTTTCAAATACGATTGAAGAGATGCGGGAACGCGATCGCCAAAAAGCTGAAATGTTATCCTTGGCGATTAATGAAGTCAACAAACCTTTGGACGATTATTCGTTCGTATTAAAGGTAATGCAAGAGAATGGTGGAGTGCCCATGATTTTGACGGATATGGATGAGAATATTGTGGATCAACATAATATTGAGTGGGTATTTGAAGCGATCGAAAATCAGGTGGAAATCGATCATCCCAATTTCTCAGAAACATTGAGAGATTCAGTGTGCGAACAAATAAAAAATGATAGTTTGAAATCATTTTTAGCCTTTTGGCGCACGAAAAGAGAACCAATTGTAATTGATATTTTTGATGGTGATCAACAAAAGGTATTTTACTTTGATTCAACCTATTACAGAACAATAAAACTACAAGAACTTCAGAGGAATAGAGATTCATTGAGTCAAGCTTTTACAAGTGAATTAATTGAAAATGAAAATTTGGTCCCCGTCATGTTTATTGATAAAGGCAGCCGAGAAGTCATTGCCACCAATATTCCTGAATATGATTCAACCAATACAGCTGCTATAATCAAAGACTTGGCCTCAAAAAATGATTCGATAGAGGTGAATTTGGGTGATTTAAAAGAGGGCGTAATTTATTTCGAATATTCGGCTGAAATTACCCAAATGAAGTATTTTCCATTTGTACAATTCTTTATTATTGGTCTTTTTGTGCTCATTGCTTATATCGTGTTTAGCACCTTTAGAAAAGCCGAACAGGACCAAGTTTGGGTGGGTATGGCCAAAGAAACGGCACATCAATTAGGAACACCTATTTCATCATTAATGGCGTGGAATCAATTGCTTGAAGCACAAGGCGTTGACGAATATATAACCAAAGAAATAGATAAGGACATTGAGCGCTTGAGTATGGTTACCAATCGTTTTTCTAAAATTGGTTCTGAGGCAGTTCTCGAAGAAGAAAATATGGGTGTTATTTTGGAAGAGATAATTGAATATTTACGCAAACGAATTTCCGCCAAAATAAGTTTGAATTACGAAAAGCCTCAACAACTTGTTACGGCAATGGTTAACCGATCGTTGATTGAATGGGTTGTGGAAAATATCGCTAAAAATGCCGTGGATGCTATGGAAGGTTCAGGTAACATAACCTTCGAAATCACTCAGGGAGATGATTACGTTCAGATTGATATAATCGACAACGGTAAAGGAATTCCATCCAACAAGCTAAAAACGGTTTTTCAGCCCGGTTATACGACAAAAAAACGTGGTTGGGGACTAGGGCTTTCGTTGGTTAAACGAATCGTTGAAGATTTCCACAAAGGAAAAGTATTCGTGTTGAGGTCAGAACCCGGAGTAGGCACAACGTTCAGAATAAACTTAAAGGTTTAATTTTTTCCAACAACGCGTTTCGAAGGATTTGCAATCCTTCGATTTATACGCAGCAATCCTTCAACAACTAACTACTTACCCCTTATCCTGGCACAACTCAATTAAAACCCCATTCGTTGATTTCGGTTGCAAAAATGCAATGCGTTTATTATCGGCACCAGCTTTCGCTTCAGTATGAATTAGTTTAAAACCGCGTTCACCAAGGCGTTTAATTTCCGCATCAATATCTTCAACTTCAAATGCCATATGATGGATTCCCTCGCCTTTTTTTTCGATAAACTTGGCAATTGGACTATCTGGGGATGTGGCCTCTAACAACTCAATTTTGGAAGCGCCCACCTGGAAAAAGGAGGTCTTGACACCTTCTGATTCTACACTTTCAATTTTATAGTGAGGCGCATCAAATAGTGCTGCAAATAATTCATTTGATTGTTCAATGTCTTTTACCGCAATTCCAATGTGTTCAAGTTTCATAATGTCGTTATTTTTTAAATAAAAAATCCGTCTTAGCAGAGCCAAAACGGATTTTAATATCGTGTTAAAAGCTGAGTTATAGCTTAATAAATTTCTCGTTTTTATTGTCGTAGTTAATATAATACGCTCCCTTTTTTAAGTTGGAACAATCAACTTCAGACCCGACTCCCTTTTTGACAATATTGCCATAGGCATCATAAATTTCATACTTTGTTTCAATAGGTGTACTGCCAGATGTAAACGTAATTGACTTTCTAACTTTTTTAGGATTCACCTTTGGCTCAAGAATAGATGTGTTTACAAAGGTAACTGCTTCAGAAGGGCGTTTTCTTCCCGTATGATCCGTTTGTACAACACGTACCTTATTCTCACCAGAATGCGGCGAAACATTAAATGTATATTCGTTAGTTGTAGCCTCTCCACTTCCGTCAACTTCTCCAATAAAAACCCATTTATTCCATCTATATTGTTCAATTACGAATGGTAATTTGCCAGATTCACTTGTAGTTGCCCACGTCAATGTACCGTCTGGAGTGCATTTTATGTCTTGAACTTCAAACGTACTTTTTGGAAGAAGTACTTCAGGATTTAAAACTTTAGGTTTACACCCTAATCCATGTTCTAACACAATAAATACAGGATCGCCTATTCTTAAACCGAAAGCAGTAAAGTCTATTTCAAAAGCGCTAGATTGCAACCCATCAACAATCGGATCGCCATTTACAGTCGCTTTAGTGACACAAAATCCAAAACCATCTTCATCCTCAGGATTTTGAACATAAAGATTTTTGCCTTGGTAATGTCCTTCTAAAGATAAGTCCGCATAAGAAACGAACGTAGCGCCTAGAAAAACCAAAAGAAACAATATGTTGTTTTTCAATAACATATAGAAATTATGCGTTTTTTAATACCATTACCAATTGCAATAATAAAGTTTACTTAATTAATAAACAAGATAAAACGTCTATTTTTTTAGCTATATGTATTAGTTGAAGGGGTTTAAATTTCCTATAGATAATTAAGGACTTATAAAAAAATCATCTATATTTGAAAAGATATCGCACCAAGTGAATTACCTGTTACCATGACAAAATATTTTTATTTAAGTTTGATTGCATCCGTTTTTCTGCTTTTTAGTTGCGGCGGTGAGCCTATTGAAAACTCTGAGGGCACTGCTGAGAACGAAGACGTTATACCAATGGGTGGCGTATTCAGAATGACAATTGGAAGCTATTTCAAAGGTGTCCAAATTAACGAAGTTCAAAAACTGGAGGAATCACAAATTTATTGGCAAATATTTGAGGGGCTTGTAAAATACAATGCTAAAACACTCGAAATTGAACCTGGAATAGCCAAAGAATGGTCAGTTTCAGATGACGGTCTAATCTATACGTTCGACTTGCGTGATGATGTCTATTTCCACGATAATGTCTGTTTTGAAGGAGGGGAAGGAAGAAAAGTTACGGCAGATGATGTTGTTTTCTCTTTTGAGCAGATTTTTAATATGAAAGCGACGAACAGCGGTTATTCAATTTTTAAAAATACAATTGCTGGTGGTGATGCCTTTCATGATGGTGAGGCAGAAAGCATTGAAGGGATTTCATTGAATGGCAATCAAGTGATTGTCCGATTAGAAGAACCAAGTTTGGCATTTATACAGAAATTGGCCAGTGTTTTTGGATCGATTATAGCAAAAGAGTCTTTAGAAGCTGAAGATTTTTTACTAGTTGGTACAGGACCATTTGTGTATGATCAGGAGAACTCAAATTCTGAATTAGTCAAATTGGGCAAGAACACGAATTATTATGGGGAAGATGCAAAAGGAAATAAGCTGCCTTATTTGGATAGCGTTGTTTTTGCATATTATGAGGATAATGATGAGAAAATGGATTTGTTCTGGAATGGCAAATTGAGTTTCATTAGTAAGGTGCCTATCACAAAAATATCGGAAGTTTTGGAGGAGCGAATTGGAGATTTTGAAAGTAAACCGCCCAAATTCATTTTAAACAGTGAACCTGAATTATTAACTACTTATTTGGAGTTGAACATGACCACACCGGTTTTGAAAAAACGGAAAGTAAGACAAGCATTGAATTATGCCATCAACCGTAAAAAGTTGTATGAGAAAATCCTTAAAAATCAAGCCTATGAAATTGGGAAATTCGGAATTGTTCCGCCCTTACCTAATGTCTTTAGCGATTATGATTTTGAGGGAGTACTAGACAATTCTTACACCTACAATCCACAACGCGCAAAGGAGTTGTTGGCTGAGGCGGGCTATCCTGACGGTAAAAATTTCCCTTCCTTGCAAATGCAATTTAAAAGCGGAAGTTCAGATTATTTAATTGCTTCTGAAATACAAAGTCAACTGCGCAGTGTCTTAAATATTAATTTAGATATTGAAGCGGTTGAGTTTAACAAAATGCTTGTGAATAAAGCAATGGGTAACGCTGATATATTTAGAACAAATTGGATAGGTGATTATGCAACGCCTGAAGCGTTTTTGACAAATGCTTATGGCAAAGCAGTCCCTGCTAAAAGGGATGAGCCTTCTTATTTAAATAGCTCGCGTTATCAAAATCCAGCATTTGATGATTTATTCGAGCAGGGAGCCAGAGCAATGGATGCCGCCGAAGCAAATGAGTTTTTCAGTCAAGCTGAAAAGCTATTGATGGAAGATGCTGTTTTCATTATTTTATGGTATGGTGCAGACATGATGCTGCAACAAGCGTATGTGAGAGAGTTCGAAACTAATAGTATTGGTTATATCGACTTTAAACAAGTGTATTTTAAAACGCCAACAGCGTCTGAGTATCCAAGCAATTAATTCCTATTAATGGCAGGCATCTATGTCCATGTACCTTTTTGTAAGGTGAAATGTCACTATTGTGATTTTCATTTTTCAGTTCAACTTAAAAATAGAGCGGCACTTATTGCTTCCATCTGTAATGAGTTAGTCATTCGGCAAAATTATATTGGGGATGAACCTGTACGAACGATTTATTTTGGTGGTGGAACACCAAGTGTGATTGAAATTGAATTATTGAACGAGATCCTTCAAACCATAAGATTGAATTATACGATTGATCCGGATTGTGAAATAACACTTGAATGTAATCCTGATGATTTAGAGGAAGAAAAATTGATTGCGCTGCACAAATTTGGAGTCAACCGACTGAGTATTGGAATTCAATCTTTCAATAACAATGTGCTGGAATTTATGAATCGGGCGCATAACTCAACACAAGCAACAAATTCTGTAATTATGGCTAAGGCCTGCGGATTTGATAACATTACTATTGATTTAATTTATGGTGTTCCAGGTACTACAATGGAAACTTGGAAAAATCAATTGGACCTTATGCTTGAGCTGGGCGTGCCGCATCTATCCGCTTATTGTTTGACGATTGAAGAAAATACAGTTTTTGGAAACTGGCAGAAAAAGGGCAAGCTTAAGCCCTACGAAGATCAAGAAAGTTTGAAACAGTTTCAATATTTGATAGATTTCATGGAAAAAAACGGCTATGAGCAATATGAGATTTCAAATTTTGCCAGGCCAAGTTTTATTTCAAAGCATAACTCTGCTTATTGGTTGGGTGAGAAATATTTAGGCGTTGGTCCCTCGGCGCACTCATTTAATGGTGCTAAAAGAAGTTGGAATGTTGCCAATAATCCAAAATATATTCAACTCATTAAAAAGGAAGAAGCGTTTAACGAGGAAGAAACATTATCATTAAAAGACCAGTTCAATGAGTATATATTGACCCGTTTGCGCACAAAATGGGGGATTGCTTTGGCAGATTTAACCGAAATTTCAGCTGAAATGTTAGCAGATTCTATGCCCGTTTTAATGGACAATATTGCAGAAGGCAACCTCGTTAAAAATGGTGACGTTTATACATTGACCAATCAAGGCAAGTACATTGCAGATGGCATTTCTGCCGACTTGTTTTCAGATGTGCCTTAGCGGCTTGAACTATTTTGTTCAGTCATGCATCCCTATTCCTTCCAAAAACTCTATTTTTGCTCAAAATAGACGTATGGCGGATGAATTAATCCTTGAAGGAGAAACACGTGAAGAGAAATATCAAACTTTAATTCCACAAATTAAGGCCCTCATTTCTGATGAACCTGATTTGGTGGCGAATTGTGCCAATATTGCAGCAGCATTGCGGCAAACGTTTGATTTTTTTTGGGTCGGATTTTATTTTGTAAAAGAAGACGAATTGGTGTTGGGACCTTTCCAAGGAGACATTGCTTGTACAAGAATTGCTCTGGGTCGCGGAGTATGCGGTAAGGCTTGGCAGAACAAAGAAACGATTATCGTGCCTGATGTGAATGCTTTCCCAGGACATATTGCTTGCAGTGCTGCAAGCGTATCTGAAATCGTCATTCCTATAATAAACAAGGGCGTTGTGCGTTCAGTACTTGACGTTGATAGTGATAAAAAAGATGGTTTTAATGCAATAGATCAAAAATATTTAACTGAACTGGCTGAATTAATTTCAGATCGGTTTTAATACATGAAACGCAAATACATAACATATTGCATTTATAGTTTACTGAGCTTGTTGCTATTTGGTTGCGCGCAAATCAATCCCTTACAAGGGGGCGAGAAAGATGCCTTTGCGCCGAGGATCGATTCGGCGGGAACTTACCCACAAAACGGTCAAACGAATTTTGCCGGAAATGAAATTGTCATCAAGTTTGAGGAGTATATTGCGCTCAATAATCCCAATGAAAACATCATCATAACGCCGCAACTAAAGAATAAGCCAGACATTTCATCAAAAAATAAAACGCTCAAAATAGTTTTTAACGATACTCTGCAAGAAAACACGACTTACACCATAAGTTTTAATCATGCCATTGCCGATATCACCGAAAAAAATGATTCTATTTTTCAATACGTTTTTTCCACTGGCGATTATATTGATTCCTTGATCTTGAGCGGAACTGTGGTGGATGCGTTCACAAATAAACCATCCGAGGGTTATTTAGTCGGTTTGTACAATGCTAATTCTGAATATCAATACGATTCAATTCCATTTAAGGAAAGACCGATTTATATTGCACAATCCAATCGAACTGGGAATTTTACCATGAATTATTTGAAGGAAGGCAGCTATATTATTTTTGCTGTTGAGGATCAGAATAGAAACTTAAAATTGGAGCCATTAGAGAGGCGTGCATTTTCACTAATCGACCGAATAAAAATTGACACAACAAACGATAGCGTTGAACTTAGGGCTTTTGAGCCAGATGTGAATGAATCAAAACTAATCGACACTAAATTTAAGTCCCCTGGGCGTTTAGAGTTTATTTTTAATAATACACCCGAGCAGTTTGAGGTAACCAGTGATTTAATGGAAATAAATCAAGAAGATTCTGGGGAAACAGATTCATTAGTGTATTGGTTAGCGCGCAATGCGGAAGGTAGAATGGAATTTATTGTGAATGTCAATGGAGAAGTAGATACGCTAAAACCATTGTTGAGCGGTGTGCCTAAAATTAAAAATGAAACTGGACTTGTGTTGACCAACAATTTAATTGGATCCAATTTATTGCCAAATGAACAATTCACCCTAATTTCTCCTGAACCTTATCAGGATATAATTGAACAAGGGATCCATTTTATGGACAAAGATTCGGTTGAAATGGATCCAGTCGAATTCAAGATTGAAAATTTGCGTTCATTAGTTTTCGATACCTTAGCTGTCAATGTGAAATTTCTTAAAATAGATTCGCTGGCAATTACATCTACTTTTTCGAATTCGGTTTTAAAACAACAATGGCTGACTATTAATCTGCTCCAAGCAGATTATTTTGGATCCTTAATTTTGAATTTAGACACGGTATTTAATCAACCTACTTACGTGGAATTGCTGAATGATAAAAATGTGCTAGTTGCAACAAAAAAAATGACCCAACAAATGGTGTTTACAGAGCTCATTCCCGGAAAGTATCAAATCCGTCTTATCTTTGATGATAATAATGATGGGGAATGGACAACTGGATCCTTGAAAGAAAAAAGATTGCCAGAAAGGGTAATATACAATCGAGAATTAATTGACATAAAGTCAAGATGGGAAAAAGAGGTAGATTGGATTATTGAAAATTAGGAAAATGGGAATGTTCAAAGATTTTTTAAAGAATCGATTTTATATTTTGAAAGTAAGAAATCGGTTTTCTGCAGAAGTACAAATCAGCCAACGAGAACTATTGCTAAAGTATCAACAATGGCGAAATAAAGGCACCCTTCCTTCAATTGATGACACGGGTTTTCGTGTTTTTTCTCAATACGAGGAAGACGGTAAGCTCCTGTTTATTTTGTCTGTTATTGGAATGAAGAATAAGACTTTTGTTGAAATTGGTTCTGATGATGGAATTAATAGCAATTGCGCCAATTTAGCGTTGAATCATGGTTACCACGGTTTATTTTTAGACGGAAATCCAAAGGCGATTAAACGTGGTGAACGATTCTATGGAAAGTATCCACACCCATGGATGTATGCGCCCAAATTCAAATGTGCTAAAGTACAAGCTGAAAATATTAACGCCTTATTAACAGAAGCGGGTCTGAGTGGTGATATTGATGTGTTATCAATTGATATTGATGGCAACGATTATTGGGTATGGAACGCGCTAGAAGCCGTTAGTCCGAATGTTGTTATCATTGAAACACACGTAGAATTTGGAATGCGAAACATTGTCGTTCCTTATGACCCAAATTATTTCTTCCCAGGCAAACATCCAGTTTATCATGGGGCTTCACCAATCGCTATGGTGAATTTAGCCAAAAAGAAAGGGTACCGTTTAGTCGGTGCAAATGAACTCGGCTTTAATTTCATTTTTGTTAAAAACGGACTAGCAGATGATGATATTCCAGAGGTGACTGTGGAGTCTGTGCTCACACATCCGTCAGTAAAAGAGTCTTGGAAACGTTTTGAACCCATTAAAGATTGGGAATTTTTATCTCCGGAATAATGTAAAAGTCTCAATTCACTTATTTTTCAGCCGTCCGTGCGAGGGATTCAGAAAGAACTTGTGAATTGTACCGAGAACAGGGCTGAAAAATAATCCCAATTGTTAATAAGATTCTTCTCAATAACCCATCCCAAAATGTAACTTTGCATAAAATAATTGACAAATGAATGTATTGGTATTAGGATCTGGTGGAAGAGAGCACGCAATAGCTTGGAAAATCGCCCAAAGTTCTCAAATTGATAAACTATTTATTGCCCCTGGTAATGCAGGTACAGGGCAAGAAGGAACAAACGTAGATCTGGACGTGAATGATTTTGAAGGAATCAAAGCATTTTGTTTAAAGGAAAAAATGGACTTTGTGTTTGTTGGACCTGAAGGGCCGCTTGTTAATGGTATTCACGATTATTTTTTGGCAGACGAAGAAATTAAACACATTGCTATCATTGGGCCAAACAAAGAAGCCGCACAATTGGAAGGAAGTAAGGACTTTTCTAAAAAATTCATGAAAAGACACAACATTCCTACAGCAAAATATCAAACATTTACGAAAGATACGTTAGAGAATGGCTATACTTATTTAGAGAGTTTGAAGCCGCCTTACGTGCTAAAAGCGGATGGATTGGCTGCAGGTAAAGGCGTGCTGATTTTAGATAATATATCAGATGCAAAAGCTGAGTTAAAAAGTATGTTGAGTGATGCCAAATTTGGTGATGCCTCTTCTCGCGTTGTAATTGAAGAGTTTTTAGATGGAATTGAACTTTCAGTTTTTGTAGTAACTGACGGAAGATCGTATAAAAAACTACCTGAAGCAAAAGATTATAAAAGAATAGGCGAAGGAGATACGGGTTTAAATACCGGTGGAATGGGCGCAGTGTCCCCAGTGGCATTTGCGAAAAAGGGCTTTATGGATAAAGTCGAGAATCAGGTCATTATCCCAACTGTTAAAGGATTAATTAAAGATGGGATCGATTATCAAGGAATCATCTTTTTTGGATTAATTAACGTAAAGAATGATCCTTTTGTAATTGAATACAATTGCCGTATGGGTGATCCAGAAACGGAAGTGGTTATTCCGCGTTTAAAATCGGATATTCTTGAATTATTTGAGGGAGTCGCAACTAGAACCTTATCAGAAAGAGATGTGGAGATTGATGAGCGCACAGCAACAACGGTGATGATGGTTTCAGGTGGTTATCCCAACGCTTACGAAAAAGAAAAAACGATTTCAGGATTAACTGGTATTCACGATTCAATTGTTTTCCATGCTGGAACTAAAAAAGATGGCCCCACAGTTTTAACCGCAGGTGGTCGTGTATTGAGTGTTACATCTTACGGCAAAAACAAAGATAAAGCGCTAAAAACAACATACGATAATGTTGAAAAAATCAAATTTGACAAAGCGTATTATCGGAAGGATATTGGACACGATATAATTGAAGAAAAAAAATAGTTGACTTTTAATGGGTGGAGCGCTTGAAGCTGATAATAGCTAAGTAAGCTGAAAGTAAATTATAGCCCTAGTCATCAAATAATTGATTATATTCGTTAGAGAAATATTTTAAATGGATCCTGACATACAATGACAACCTCGATTGTCATCATAATTACACTTTTCTGTTCCGCGTTTTTTTCAGGAATGGAAATCGCCTTTGTCTCCGCAAACAGACTTAAAATTGAGTTGGATAATAAACGCGGTACAACCGCAGGTCGAATTCTGGCATTTTTCGTTAAAAACACCTCCAATTTCATTAGCGCCATGTTGTTAGGGAATAATATTTCCTTGGTGATTTATGGTATTTATATGGCCCTCTTACTAGGGCCACCACTTGAAACGTTAATTGGAGCGGATTACACAGCGGTCATTTTATTGATTCAAACAATTATCTCTACACTAATCGTTTTAATTACCGCCGAGTTTTTACCTAAAGCCATTTTCAGAATTAATCCGAACGGTATTATGAGCGTGGCAGCAATTCCGCTTTTAATCCTTTATTGGGCCTTTTTTATTCCAGTTTGGATTATTATACTCTTTTCAAACCTGTTTTTGAAAATAATGAAAACCGATATAGATGATTCTCAGCAAGTTTTTACTAAAATCGATTTGGATCATTATGTACGAGACTTAAATGATCGTATTGAAGAAGATGCGCACATGGAGAATGAGATTCAAATTTTGAATAATGCGCTCGAGTTTTCAAAAATTAAAGCACGCGATTGTTTAGTTCCTCGAACAGATATTGTAGCATGTAATATTGAAGACGACATTTCAATGCTCAAAGAAAAATTTATCGCGTCTGGCCTATCAAAAATTTTAATTTACCGCGATACAATTGATAATATTATAGGTTATGTGCATGCTTACGAACTTTTTAATAAGCCAGACTATATTAAAAATGTAATGCTGCCAATTGGCGTTGTGCCTGAAGCTATTTTAGCTAAGGAATTATTAAAACAGTTTTCTAAAAACAAACGTAATATCGTGGTGGTAGTTGATGAGTACGGGGGTACGTCTGGAATCATAACCGTTGAAGATATTATTGAAGAGATTTTTGGTGAGATTGAAGATGAGCATGACATCAATGAAACCTTTGAAAAAAAACTGGCTGAACATATCTTCCTTTTTTCTGGCCGAACAGAAATTGATCACCTCATTCAACAACATGGCCTTCCTCTAGAACAAAGTGACGAATACGAAACATTAGCAGGCTATGTCATCTCCCATTTGGAGGAAATTCCAAAAGCAAAAGAATCTTTCGAAACAGATAAACTCATCTTTACTGTTGTTGAGGTAACAGATTCAAAAATCGGAAGTATTAAAATCGAAGTAAAAGAGTAAGCGCCCCGTCGCTTCGCAGGATTTGTAATCCTGGAAGAAAAACGCCTTGTAAACCCCATACCAAAATCTATCGCCACCGGTGCTTTGCAGGATTTGCAATTCTGCGATCCCTCAACAATTGCATCATTGAATCATTGTTCGTATCTTTACATCCACAATTAAAAAGAAAGAGATGTTTAAAGGAGGTAATGGAAAAGATGATGTGTCAAATTCACCTGATAAATTAAATCGGTTAGTGGAAGGAACAATTATTAAAGGAGATATTAAAGCGGATAGCAACTTTCGAATTGATGGAAAGCTAAACGGCTCATTAGATACGCTAGGTAAATTGGTGATTGGACCAACAGGTCGGGTAGAAGGAGATGTTAAATGTTCGAACGCCGACATTGAAGGCGAAATGATTGGAAACATTATTGTAGACGGACTTTTAAATATAAAATCAACAGCTAAGATTCAAGGAAGCATCACTACCAATCAAATTGGAATGGAAGTAGGGTGTGAGTATAGTGGTGTATGTAATTACATTGAAAAGAACGAAGCGCCTTTAATTGAACAATCAAAAAAAATCGGCGAACCTGATTCAGAAGTTGTTTATTAGTTTAATTCAAGCCGAACGTCAGTTTGAGTGATTTTTTTACCGCGCAGCGGATTAAAAAATAGTATCGAGAACAAGTGAAAAAGTCTAACAAAAACCCTTACTTCATTTTTTCATCAATGGCCATTCAAATGGGACTAACCATTGGTGCGGGAGCTTATGGCGGAACATTGCTAGATGCCCACTACCAAAACGCAAAACCGATCTGGACAATTATTCTTTCATTACTTGGTGTGGCAGTTTCTCTATATTTGTTGATTCGCGGTGCAAAAAGAATCAATGATGATGAGTAAAAACTTTTTAAGAAATGAATTATTAAAAGTTGTGGCTTTTACAATTGTAGTAGCAGCTATTCATTATTTGTTATTGTGGAAATATTTACCTGCAAAATTCGCGGATGCAGCACCGTGGAGAATTTATGCATTTTTAGTTCCAGCAACAATACTTGGCGTGGTCTTTATTGTGAAGCGGTTTCAGAAGGACCATAAATCAGTTGCGAATAGCTTTATGCTCTTCACAATTCTTAAAATGATTGCAGCGTTAATTTTTCTTGGAATTATCATGTTTTACATAAAAGAGCCTGCTCGACCAATTGTTTATCAATTTTTCGCACTTTTTTTTCCATTCTTATTCCTGGAAACACGCTTATTTGTGCGAATGTTGAGTTATTCTCCAAGCAAATTTGAAAAAAACTGAAAATTCAATTAAAATAATTTCTCAGTTTCCTTTTAAGATGTATCTTTGTCGCGGATTTTAATAGCACAGGTTCATTTGAATCAATTTTTGACATGAAAAATTACGTTAAAGCTTTATTACTCGGTTTAGTTGTTATTACAGTAGGTTTCGCATACGCAAACGCTAGCAGTTCTGATGCTGGCACAGTAGCGGTAGACAAGGAGCCTTTTAATGCTGCAGGTCACGCAGTGCACCACGCTATGGATGCACATGAATTTCATTTTACAGATGGATTTGTAATTCCACTTCCAGTTATTCTTTGGACAGACAATGGTTTAGTAACCTTTATGTCTTCAGCGTTTCATCATACTGATGACGGGTCGCATGTGCACACCGCAGATGGAATGAACTTCGTTAAAGTACACGAAACTATTTATCAACTAGATGCAGGTGCAACTGAAGCACACATGCACAACGGACATTTAGAAAATGGATCTAAAGTGTGGATGGATTTCTCATTGACAAAAAACGTAACAACAATTTTCTTGATTGCAATCTTATTAGTATTCATATTCTTTAGGTCTGCAAAAAAATACAAAACAAATAAAGACAAAGCGCCAAGTGGAATTTCAGCTTGGGTAGAGCCTGTGATATTATTTGTAAGAGAAATTGCTCAGGATAATATTGAAGGAGATAAGCACAAGAAATTTGTACCGTTCCTTTTAACCGTATTCTTTTTTATCTTATTTGGTAACCTATTAGGACTTTTACCTTTCTTAGCTAATCCAAACGTTACAGGAAGTATCAGTATAACACTATTGCTAGCCTTGTTTACATTTATTGTACAACTAGCAAATTCTAAAAAAGCATTCTGGATGCATATCATTGCGCCTCCAGGGGTACCTTGGCCACTATATGTAATTATAGTACCAGTTGAGATCGCAGGGATCTTTATTAAGCCAGCTTCATTGATGATTCGTTTATTTGCGAACATCACGGCGGGGCACATTATTGTAGTAGCATTAATTTCAATCATCTTCGTAAATGAGAGTTTGGCTTGGGCAGGTTTATCTGTACCATTCACACTATTCATTTCGATTTTGGAAATTTTAGTTGCTTTCTTACAAGCGTATATCTTTACTATGCTTTCAGCATTGTATTTCGGTATGGCAGTGGAAGAAGCACACCATTAAATTGTAATTTTTTTAATTAATAATAAAGTAAAATCTAAATTATGGACATTTTTGGAATCGCAGCAATTGGAGCAGGATTAGCAGCTATCGGAGCCGGTATTGGTATTGGTAGAATTGGTGGATCAGCTTTAGAAGCTATGGCTAGACAGCCAGAACTTGCTGGAAAAATTCAGACTGTAATGTTGATTGCAGCAGCATTGGTAGAAGGGACAGCTCTTTTTGCAATTGTTGTAGCAATGCTTCAAGCCGCTCCAGTAGCGTAGCAAAAAATTAGATGGATGTCAGGGATTGCCTGACATCCACTATTTACGAATTGTTAATTGAAATTAAAAGAGAATAAGAAATGGATTTAGTTACACCAGCAGTCGGACAATTATTTTGGGGAGGATTAGTATTTATCATCCTTTTGATATTGTTAACCAAGTTCGCTTGGAAACCGATTTTATCAGCCGTTAACGAGCGTGAAGAAAGTATCCAAGAATCTATGGATATGGCCATCAAAACGAAAGCGGAGATGGAAGCATTGCAAGCGCAAAACCAAGATCTTTTAAAAGAAGCGCGTATTGATCGTGATAAAATGATTAAGGAAGCGTCTGAAACTTCTAAACGAATGATTGAAGAATCAAGAGAAGAAGGAAAAGCGCAACAACAAAAAATAGTTGCTGAAGCACAAAAAATCATTAATGCTGAGAAAGCAGCAGCGATTTCTGAATTGAAAACGCAAGTGGCTTCTTTATCTCTAGAGATTGCAGAAAAAGTAATTAAAGGAGAATTAGCTTCAGACGATAAACAAAAAGCGTTGGCAGAGCAGATCGCTAACGACATTAGCTTAAACTAAAAAGATGAGCGTAACAAGAGTAGCACATAGATATGCGCAAGCATTATTGGACCTTTCAACAGAGCAAAACGTTGTAGACAAGGTAAATGCTGATATGTTGCAATTGTCTAATATTTGCAAAGCACAAGACTTTGCAAATTTATTAAGTAGCCCTATTGTTGATTCAAAAAAGAAAAGCGAAATTTTCAATGCAATTTTTGGATCGAAAATGGAAAAAATGTCACTGGATTTAATGGACTTAGTGCTTAAAAATTCTCGTGAGGCTATTTTACCGCAAATAACAAATGGATTTGTTAGTCTTTACAAAAAGAAAAACAACATTTTGGATGTAACAGTAATTTCAGCAACTACGTTAGACAAAGCAACAAAAGATTTAATCATCTCTAAAATCAAAGCAAGCTTTGACGCAACAATTGAGTTGATTGAAAAAGTAGATGCATCATTGATAGGTGGATTTATTGTAAGAATAGATGACAAACAAATAGACGCGTCTATTGCAAGTCAATTATCAAATTTAAAAAATATTTTATTAAACTAAGATGAAGAACTTGGTGATCATACTAGCTTTATTATTTGTTGTTCCAGTAATGAGTCAAGACAAGATTAAAGTAAGATTTAAAATTTCCAAGGAACGTGTATTTGTTAATAAAGTAGAGTGGGCTAAGTTAGAACCTGCTGCAGGTAAATTTTTCCTAAGTACCCTAGCAGGTGAGGAATTTGTTTCCATTCATAAATTCGAATACGGTACTGGAGGATATGATGTAAATACGGGAAAAGAAATTACGCATAGCTATTGCGAAATTAAGTTCATTGGAACTGATATTCCAGAATTTGAAGTAGACGCCAATTATAATGAAGCTAATAGCCTGATGTATAAAATGAGTGTTTTGGCTGACGATACGTTTGTTCAGGAGAATGCAATAAAGTTTAAAGAGAAGTACAAGGAAGAAGTGTCGGAAAAACACTTTTTAACAAAATCAAAAATTACATAATTTAAAATTAAATGTTAGACTACAGAGCAAAGAAAAAGAGCTTTAATCTGACATCTTAAATCTAGAATAAAATGGCAGATGTAAAACCAGCAGAAGTTTCCGCAATCTTAAGAGAGCAACTCTCAGGATTTAAATCGGAAGCAGAATTAGAAGAAGTTGGAACCGTCCTTCAAGTAGGAGATGGTATTGCTCGTATTTATGGATTATCTAGCGTTCAATACGGTGAGATGATCGAATTCAAATCAGGATTAAGAGCGATCGTTCTTAACCTTGAAGAGGATAACGTAGGAGCTGTATTATTAGGAAAAGGGAATGACATTAAAGAAGGCGATACAGTTAAACGTTTACGTTTAATTGCTTCTATTCAAGTAGGAGAAGGTATCGTTGGACGTGTTGTTGATACAATGGGAATTCCAATTGATGGAAAAGGGCCGATTGAAGGTGAGACATTTGAAATGCCATTGGAAAGAAAAGCACCAGGAGTTATCTTCCGTGAGCCAGTAACTGAACCACTCCAAACAGGGATTAAAGCAATTGATGCTATGATTCCAGTAGGAAGAGGACAACGTGAGTTGGTAATTGGAGATAGACAGACCGGTAAAACTACAGTTTGTATTGATACGATTATCAATCAAAAAGAGTTTTACGATAAAGGTGAACCAGTATACTGTATCTATGTTGCAATTGGACAAAAAGCTTCAACTGTTGCAGGATTAGTAGCTAAGTTAGAAGCTGCAGGCGCAATGGCTTATACAACTATTGTTGCTGCAAACGCATCTGATGCCGCTCCATTACAGTTTTACGCGCCATTCGCAGGTGCTGCAGTTGGTGAGTATTTTAGAGATACTGGTAGACCAGCATTAATTGTATTTGATGATTTATCAAAACAAGCAGTTGCTTACCGTGAGGTTTCTTTGTTATTAAGAAGACCACCGGGACGTGAGGCTTACCCTGGAGATGTATTCTATTTGCACTCGAGATTATTAGAGAGAGCTGCAAAAGTGATCAATGATGATACAATTGCTGCTTCTATGAATGATGTTCCTGCTTCTTTAGTTGGGAAAATCAAAGGTGGTGGTTCATTAACGGCATTGCCAATTATTGAAACACAAGCGGGTGATGTATCTGCATATATCCCTACCAACGTAATTTCAATTACAGACGGTCAAATCTTCTTGGAGTCTAACTTGTTTAATGCAGGTGTTCGTCCAGCGATTAACGTAGGTATTTCTGTATCTCGTGTTGGAGGGAACGCACAGATTAAATCAATGAAAAAAGTATCTGGTACTTTGAAACTAGATCAAGCACAATATAGAGAGTTAGAGGCATTTGCTAAATTCGGTTCGGATTTGGATGCTGCTACTAAATCTGTATTGGATAAAGGAGCAAGAAACGTTGAGATTTTGAAACAAAACGAGGGAGATCCATTCCCAGTTGAGAATCAAATTGCAATCATTTATGCTGGTACTAAGGGATTATTAGGTAATGTGCCTATTGATCAAGTTAAAGCATTCGAAAAGGAATTCATTAACTATATGAATGCAAACCATAAAGATGTAATGAACACATTAGCATCAGGTAAATATGGTGATGATTCAACGTCAGTATTAGAAAAAGTAGCTTTAGAACTAGCTTCTAAATATTAAAAAATAGAACAAAGACAATTACACCTCCGTACATTGAGGCACTCGAAGTGCACGGAGTTTAGCTTTAATCTAAAAATAGCATGGCTAACTTAAAAGAAATTAGAAATAGGATTACTTCAGTATCTTCAACTATGCAGATTACTTCTGCTATGAAGATGGTTTCTGCTGCTAAGTTAAAACGAGCGCAGGATGCCGTAACGAAGATGATGCCGTATTCTCAAAAATTGCAAGAAATGTTATCTAGCATGTCATCTGCTTTAGATGGTGCTGATAATGTTTATGCATCTGATCGTGAGGTTAAAAATGTGGTATTGGTTCCAATTACATCAAACAGAGGTTTGTGTGGTGGTTTCAATAACTACATTGTGAAAGAAACGTTACGATTGGCGAGTAATGAATACAAAGATCAAAATGTTTCTATTGTTAGTATTGGTAAAAAGGCGACAGATGCTTTTAAGAAAACACCTATGTTTGCTTCTGCTGATTTTTTACCGACTGATTTAGATGAAATCTGGAATGAATTAACTTATGCAAATGCAACTCCAATAGCTGAAAAGTTAATGGCTGCGTATGCTAATAAGGATATTGATAAGGTTGTAATTATTTATAATCACTCTAAAAACGTGGCAACTCAAATTGTTCAGGCAAGTCAATTATTACCTGTTGTTCAAGATGAGACTGAAGAAGCAAAATCGGAATTAGATTATATCTTTGAGCCTTCTAAAGAAGAGATTGTTGCTGAATTATTACCGAAGACCTTGAAGACACAATTGTATAGCATTCTTTTAGAATCTTATGCTGGTGAACACGGTGCTCGTATGACAGCAATGCATAAAGCAACTGATAATGCTTCAGAATTGAATAAAGCGCTTAAATTGGAATACAATAAAGCACGTCAAGCAGCTATTACGAACGAAATTTTAGAGATTGTTGGTGGTGCTGAAGCATTGAACGGATAAGACAAATCAAAATTATAATTAAAATCCCGTTTGAACATTTCAATGTTTGGCCGGGATTTTTTTATGCATTATCTGGTATACTTTCAGATCATTTTTTCGAAAACTATTCAATGGTATTTTCTGGAATGCAGCTAAAAGAGAAGCAAGAAACGTTGGATTAGCTTAAATTGATGTGTACAATAGTGTAACTCGTCGAATTTCACTAAAATCGTGTAACTTCAAACTTTAAATTGGCGTATCTTAATAATACACGAAAACCAACCGCATGACTTTAGGAGAGAGAATTCAACAATTACGCAAAGAAAAGCGTTTGACGCAAGCCGCGTTGGCATCAAACATTGGTGTTTCTGTGGCGCAATTAACACGTTATGAAACACAAGGTGTATAGCCAAATGCCGACGCGTTAAAACGCATGGCAATGGTCTTTGGTATTACAATTGATTTTTTAGTCAACGGAACTACGGTTCAAAAAGCTGAAAATGCGATTACGGACTCAAAATTAATCGGCCTGTTCAAACAAATTGAAAACTTGGAAACAGAAGATAGACAAGTCGTGGCAAAACTAATTGAGGCCTTCGCAATTAAAAAAAAATGGAAAAGATGCTCAAGAACTAAGCATGACCCTTCATCATCTTCTTAACATATTTACCGATAATATCGAACTCTAGGTTCACTTTTGATCCTACTTCTAAAGTATGGAAATTCGTATGTTCAACTGTATAAGGTATAATATGAACGGAGAATAATCGATCTTCGGATTGGACAACTGTCAAGCTTACTCCATTTACTGTGATTGATCCTTTAGAGACAGTGACATCATCATAGTCATATTCGAAAACGTACTCTGTACTTCCATCCATTTCAATTATTTCAACGCAGGTTCCAACGGTATCAACATGTCCTTGTACTATGTGTCCATCTAACCTTGAGCCTACTTTTGTGCAGCGTTCAAGGTTTACAACGTTTCCTGTTTGAAGTAATCCTAAATTTGTTCGTACTAAGGTTTCGTCAATAGCGGTTAATGTGTAGTTTGCTCCGTCAATTGCAACAACGGTTAAGCAGGTACCATTGTGTGCAACACTTTGGTCAATTTTTAATTCATTCGTAAATCCGCATGAAAAGGTGAAGTGAACGTTTGTCCCTTCTTTTTCAATTTTTTCAACGCGTGCTAATGTCTCAATGATTCCTGTAAACATGTTGGTGATTTTAGATATATGCAAAAGTAAGTACTTTTCATTTGATTCATCCGAAAAAATCGGAGAGATATGAGGTGTTGTTCGAACATATTTTATTTTTTGAGCATATGAACCAACTATTCAAGGGTGTTTATCTTTCTTTAGATTAAGTCAATTGCCAATAGGATGCATATTATAAAAAAGATTGCCGAACGGCTCGCCAGTTTTATTTCATGATTAGAAATGGCTCAAATTGAAAATGTTAAGTGGGTGCGATATAACGACTCTATTGATTAACCGAAGCGCAAAAATCAAGGCCGAGTATTGAGGCTCTCGCTTTGCTATGCTGAAGCTTTCTGAAAACAAGGAAATGCGGAATACTACTCCCTGTTTATAATCTGAATATTCCCGTGGAATGCCCGAGGAACTAAACCAGAAAGTTTGATTTCATTTACAACAATCGTGTAAAAGTAGACCCCATCTGGGCAAAGCTTTTCACTTACTTGATCCGTGCCATCCCAATATATGAAAGGATTTGTTGTTTCAAATACAGTTTGTCCCCAACGGTTTTGAATTTTAAGTTCAATGCTCTCAACAAACTTGAAAGGAAGCAGTGGATGATAAAGATCGTTAATCTCATTTTGATCTGGACTAAAAATATTAGGCAGCTCATAATAACCGTCGCAGTTATCAATGCAGACGATATTAGAAGGTAGGCTTTCATTATTATACTGGATTGAGTCAATGGCCGTAACATAATAACAACCGGCGATACTTCCTCTATCTTTATGGGTAAAGAACATGTCTAAATCACTATCGAATGCGGTTAAAAATTCAATGCTGTCTCCTTCAAAAGGCGCAAAGTAAAGGTTGTAGCGTGTTACATCATCAGCACAACTATTGTTTGGATTGGTCCAGTTTAAATACGTTTCTTCCAAATCACAATCCCCACTTATAGTCAATATTGGTGGGCAAGGCGGTGTTAAATCAATGGGAATGCCACAGGTTTCTTGCGACCAGTTTTCAATTGGATTCACAATTCCATCAGCTGTATAACCACCAATGCTTTTAATTTTATAACAATAGGTGGCTCCGTTCACTAATCCAGTATCGACATAACCTATACTTGTTGTACTA
The DNA here is from genome assembly GCA_905478225.1 of uncultured Crocinitomix sp. Taxonomy (GTDB): domain Bacteria; phylum Bacteroidota; class Bacteroidia; order Flavobacteriales_D; family Crocinitomicaceae; genus Crocinitomix. The sequence goes on from CAJQHR010000001.1 coordinate 29,105, forward strand.
CCAACAAAATCAAAGACCCCACTTCCGGTCGGGTTTTCTCTATAAATCTCGTACAATGTATTGGTCCATGGTGTGTTTTCTGTCCAGAAAATGCCCAATTCATTATCATTTGGCACTAGCGTAATGTAAATGGATGAAGCCGTGATTGAACTGCCAATTAATGTTCCATCATTATACAATTCTACCTGATAGGTATAGGGCATGTCTTCGGTGTTTAAACCACTATCGTAAAAAACAGTATCCGGATTGATGATGGAAACTTGTTCGGCTGATGTGTAAATCAATTCATTTGGCCCCTCTAAATTTTCTTGTCGGTAAAGTCTATAGTGATAAGGTCCTGGATATAAAACTTCATTGAGTTCTTTTGGATAAGACCAATAAACGGAATCTTCTCCAACTACCGGGTCGGTGATGGAAATTGAGACATGTGTTAAAACTGGAATTTCAAATTTTAAATGATTACATATTTGTTCTGAAACGCAACTTTCAACGCCGCTTTCATTAATTGCGGTCACCATATAACAATACTCATTTCCTACAATAAGCAAATCCGTATCCACATAATCTGTGGTGTTTGAAGTTCCAATTAATTCGTAACCCATAAGTTCAGGGGTACCTTGTTCGCAACACTCGTCATTCACCTCCGAACTGTCAATTGAGCGATAAATATTATAGCTCACAATTCCATCACATTCCGACGGATCCCAATCCAATAACATGGTATTACCTGCTGGGTCTACAGTTAAGTTTTCAATAGGTGGTAAATTCACCTTTATTCTAAAACTAGAAAAAACAGTTATCTGATGTTCAGGATGATTGTTTTTTGCATGTACATTAACTGTATAATAGGTTGCTGAAGCCTCTGCACATTCAGGATTCCATAAAAACACGCCAGTCGCATCTTCACTCCCGCTATCCTCTATAAATATTGCCGGGTTATCTGGCAAGCTAAAAACGGCTCCTGTTGCAGACACCGTAATCCCATTAGCAGGATCACTTCCTGTAACTGTTAAGCTTAAGCTAGAACCTGCGAACACGCAAGTGTCTGGTAAATCTTCAACTAAAGGAGGGTCATAGGCGCAATCTACTACAGTAAACTGCATATCTTGAATCACTGATCCTACGTAAAATCCGTTTCTATATTCAGAAATTTTTATGGCAATATTATACTCTCCTTTTACTGCAGGTGAATCCCAACACATTGTACCTGTAACTGGATCAATGGACATAACTCCGCCTCCCACGTCCTGAGGCCACTGATAAATGGCAGGTATGCTCATTTCAAGGCAGTTTTCACCACGACAGGGCACTAATGCATAACTTAAACTGTCACCATCTGGGTCGTAAGCCGATACATTGTAACAATATATTCGATTGACACATGCAAATTCGGGACAGGGGCAATCTTCTATAATCAATGAGTTATTCGGAGAGCCCATGAAAGGGGATATAATTAATTCGGTTTGAATGCAAAAGACCTTGTCAACAGAATTTGTAATATTATTCACACCAGAATTACGATTGGGGTCTTCAACCTCAATAATATATGAGTCTGGTCCTGTGAATGTATGAATTCCGATATAGGTGTTTTTCTGTACATTATAGACTTCAACAGTGTCTCTTGTGCTGCGTGGAAGGGTGTCAATTGACCCATCTCCCCAACGAACTTCTAATTCTGGACGATCTGCTTCTGTAGGAAATTTGGTGCAAGTGGTTACCGTAAACTCATAAGTCGTGCCGTATAAATGAACATAACTAATTGAACCTGAGCGATTGTGAGTTGCAAGGCTGCTTAATGGAAGCAGCAAAAACAAAATGAGATATGTAATGGAACGCACCAGTTTTTCTTAATTGTGAGGATATCAAATATACGAAAAAGCAATCGTACCTTCTGCTATATAACGTAAAAAGGACTCATTTAGTTGAAGAGAATGACTAATCTGTATCAGATTTTAATTGAGTGGAAAAAATGATACCTTTACAAAAAAATTTCTTTGATGCTTATTCACGTTAAAAAATCTGCAAAAATTCAATCAGAAAACAGAGTTTTCTTAGTTCGTAATTTGAGTGAACTTAAAAAGTTGAATCTCTCCACTAAGGAGGGTGCTTATTTTGTTGCGGAGTTAAAAGACAATAAATGGGCGTTTACAAATAACGCAGGTGTTTTCACATTTGTATGTATCGTTGAAAAATTAAGCGATTGTAAAGGTCGTGAGGCGGCAAGAAAACATGGTTTTAGCGTGTATGAAGTGGCTAAAAACAAGTGTAAAAACCTTAGCATAATTAGTGATTCTGCCGCAGGTGTTGAGTTATTTGCTGAAGGATTATCACTTTCATCTTACCGATTTGAAAAATACTTATCGAAAGATCGAAAAGAAAAAACGACTTTATCAAAAGTAACGACTACCAATGCAGATGCGGATTTAAAATCAGTGTCAAACATTATTGATGCAACAGTTTGGTCAAGAGATTTGGTGAACGAACCGCTTTCATACCTTACCGCCACAAAATTATCTGAAGAAATTAAAGAGAAATGTGGCAAAGCGGGTGTTAAGGTTGAAGTTTTTAAAAAATCTAAGATTGAAAGTCTTAAAATGGGCGGACTCTTGGCAGTGAATAAAGGTTCTATTGATCCGCCAACATTTACAATTTTGGAATGGAAACCTAAAAAGGTCTTGAATTCTAAACCAATTGTATTAGTGGGTAAGGGAATTGTTTATGATACTGGCGGTTTAAGTTTAAAGCCAACTGCCAATTCAATGGACTTTATGAAAAGTGATATGGGTGGGGCTGCGGCAATGGTTGGTGCAACTTTGGCTATTGCAAAATTAAAACTACCACTGCATGTTATCACATTAATTCCTGCTACTGATAATAGACCTGGAGGCAATGCATATGTACCGGGCGATATCGTCACTATGTTTGACGGAACAACAGTAGAAGTTTTAAATACGGATGCAGAGGGTCGTATGGTTTTGGCAGATGCTTTAGCATACGCTAAGAAATATGATCCAGAATTGGTAATTGATGGAGCTACCTTAACAGGGTCTGCCGCAAGAGCTATTGGCATATTCGGAATTTGTGCCATGGGCAATGCACTAAAAAAGGAGTTTGCTTTATTGGACAAAGCCGGGATGCAATCGCATGATCGTATTGTTCAATTTCCTTTTTGGGATGATTATGCTGAAGAGATGAAATCGCCTATTGCAGATTTAAACAATTTAGGGAGTCCATACGCGGGGTTAATTACAGCAGGCAAGTTTTTAGAACACTTTACAGATTACCCATATATCCATTTGGATATTGCCGGACCAACTTTTATGCATAAAAGAGACAATTATAGAGGTCTTGGCGGAACAGGAGCAGGGGTGCGCTTATTGGCGGAATTTTTCCGAAGTAAGGCAAATGAATTGAAAAAATAAAAAGAATTTAAACATGATTAAAGTAGGAATTTCTATAGGTGACATTAATGGAATTGGGCTTGAAGTTGTCATTAAGGCCTTATCAGACTCGAAAGTATATGCGAACTCGATTCCAATTATTTACGGATCATCAAAGGCCATTTCATTTCACGAAAAGACAATTGATTCGCCAGATTTTCAATATTTAGTAATTAAAAATGCAGAAGAGGCAAAGCCTAAAAAGGTGAATTTAATTAACTGTTGGGAAGAGGAAGTGAAAATTGTAATGGGAGAGAAGAATGCAAACGGAGGTAATTATGCGTTAAAATCATTAGAAAAAGCTACGGCGGATTTGAATGATAAAAAGATTGATGTATTAGTTACGGCACCTATCAATAAAGATTGCGTGCGTGATGCTGGATTCGAATTCCCTGGTCATACTGAATATTTAGCCAGCATGTCTGGAACAGAAGATGTTTTAATGTTTATGGTAGCAGATACATTGCGCGTTGGTGTGGTAACAGGACATGTGCCTTTAAAGGATGTTGCAGCATTGGTCACAAAAGAAGCCGTGGAAAATAAATTGCGATTAATGTTGCAATCTTTGCGTCAAGATTTTTTGATTCAAAAGCCAAAAATTGCGGTACTCGGACTTAATCCTCATGCTGGTGATCGTGGAACTTTAGGGGATGAAGAAATTGAGATCATTAATCCGGTTATTCAAAAATTGCGCGAGGAAGGCGAATTGGTTTACGGTTCGTATTCTTCCGACGGCTTTTTCGGGTCATCTAACCTTAAGAATTTTGATGCAATCTTATCTATGTATCACGATCAAGGTTTAACAGGATTCAAATCTATCTCTTTTGATGAAGGTGTAAATTTTACAGCAGGACTGCCAATTGTGCGTACTTCGCCCGATCATGGCACGGCTTACGATATTGCTGGAAAAGACAAAGCATCAGCCAGATCATTTAGAAACGCCTACTTTTTGGCTTGTGATGTGCATGATCGAAGATTTCGTTATGCGGAATTGCACGAAAATCCGCTTAAAAAACAAACCACTAAAAAATAGTTAGCTATTAACTAAACGGCTGATGACCATTGATTTATGCATGAAATAGAGCAAGATTTAAAATTTTTGCAGATATTTCTAAGAGAAATTAAAAAACGCTTGTTGAAATTAAAATATTATTAATACCTTTGCGCTCTGTTTTGATGTGGGAAAGAAAAGTGAATATGTTATTGGATTTTCAAGTTTACTAGACGGTAAGCACGATTATCACTACAAAATAGGGAGTGAGTTCTTTGAACATTTTGAATATTCGGACATAGAAGGCGCAGATCTTACCTTGGATCTTTTAATTGAAAAGAAACCCAATATGATGATCGCAAGTTTTAAGGCCGAAGGAAACATTAAAGTAATGTGCGACAAATGCACGGATAGTTTTGAATATCCAGTTGCAGGAGAAGATGAAGTTATTTATAAATTCGCAGAGGAAGACCTAGGGGATGAAAAAGTAATTAGTATCCTCCCTAACGAAGTTGAAATTGATCTAACAATTCCAATTTTTGAATTCACATCTTTACTACTTCCTCCCAGAAGGATTCATCCAGAAGGGGAATGCAATGAAGAAATGCTAAAAGAAATTGATAATTATTTGATGGTTGAATCGGATAGCTCCGAAACTGAAAACGATCAGGCCAAACCAGAAGATGACGATGAAATTGACCCAAGGTGGTCACAATTGAAAGATTTAAAGTAATTAACTGAAATAAGAATATCGGACAAAAACAATGAAGAGTCGCTCATATGACGATTTAAAGTGAAAGTCTAAAAAATAGATAAAATGGCACATCCTAAGAGAAAAATATCTAAACAAAGAAGAGATAAAAGAAGAACACACGTAAAAGCTGTTGCGGACAATATTTCAACTTGCCCTACAACAGGTCAACCGCATTTGTTTCACAGAGCGCATTGGCACGAAGGGAAACTTTACTATAAAGGTAAAGTTGTAATGGAAAAAGAAATTGCTGTTTGATACAACCCTAATTAGGGTCGGTAAAACCGGCATTTCTATAAAAAATTCAGGATAATAAAGGCGTGCTTCGGGATGTTTTTTATTATCCTTTTTTTGGTTTTAGGCTGTTTGAACCCAGTTTTATTTGTCAAACCAAAAAAGGGGGTTTTATTGAAAATTGAAGAAAAAGATGATTTTTTCAATAGAATTACTAAAAAATGGTTCATTCTAAGGTTTTTTTGATAAATTTAGTCCCATTAAAATTATGTCAAACATTTACATTAAGCATTTGCCAGAGTAATCTTAAAGATTACATTTGATAACCAATTAATCGTATGACGAAAATTACAGCAGCTATAACTTCCGTTCAAGGATATGTCCCAGAAAAAATCCTTTCAAACAAAGATTTGGAAACTATGGTGGATACAAATGATGAGTGGATCACCTCTAGAACTGGCATCAAGGAACGAAGATTGGCGGCTCCCGGCGAAGCACTTTCTGACTTTGGGGTAAAAATCATTGAAGGGATTTGCAAGAAAAGAGGCATTTCTCCTTTAGAGATTGATATGATCGTTGTTGGATCAATAACGGGTGATTATCGTTTCCCAAGCAGTGCCAATGTTATGTGTGATAAAGCCGGATGTAAAAACGCTTGGGGATTTGATTTAAGTGCGGCATGTTCAGGGTTTTTATATGCCTTAGACGTGGGTCGTGTTTATGTTGAAAATGGAACATATAATAAAGTGATTGTAATTGGTGCTGACGTCATGTCAAGTATCATTAACTATAAAGACCGCGCAACCTGTATCATTTTTGGTGATGGCGGTGGTGGCGTTCTATTAGAGCCGAACGAAGAAGGATTGGGATTACAAGATTCTATCTTAAGATCTGATGGAGCGGGAAGACAATTCTTATTTCAAGAGGTTGGTGGTTCAAAAGAGCCGTTGACAGCTGAAAATGTTCATGAAAACAGACAGTATGTATATCAAGAAGGCCAAACCGTATTTAAAAATGCGGTACGTAATATGGCTGATGTTGCAGCTGAGATCATGGAAAACAACAACCTCGAAAGTGACGACGTTGCTTGGTTAGTGCCGCATCAAGCAAATCTTAGAATTATTGATGCTACTGCAAACCGCATGGGGCTTGGTAAAGAAAAGGTAATGGTCAACATTCAAAAATATGGAAATACAACTGCAGGCACAATTCCACTTTGCCTGTGGGAATGGGAAGATAAATTAAAAAAAGGCGACAACATTGTGCTAGCATCATTTGGTGGTGGCTTCACGTGGGGCGCAATTTATTTAAAATGGGCGTATTAGCTCAATAAAAATTAAAACTAGTTTAACCAGTCGAATTAAAAATCATTGAATAGATTATGAGTATGGATAGCAAAGAAATTCAAAGCCTAATTAAGTTCGTGTCAAAATCGGGCGTTAATGAGGTAAGCATTGAACAAGGTGAATTTAAAATCACCATTAAAACTGATTCAGGACCACAAGAACAACATTATATTGTTCAAAATCCTCAGCAAGTTCAACAAGCTCCAGTGCAAGTTGCACCTCCTGTGGCTGCTGCGCCAATTGCAGCTGCACCTCCAGCTGAGACGGCACCTGATTCTGCAGCAAACGGAAACTACGTTGAAATTAAATCACCAATGATTGGTACTTTCTACAGAAAGCCATCTCCAGACAAAGATTTGTTTGTGAATATCGGTGACACGATTAATGTTGGAGACGTTATTTGCGTTGTTGAAGCAATGAAGTTGTTTAACGAAATAGAATCAGAGATTTCTGGTAAAATCGTTAAAGTATTGGTTGAAGATAATTCACCAATTGAGTACGATCAACCACTATTTTTGGTAGATCCTTCATAAAATCACACAAATACTCCAATTTATAGGAGTGAATGAAGAGTGATAGGTATTAACAAAGATCCGTTTCATCATTAAATGTATAAAACAGGACTTTATAATTAATGCAAAAAATGTTTGAGAAGATATTAATAGCAAATAGAGGTGAAATTGCACTACGTGTAATTAGAACCTGCAAAGAAATGGGGATTAAAACCGTGGCGGTATATTCAACTGCGGATCGCGACAGCTTACATGTGCGTTTTGCGGATGAAGCAGTATGTATAGGTCCTCCTCAAAGTTCAGAATCGTATTTAGATATAGCACGAATTATTGCGGCTTGTGAAATTACGAATGCAGATGCTGTACACCCCGGATATGGATTCTTGTCTGAAAACGCCGCTTTTTCAAAAGTTTGCGAAGAAAACGGAATTAAATTTATTGGTGCATCACCAGAAATGATTGATGGTATGGGAGATAAAGCTTCGGCTAAAACGACTATGATAAAGGCGGGCGTTCCATGTATTCCAGGTTCCAAGGGAATATTAAAGGATTTTGCTGAGGCTAAAAAATTAGCAGAAGAGATTGTATATCCTGTAATGCTAAAAGCTACTGCCGGTGGTGGCGGTAAAGGAATGCGTGCAGTTTGGAAAGCCGAGGATCTAGAAGAAGCTTGGAATTCTGCTAGAACAGAATCTAAAGCAGCTTTCGGAAACGACGGCATGTACATGGAGAAATTGATTGAAGAGCCACGTCATATTGAAATCCAAATTGCAGGAGATAAATATGGTAACGCTTGCCACCTTTCTGAAAGAGATTGTTCAATTCAAAGAAGACACCAAAAATTAGTAGAAGAAACACCTTCTCCATTTATGACCACTCGTTTGAGATCAAGAATGGGTAAAGCGGCGATCAAAGCTGCCAAGGCGGTGAATTATGAAGGGGTTGGAACGGTCGAATTCTTGGTAGATAAAAACCGTGATTTTTATTTCATGGAAATGAATACTAGAATTCAGGTGGAGCATACAATTACCGAAGAGGTAATCAATTATGATTTGATTAAAGAGCAAATTAAATTAGCTGCTGGGGAAAAAATTACTGGTAAAGAATACTTTCCAACTATGCACGCCATCCAATGCCGAATTAACGCAGAGGATCCATTAAACGATTTTAGACCAAGCCCAGGAAAAATCATAGAATATCATGAGCCAGGTGGCCACGGAATTAGAATTGACACGCATGTTTATGCAGGTTATGTTATTCCTCCGTACTATGATTCAATGATTTCTAAGTTGATTACCGTAGCGCAAACACGGGAAGAAGCCATAACAAAAATGGAACGCGCGCTAGACGAATATTTCATTGAAGGTGTTAAAACAACCATTCCTTTTCACATCCAATTAATGAAGGATGAGAATTTCAGAAAAGGGAATTTTACCACTAAATTCATGGAAGATTTCGTAATTGAGAAATATTAAGAATTATCCTATTATAATAGTTGAGCTCAGTTACCTATGGCGGACTGGGCTTTTTTATGCGCTCAATTTACAATTGCGCTTCAAAGTACGGAAAACTATCTCTATACAATCCTTCTTCAAGTAACCCAAACACTATTCCTAATCGACCAATAACTTGCATAAACCTTAACAATTCGGTAACTTTATCCCTAATCGTTAAGTATACAAACCAAGTTGATTAAACACCTCCTATATCTCTGCTTTTTAATTGCGCCCTTTTGCTCAAATGCGCAGGATATTCACTTTTCTCAATTTACACGAACACAGTTTTTAATAAACCCGGCGTTTACGGGAACTTTTAGTGGCAATGTCAGAGCGACAATGAACTGGAAAGATCAATGGAGATCAGTCAATAAAACGTTTCGAACTTACGCCACATCTGCCGAAGTTTCTTTTGCAAAAGGCCGTGCAAGAAGACCCACGTTTTATGCTTTAGGAATTCATATGGCAAAGGATGTTTCAGGTGATATTCAACTTGGAACAACTACTATTGGGGCAAGTTTTGCATCCTTAATTCAATTATCGAGGAACCAACGTTTATGTCTAGGAGTTCAAGGAGCATTTGGAAAATCTGGAATTAGTACCGCTAACATGCAATGGGGCAGTCAATATTCAGGTTTGAATTTCGATCCAACGTTATATGACGGAGAAGGCATTGAGTATTTACCGCAGCAGTATTCAGATTTTTCGGCGGGTATTGGCTATTGGTATCATAAAAACGACCGAAGCGTAATTTTCGCCGCTGCCCAAGATGCAAAAATAGGCCTTGCAGTATATCATATTAATCGACCAGAGAATGCGTTTACCGTAAGTGGAAATTCTAGGGTCCCAATGCGAGTGGCTTTTCACGCATCTGCAGTTTTGGCTACTCCAGCGTCAAATTTATATGTATATCCTAATTTTACAGCACAATTTCAAGGACCACAGCATGAGTTCTTTTTTGGTGCAATAATGAAATATGTGATTAAATCAGGCTCTAAAATGACGGGTATGACAGCTGATATGTCAGTGGCTGGTGGGCTCAATTTTCGGGTGAACAACGTTTTTGATGCTATTGTACCACAAGTTTTCTTTGATTTTCAGGCTTTTTCAGTTGGAATGTCTTACGATATAAGCGTTTCAGGTCTCAAAGCTGCATCCTCTTATCGCGGTGGGTTTGAGCTTTCTTTAAGGTTTACAAATCCGGATAGATATACGCATAGAAATCCGCAAAGAAGAGGAGTGACAATTTAAAGTAGAATATTAAAATAGAATTTATATATTTGTTTGCCTTAAATTAAACCACGTTCATGAAAATAATTCATACGCTTAGCTGTCTTGCTTTATTGATCGGTCTTGCTTCGTGCGGCGGTGATAGTAAAGAAGGAGATGACGATTTATCAGATCCAAATGCACTTAGTAAAGTTGAAGGGGGGAAATTCGAAGGAGGAATATTAAGATTAAATTCAATTGAAGATTATACAAGCTTATTTCCTGCGGCAATTAATGATATTTATTCTACACATATTGCTAGCCAAGGTTATGAAGGTTTGTTACGTTTAAATCAGAAAACGTTAGAAGTTGAACCTTGTTTGGCCGAGTCTTTTAATATCGATAAGGATAAAAAAACCTATACATTCCATCTTCGTAAAGAGGTGAAGTTTATTGATGATGAATGTTTTGCTGATGGCAAAGGGCGTGAGGTAAACGCGAATGACTTTAAATACTGTTTCGAATTTTTATGTTCAAATAATCCTGAAAATAAATGGACTTCTCTTTTTAGAGATCGTTTAGTTGGTGCAAATGAATATGCTGATGGAAGTGCAAGTTCGGTTGCCGGAATTAAAGTGATTGATGATTATACGTTAGAACTAGAATTGATCAATCCATTTTCTGGATTCCCAAACTTATTAACCATTTTGGCAGCAGCGGCTTATCCTAAAGAAGCTATTGATGCTTATGGATATGATGGTATGCACAACAAAATTGTGGGCTCTGGACCATTTATTCCAACTTTAATCGAAAATGGGTCCCAAGTTACTTTTGAAAAAAATCCAAACTATTGGAGAAAAGATGAATTTGGTAATCAAATGCCGTTTTTAAACCAAATAGAATTTTCGTTCATTAAAGATAAAAATGCGGAGTTAAAAGCTTTTCAAGATGATGAATTAGACATTCTATGGGGAATACCTGTTGAAGAGATCCAGAATATAATGGGAAGTTTAGAAGAGGCAAAAGATGGATTAAACAAAGAATTTGAAGTACAATCAATCAACAGTTTAAATGTCCAATACTATGGATTTTTATATACAAGCGAGGTGTTTTCTGATGTGAGAGTGAGACAGGCCTTCAATTATGCTGTGGATCGAGATTCACTAACAAGTTTTGTATTGCAGGGTGAAGGTAGCCCGGCGCATAATGGATTTGTTCCTGAAATGTCCGGTTATCCAAGCGAAACGGTAGCGGGCTTTGATTATAATCCTGAAAAGGCTAAAAAATTGATGGAAGAAGCAGGTTTTCCTGATGGGCAAGGTTTCCCTGAAATTACGTTGAACCTAAACGCAAGTGGCGGAGTTAATCAAAAAATCGCGGATGCCATCACTTATATGTTGAATAAAAATCTAGGAGTTAATATAGCTTTGAATGTAATACCAATGTCTGAATTGCATCCAAAAGTTGAACGCGGTGAGGTAGATTTTTGGCGTTTTGGATGGATTGCCGATTATCCAGATCCATCAAACTTCCTATACCTATTTCATGGTAAAAATATCATTGAAGGAAAAGAGTCTTCAATTAACTACTTCCGCTATTCAAATCCTGACTTTGATAAAGTGTATGAAGAAGCCTTAGTTGAAATTGATACTGAAAAAAGAATGAAACTTTATGCTCAGGCTGATCAAATTTTGATGGATGATGCAGTTATCATGCCGCTCTTCTTCAATATTGACATCCGTCTTATTAATCCAGATGTCCAAGATTTCGACATTAACGAAATGGAATACCGTGATCTATCAGTCGTTTATTATAAGAAAATGAACAGAGATAACGTCCGTGTTTATGATAATTTAGAAGCGGAAGAAGATTCCATAGAGTAGTAAACACAAGTCTTTTGCTCACATTTATTATCTGAATTAAAGTCCGCATACTTTCAAAACGCAACGCCGTGAAATCTACCAGGCAGGAACGAACGCGTTCCTAAGTCAGCGCCCATTAAATCATTGAATCCCCAATTCAAGCTACATTAAATCATCAACCAACTCACTTCGAGTGATTGTGACGAAGGAGCAATTGCATTGAGAAGTATCAAATAATCGAATCATCAAACAAGCCACTTCGAATGATTGTGACGAAGGAGCAATTGTATCGAGAAGCTAGCCAACTAGACCCTTCTCAATCACATAAGCCGCTATCTGTACCGCATTCGTCGCCGCTCCTTTTCTCAAGTTATCCGCAACTATCCAAAGGTTTAATGTATTCGCTTGGCTTTCATCTCTTCGAATTCTGCCTACAAAAACGTCATCTTTACCTTTTGCATATAAAGGCATGGGGTAAGTGTTTGTATCTGGATTATCTTTTAAAGTAACGCCTTCTGTTTCATGAAGTATTTTACGAACTTCAGCCAATTCAAAGTCAGATTCAAATTCGATATTTACTGCCTCGGAATGCCCTCCTGAAACTGGAACACGGACTGCCGTTGCTGTAACATTGATTGAAGGATCAAGTATTTTCTTTGTTTCGTTGGTAAGCTTCATTTCTTCTTTCGTATAACCGTTTTCTGTAAATGAATCACAATGTGGTAAACAATTCCCGTCTATTGGGTAAGGATAAGCCATTTCCCCGTTTACACCGTTTTTTTCGTTTTCTAATTGGCGCATTGCTTTCATACCAGAGCCTGAAATGGACTGATATGTAGAAACAACTGCGCGTTTTACACCATATTTTTTATGAAGTGGTGCTAAAACCATTACCAATTGAATAGTTGAACAATTCGGGTTGGCAATTATTTTGTCTCCGCGTTGCAATAAACTGGCGTTAATTTCTGGAACAACTAAACGTTTGTCAGCATCCATTCTAAATGCGCTCGAATTATCAATAACTGTTGTTCCAACCGCTTCAAATTTAGGCGCCCATTCAAGTGACGTTTCTCCTCCTGCTGAAAATATGGCAATGTTTGGTTGCTTTTCAACGGCTGCGTCCAAACCAATTATTGTATAGGTTTCATTGTTGAATTGAATCGGTTTACCTGCCGATCTTTCTGATGCAACAAAATAATATGTATCCACAGGCAACTTGTAAGCTTCTAAAACGGCAATTATTTCCGTTCCAACCATTCCCGTTGCCCCTACTATTGCTACTTTCATACTTAATTTTTTTAGATCAAGCAAAAGTAGTATATTTAGCAGTTGAATAGAGCACCATTATGAGATTTTATTTAACAGCCGTTTTTTTATTCGTGACGTTTATAACGAGCGCTCAGTTCTCTGATGACTTTGAGGACGGGGACTTCAGCGTCGATCCAACTTGGACAGGAATGGATGCAAATTTCGAAGTTGATGAATTAAATCAACTGCATTTATTGGCTCCTGCCGAAGAAGACACTTCGTATTTGTCTGTTTTCACAACCTTGATTGATGATGTGACTTGGGATTTTTGGTTGAATATGGACTTTAATCCATCATCTGGCAACAATACACGGGTCTATTTAGTTTCAGACCAAGAGAATTTGAAGGAAAGTTTGAATGGTTATTTTGTGATGATCGGAAATACAGATGACGAAATTAGCCTATATCGCCAAACTGGAGAAAGTATTACAGAAATTATTGATGGCACAGATGATGCCACAGATCTTGATGATGTTGAGGTACGTGTCCGTGTAACGCGAGATGCTGCTGGAAATTGGGAGTTATTACGCGATACCCTTGGGGGTTATGCTTTTGTATCGGAAGGGACAATTTTGGATGCAACATATACGACCACCACTTACTTTGGAGTTTTTTGCAAATACACTTCTTCTCGTTCTGAGTTGTTTTATTTTGATAATTTAGGAAACCCCTATGTGGATGCAATTCCTCCTGTATTAGAAGGTGTTACTGTAGTTTCTGCTACAGAATTAGACGTGCAGTTTTCAGAACCTGTTGATCCAGTTACAAGTATTGTGCTTTCTAATTATACGATTGATGGCGGAATTGGAAATCCGACTGGTGCAACTGTGGATGGGGTAGACCCGGCGCTTGTGCATTTAACCATGGCAACTGCTTTTACAAATGGTGAAACTTATGAATTGAGTGTTGAGAATGTAGAAGATTTGGATGGTAATACGATCGAATCGCCTGCAACGCAACCCTTTTTATATTTTGTTCCAGAAACGGCAGCAGAAAATGATGTAATTATTACTGAGGTTTTAGCTGATCCCAATCCTGTAAGTGAATTGCCTGAAGTGGAATTTTTCGAAATCTATAACCGATCGGATAAGATTTTTGATTTGGCCAATTGGACCATTAATGATAATTCTTCCACGGCAGATTTTGAATCCTATATCTTGGGACCTGATGAATATGTGGTGATTTGCGGACCTGATGAAGGGGTGTTATTTGGGATTACCAATTATCTAGAAGTAGAGGGTTTACCAACTTTAACAAACTCGGAAGATGATTTGGTTTTGAAAGACAATGTTGGATTAGAATTAGATTCTATCCATTATTTTCTGTTTTGGTATGATGATACTGAGAAAGTTTACGGCGGTTGGACATTGGAAAGAAGACATTTGAATTCACCATGCAGCGATTATAACAATTGGGGAGCATCTATTAACTCGAATGGAGGAACACCCGGCGAGCAAAACTCAATTTGGACGGATGAAGATGATGTGACTCGCCCAACGGTTAACGATCGATCTGTGATTAGTGAAACCGAGATTATTTTAACTTTTTCTGAATCACTTGACACATTATTTCCAATATCCTTAGAAATTTCGCCTTCTGTTGGTGCATTGTCTGGATCCTTTTTAAGTCTAGACACGTATCAGGTTAATGCCTTCACTTTGGTTGAAAACGAAACATACATCCTCGGATTATTTGATGGTCAAGATTGTTGGGGAAATCTATTGCATGATTCTGTTCATTTCGGTTTACCAGGTGATATTCAGCCGGAGGATATTATTCTAAATGAAATTTTATTCGATCCTAAAACAGGTGGATCTGATTTTGTGGAGGTGTATAACGTGTCAGAAAAAATATTGGACTTGCATCAACTGTATTTGGCAAATTGGGATGATAGCATCACCAGCTTTGAACAAATTGGATCAGATCAATTTTTGTTATTCCCAGGAGAATATGCGACGTTGACAGAAGATTCTACCGATATAATTAATGATTTTGCCATTTACGGAATTGGACGTTTTATAGATACAGAATTACCAACTTATCCGAATGACTCAGGAACGGTTTATTTGCTGAGAGGAGATTCAACAATCATTGATTATTTCCATTATGATGATGATTTTCATTTTGCATTGTTAAACACCGAAGATGGAAAATCTTTAGAGAGAATAACCTTTGGTGGAGGAATGAATAATCCGGACAATTGGCACACGGCCTCTGAAAATGTAGATTGGGGAACCCCCGGTTACTTAAATTCGCAGGCGGCAATGCCTCTAGCTGTCGGTGATGTTAGTATCGACCCTCAACTCTTTTCACCCGACAATGATGGTTATAATGATGTGGTCACCATCAATTTTGATTTAACAGATACTGACAATGTTTTAGATGTAACCATTTATGATAATCAAGGCCGCCTAATTCGATTGTTAAAAGACAATTACTTTATTGGCCAAACCGGTGTTCTGACATGGGACGGAATAAATGATGATGGCGAAAAAGCTGCTATTGGGTCCTACATTATTTTAGTATCCGTTAAAAACACAAATGGAGACGAGACACAATTTAAGTTGGTAACTGTTTTGGCTGGGCAGCTGTAATCAACTCTAGCAGCATTTATCAATAAAGGTCAACCGCGTAAATCATTCGCATTTTCCACCACAGCTGGTGCGCATTTTATAGCGTGTCCAAGTTAAATCATCACATCATCAAACAAATCTAAGTGCCAAGCGCGCCTAGACATAACTCAACTTTACCATATTCGATTTCCCTTTGTCTTCAATAGGAACGGAAGCAATATTAATAACGATATCGCCGTCGTCAACAAGTCCCATTTTTTTCAAAATATACTTACTGTCGCTAATTGTATGATCTGTACTTACCATTTTGTCGTAGAAATAGCCTTTCACGCCCCACACCAAATTCAACTGGGTCAAAATTTGCTCATTTACAGTGAACACAAACGTGTCTGATTTTGGGCGTTGTGATGAAATTTTATAAGCCGTGTATCCTGAAAACGTCATGGTAATTATTCCCCTGGCTTCAACTCGCTGAGCTAAACGCGTAGCGTTAAAGCAAATTGAATCTGTGATAAAACGCTCTTGGTTTTTTTCTGGCAATTCTTCTTTGTGATAAATGGAATCTTCTTTTTCAACCTCCAACACAATTTTGCTCATGGCTTTGATGACCTTGAGCGGGAATTTTCCAACAGAGGTTTCGCCTGACAACATTACCGCGTCGGCGCCGTCTAAAACTGCATTCGCAACATCATTAACTTCAGCTCGAGTGGGCGTATAATTTTCTATCATACTTTCCATCATTTGGGTGGCTACAATAGTTGGCTTGGCATATTTACGGCATTTTTTTATCATCATTTTTTGTAGACTCGGAACAGTTTCCATTGGAACCTCTACGCCTAAATCTCCGCGGGCTACCATCAAGGCATCTGTAGCAATAATAATGTCTTCAATATCCGCAATCGCTTCAGGTTTTTCAATTTTAGCAATAACCTTCGCGTGGCATTTGTTGATTTGTATAATGTGTTTTAATTCGATAATATCGCGTGCTGATCGAACAAACGATAGCCCAATCCAATCTACTTTATGCACCATAGCAAATTCTAAATCAGCGCGATCTTTTTCAGTTAGACAAGGCAGTGAAATTGAAGTATTGGGCAGATTAACTCCTTTTTTTGAACGAAGCTCTCCGCCATGAATAATCTTTGTGACGACTTCGTCTTTATTATTTGTTGCAGTGACCTGCAGTTGCAATTTTCCGTCATCCATTAAAACCAAATCACCAATTGATACGTCTTTAGGAAATTCTTGGTAGGTGATAAACACTTTTTCACTGGTGCCTAAACATTCCTTTGTAGTGATGATGAGTGATTCGCCATCCACTAATTTTACTCCATTATCCGCTACCTCGCCAATTCTAATTTTTGGACCTTGTAAATCCGCTAATATCGAAATGTGAAATCCTTCTTCTTTATTTATTTCTCGAATCATTTTAATGGTGTTCAAATGATTCGTATGTGTGCCATGCGAAAAGTTTAATCGACAAACATTAACACCTGCCATTATCATTTGACGCAATACTTCCTTTGAAGAAGTAGATGCTGGTCCCATTGTTGCTACTATTTTCGTCTTTTTCATTTATTAATTTTTTATCTATTTCTCTCATCTTTAACTAAAAGGATGAAAGTTCTTTTTTAAATTCCGTGGGCTAACTTATTACAATACGAATAAAATGGATTTTTGTTCGCAATCGAGCTAAAGTATCAAGAGGTGTGTCAGATCGAGTGCTTGTGATGCACAACCACCATGATAACATTGCATGGCGAGAGGACATTGAGGCTCTCGAAATACCGTATCGAGATCAGAACACCAAATTCGCTTTTGATTTTAATTCGTCCGGGTCAAAAATAAACGCAGTTAAGATACTCTCAACCCGTTTAAGGGACGCCAAGATATCATTAATTTCAAGAGTAAAGTTATTCTTGATAACTAAAAAATAGTCTACTTGGTTCTTTTCTGGTATCAGGTGACGGTAGTTATTGGAGACGTTTTTAACCAGATAATATTCGATATGCTCAAACTCATCATAGTAGGAATAGAATGAGAATAAATGATCGCCTTCCTTTTTTACATGTAAACTTAAATCTTCATCTTTATGTAATGCAATAGACAAACCTTTGTTAATGCCCCAAGTTAATCGATAATCGGCATTACTTGAGCAAATGCCAATTAGGTCGAATGAAAAATCATCATCTAATATCAGTTTGTGTTTGGCCATAAGTTTATTTCACTTGCAAAGATATTTATTATTCATGACATGTGAATTCAGAAACTCAATGTCTGTAACTGAATTTTATTTTTAGCGTATATTTGAATTCACTTAGAATATATAAATGCGTTTCTACATCAATAAATCCCAATACATTTTAACTGAAGAAGGGATTGATTTGTCCATTCCTATTATAACAGGGGAGAGTAATGTAAATGCTTGGTATTGTCCTCCTGTTTCAATTGAACCAGTAATTAATGATCAGTTTATTGGAGATGTAAATCGAGGCGGAGCTGTCAATTTCAGAAACATAAAATTGAATCCACATGGTAACGGAACGCATACAGAATGCGTGGGTCATATCTCAAAAGAGGACTACACGATTAATCAGTGTTTAAAAGAGTTTCATTTTTACGCTAAAGTCATTTCTATTAAACCAAGTGAATTTTGGAATGAAGAATTTCAAGAAAATGATCAAATTATTGATCGGCACCAAATTGAAGATGCGACTAAGAATTGGTCAGGCGAAAAGACATTAATTATAAGAACCCTTGAGAATAATAGCACTAAAATACACCAGCAATACTCAAACTCTAACCCAACATACCTCACAAAAGGAGCAATAGATTTAATTAATCAATTAAAGGTGGATCATTTAATGGTTGACGTTCCTTCTTTAGATAGAGAATTGGACAATGGATTGCTAATTGCACATAAGGCTTTTTGGAACTATCCTGAAAATCCGCAGACGCATAAAACAATTTCTGAACTCCTTTACGTACCTAATATATTGAAAGATGGTACATATATAATCCAAATTCAAATTATGAGTATTGAAAGTGATGCATCTCCAAGCAAAATCATGGCGCATATAATCCATCAGGACTAAAAATAAACCCGTGCAATTTTTCATCCTATAAAATCTTAACTAAAACGTTGGATAATTGGCTTAATCTATATATATTTGCACCGTAAAAGACAAGAAAACAAGAAAAGAGGGGACAATTGTCCCCTCTTTTCGTACTTCGGAAATGATTAAAAAAGAGACGGTAATAGAATTAGCAGAGGAGCGCATTGCAGAGCTTAATAATGGCGTTTACATTGTAGAATTAAAAATCAACAATGGCAACCAAATTTTTTTAGAGCTTGATAAAGCGGAAGGAAATATTGCCATTGAAGATTGTATGTCGGTAAGTAGAAATATCGAACACAATTTAGATCGTGAGGAAGAAGATTTTTCTTTGGAAGTTTCCTCAGCGGGTATCGACCAGCCGTTTAGAGTATTAAAACAATATTTAAAAAATATTGGAAAAGAAGTTAAAGTGCAAACCTTAGAACATGGGCGAGCAATTGAAGGTCTTTTAAAAAATGCGGATGAAGGAGGTGTTTTAATTGAGGTGAAGGAGAAAAAAAGATTAGAAGGAAAAAAGAAAAAAGTGTGGGTGACTGATGAAATAAAGCTGAATTACAGCGAAATAAAAGAAACTAAATTGATAATTACTTTTTAAGTAAAATGGAGGGTGAAAAGAGGAATGGTATCACTTTCCTTTTGAAATCTAACCACTAAACATAAATACAAAGAGATGAATGCGTTGGAATTAATCGAATCCTTTTCGGAATTTAAGGAGTTTAAAAACATTGACAGAGAGACAATGATGAACATCTTGCAAGATGTTTTTAGATCAATGCTCAAGAAAAAATATGGTACAGACGACCATATTGATGTGATTATTAACCCTGACAAAGGTGATGTTGAAATCTGGATTAACAGAGAAATTGTGCCTGATGGTGAAGTTGAGGATGAAAACATTGAAATTGCTTTATCAAAAGCCGTTTTAATTGAGCCTGATTTTGAAGTTGGTGAAGAAGTTGCGGAAGGGGTGAAGTTAGATGACTTTGGAAGACGTAACGTGCTTTCATTGCGTCAGAACTTGATTTCCCGTATTTTGGAATTAGAAAAAGATCATATCTACAAAAAATACAAAGAACGTATTGGCGAAATTATTACTGGAGAAGTTTACCAAGTTTGGAAAAGAGAAATTTTGGTATTGGATGATGAAGGAAATGAGTTGATTTTACCGAAGCAAGAACAAATCCCATCAGATTACTTCAAAAAAGGTGAATCTGTAAGAGCAGTTGTTGCTCGTGTTGATTTAAGAAACAATAGTCCGATCATTATTCTTTCAAGAACAGCAACAGAATTCTTAGAGCGTTTGTTCGAACTAGAAGTTCCTGAAGTGTTTGATGGATTGATAACAATTAAGAAAATTGTAAGAGAACCAGGTGAAAGAGCGAAAGTAGCAGTTGAGTCTTATGATGACAGAATTGATCCAGTTGGAGCATGTGTCGGTATGAAGGGGGCTAGAATTCACGGAATTGTGCGTGAATTGAAAAACGAAAACATTGATGTAATTAACTATACATCTAACGATAAATTATTTATACAAAGAGCATTGTCTCCGGCAAAAATTACTTCAATTGAATTGGATGATGAAACTGGTAGAGCAGATGTTTATTTGAAAACGGACCAAGTGTCATTGGCAATTGGTAAAGGCGGACACAATATTAAATTAGCTGGTAAATTAAGTGGCTATGAAATTGATGTGTATCGTGAAGGAGCGGAGGATATTGAAGATGTAGATTTAGATGAGTTCTCTGATGAAATTGAAGGATGGGTGATTAAAGAATTAAAATCAATTGGTTTAGATTCTGCAAAATCTGTACTTGGATTAGATGCGGATGAATTAACAAAACGTACAGACCTAGAATTAGAAACTGTTGAAGACGTGTTGAGCGTACTGAAGGCAGAATTTGAATAAAGTTTGAATTATAGTAACAAATAGAAGGAATAGTCGTAAGATATCCTAACTAAAAGGGCAGTAAAGTTTACAAAGAATGGCAGGTAAGGCAAAAAGGTTAAACAAGGTAGCAAAAGAGTTCAACATTAGTATTTCTACTATTGTTGAGTTTCTTGGTACCAAAGGAATTGAGATAGATTCCAAGCCGAACACCAAGATTGAGGCAGATATTTTAGGTGTATTGGACGAGGAGTTTGCGGATGACCGAGAGGCGAAGCAAAACTCTGAGACCGTTGATGTTGGTAGAGAGAAGCGCGAGTCAATTTCGTTGAAAGATGTGAAAAAAGACGCCGCGGTAGTAAATGACGAGGATGAAGACGAGGATGATGAGCACGATCATGTTATTGATAAGCCTGTGGCTAAGCCCATAGAGGAACCCGTAGTTGAAGAGGTAAAAGCCCCGGAACCTATTATCGTTGAAGAAAAACCAGTTGCTCCAGAAGTGATTGAAACTCCAAAAGAGGAACTGCCGCCTCTTGTAGCCGAGGAAAAATCGGAGACTGTTGTTGAAAAGAAGCCTGAGATTGAGGAAGATAGTAAGGTTAAAAAAGTAGCCGTAGTCGGTAATATTGATTTAGATGCCATTAATCAAAAGACGCGCCCTGCTAAAAAGAAGAAAGAAGAACCTGCTGCCAAAGAGGTTAAAAAGGAAACAGTTAAAAAGGAGCCTGCAAAAGAGGTAAAACCTGCTGTAACTCCTGAAGCGACGAAGGAAACTAAAAAACCTGAGGCGATTACGACTATTAAAGCAACTTCAGCCAAATTAACAGGTCCTGTTGTTGTTGGTAAAATTGTTTTACCGGTTGAAAAACCTAACTCTGACTCAAACTCTCGGAAGAAAAGAAAGCGGATCAAAAAGGTTAATGTTGAAAAACAAGCCAACAGACCGGCACCTAGTCAAGGGAGCAGACCGGCTCATAAAGGAAAAGGAAAGTTTGGCAAAAAGGAAAAGCCTGTCGTTACTGACAAGGAAATCCAAAAAGAAATTAAAGAAACGCTTGCAAGATTGCAAGGCGGTGGTAAGAAAAAAGGTGCTGCTCACCGTCGTTCGAAAAGAGAAAGTGTAGCAGAAAAAAGAGCAGAAGAGCTCGAACAAGAAGAGCTCGAAAAGAGCATCTTGAAAATTACGGAATTCGTAACGGTTTCGCAATTGGCAACTATGATGAATGTTAGCCCGACTGAAGTTATCGCGGCTTGTATGAGTATGAACGTATTTGCTTCTATTAACCAACGTTTGGATAGCGAAACAATTGACCTTGTCGCGACAGAGTTCGGTTTCGAAACTGAATTTATTAGTGCTGAGGTACAAGAATCTATCTTAGTTGAGGAAGATGCTCCGGAGGATTTAGTAGATCGCCCACCTATAGTTACCGTAATGGGTCACGTGGATCATGGTAAAACATCTTTATTGGATTATGTCCGTAAAGCAAATGTAATCCAAGGTGAGGCGGGGGGAATTACCCAACACATTGGTGCGTACTCAGTAAAAACAAAAGGTGGAAAACAAGTTACGTTCCTAGATACACCCGGTCACGAAGCCTTTACTGCAATGCGTGCTCGTGGTGCTCAAGTAACAGACATTGCAATTATTATTATTGCAGCTGATGATGATGTAATGCCTCAAACAAAAGAGGCTATTTCTCACGCTAAAGCTGCTGAAGTGCCAATTGTATTCGCAATCAATAAGATTGATACTGTAGGGGCTAATCCAGATAAAATTAAAGAGCAACTTTCTCAAATGAATATTTTGGTTGAGGAATGGGGCGGTAAATACCAGTCTCAGGAAATTTCAGCGAAAAAAGGGGAGAACATTGAAGAATTATTAGAGAAAGTATTGCTTGAAGCAGAATTACTAGAATTGAAGGCAAATCCAAATAAGCGTGCAAACGGAACAGTTGTTGAATCTTTACTAGACAAAGGTAAAGGTTATGTGACAACCTTATTGGTTTCAGCTGGTACTTTGAAAGTGGGTGATCCAATTATTGCGGGTAAAAACTACGGAAGAGTAAAAGCCATGCATAATGACAAAGGTCAATTGGTGAAAGAGGCTGGACCTTCTACCCCGGTTTCAATCTTAGGATTTAATGGCGCGCCAAGTGCTGGAGATCAGTTCAATATTTTAGCTGACGAAAGAGAAGTAAAACAAATCGCTTCGAAACGTGAGCAGTTGCATAGAGAACAAGCGCAACGTACTCAAAAGAAATTAACATTAGAAATCATAGGCGATCGTTTGAAAATTGGAGACTTCCAAGAATTAAACTTAATTGTTAAAGGTGATGTTGATGGTTCAGTTGAGGCCGTATCGGATTCATTATTGAAATTGTCTACAGAGAAAATTCAAGTCAATGTTATTCATAAAGGTGTTGGTCAAATTTCTGAGGCAGATGTAACATTAGCAAGCGCTTCAAACGGTATCATTATCGGGTTCCAAGTTCGCCCTTCTGCAATTGCGCGTCGAGCTGCTGAATTGGAAGGGATTGATATTAGACTTTATTCTGTAATCTACAAAGCAATTGAAGAGATTGAGGAAGCTATGAAGGGAATGCTTGCTCCTGAATTCAAAGAAGAGATTGTGGGTGTTGCAGAAATTAGAGAAACATTTAGAATTTCTAAAGTTGGTACAATCGCAGGTTGTTACGTAACTGAAGGTAAAATCATGCGAAACTCTAAAGTAAGATTGATTAGAGATGGAGTTGTTAAGTTTGATGGATTGTTAGGTTCATTAAAACGTTTCAAAGATGATGTGAAAGAAGTAAAAAACAATTACGAGTGTGGATTGAATATCGATAAATTCAACGACATTAAAGTTGGTGACCTTGTAGAAGCGTATCAAGAAATTGAAGTAACACCGAAATTATAATAAGAGCGTTATATAAATTATAAACCCTCGACATTCAAGGTCGAGGGTTTTTTTATGCCATAAATTCCCTAATAACAAAAAACATTCAATTGGTCCCAATGATTTAATCAACGAAAATTTATATTTCAACAAAAAAGCACCGCTGGTTCGCGATCCCTATGATGCGCGATTCCTGTCGCGTATCCAAGTCAAACTGAGTGTCTAGGTCAAACCCGCAACCACCACAATCAAAAGTCCGCCCACAAAAGAACAACAAAGCTGAAATTTAAAAAACCAAGAGATAATTAGAAAAAACAGGATGAATGAAAGTCAAGGCTCGTCATATTGAGTGATTTAGTTTCGACAACGCCGAAATTAAATTGTATCGAAATCGAGACTACTCCAAATTTGGTAATTGAATCTTATCCACTACAATAACCGACGTAGGAAAAAATGCAAGTAATTCCGCTTTCAAACTTTCGGCCTCTAAACGAGTTCTAAAGTTCCCAACGCGCACTCTGTAATTTGGCGCTACATAATCTACATAGGCTTTATGCTCGTTATAACGAGCTAAAAAATTGGCTTTTTGCTGCGAAACAGCAGATTTGTCTTGATCAAAGAAAATAACAATGCGATATCCGTCAATTTGAACTCCTTCTACGCTTTCTTCTCCTGAACGTACAAAATCGGTTAATTTGTCTAGTCGGGCATCTTTATGCACCGTTACTTTACCCTTTTTAGCAGAATAATCCAATTTTACAGGTTGCGCCCGAACTGAATCTTTTTTGTTGATAGGGAATTTAAGCCAACCATCTTGCGCATTTGCAAAGGTGCTTCCAATAAAAATTGCCGTTATAAATACTATTATTTTCATATGCTTTATATCAATTGCTAAACAAAGGTATAAAAATACCAATTCAACCGTTTCTAAAGGTGATCAACTTTTAATCATTTTTATTAAACAAACTGTGCAATTTATTATTCTTTAAGAGTTTGCGATTATTTGCTTATTTAGAATGGTTTTAAATTAGCATTTCACTTCTCAAAAAGTAACCCAAACTATAGGCTTACTCTGAGTTTGTGCTAATTTTGTACGTGATTATGTATCGCGTATATCAACGAAAAAAGGAATAAAATTTTTCAAATGAATATAAAAAGTTTGTTCATCTCTAACAAAATCAAGCATTTAGCACTAGTGGTGCTTGCGTTTTTCTCTTTTACTTACAATCTTCATGCCCAAGACGGGGATGTTGCATTAGGTGAGACATTATTCAAGGCCAATTGTGCCGCATGTCACTTTCCTGATAAGGATATGACCGGACCAGCACTGAAGGGTGCTAGGGAGCGCTGGATAGAAAACTCTTCCGAAGAGAACTTCTATAAATGGGTTAAAAATTCGAAAAGCGTTATTGATGCTGGAGATCCTTATGCAAATAAACTGTATAAAGATTGGAATGGTACAGCAATGACTGCTCAAAATTTAGATGACGCAGGAATTGATGCCGTTTTCGCTTATGTAGAGATATATGAGCCGACTACTGCACCTCCACCACCAAAGGGTGAGATGACCTCGCAGGGGCCTGTTGAAACTTCTTCTCTATACTGGTGGCTTTTAGCAGGTTTGTTGATTGTTGTAATTGCAGTTATTGCAGGTGTTAAAGGAAACTTAGCAGCTATAGCTAGAGATAAAGACGGAGAAGAACAGCCGGAGCAATTAACTGTGGGTCAATCTGCACGTTCATGGGCTTGGAATAACAGAGGTTGGTTTGGTGTAACTGTTTTTGGTTGCATTATTCTTTTGCTTGCTGTTGGAATGGTGAAATGGTTGGATCTTGGAGTATATGAAAATTATAAACCAGAACAGCCTATTGCGTATTCTCACGAACTACATGCGGGTAATTTAGGTATTGACTGCAAATATTGTCACAACGCAGTAACAAAATCGAAGCATGCTACAATTCCATCTGTAAACGTTTGTATGAACTGTCATAAAACGGTGAATGAAGGAAAAGATAGTGATGGTACAGCAGAAATCGCTAAGATTTACGAAGCGGCTGGATATGATGTAGATACTAGAACGTATACAGGTGAAACAAAGCCTATTAAATGGGTGAAAGTGCACAATCTTCCAGACCACGTTTATTTTAATCACTCACAGCACGTTGTTGCGGGGGGTGTCGATTGTAAGCAATGTCACGGTAACATGAAAAAAGAAGACGTTGCAAGAGTAATGTCAACTGAAGATTTGAATAATGTGGGTGTAACAGATGATGATTGGGATGAAAATGATGTGAAATTCACAAAACCTACTTTAACAATGGGTTGGTGTATTGAGTGTCACAGACAATCAAGTGTTGATCTAGCAGGTGCGCCTGACGGAAGTTATTATAATGAAATTCATGAACGTTTGTTGAAAGACAAAAAAACGTATAAAAGATATTTAGAAGATGATGTTGTTACAGTTGGCGAGCTAGGTGGCTTGGAATGTGCAAAATGTCATTACTAATTAGGATTAAAGAGGCTTATATATAGATATGGGAACAAATAAAAAATACTGGAAAGGTCTTGATGAATTAAACGAAACGCCGGAGTTTGTAGCTTCGACGAAAAGTGAATTTCCTCAAGAATTAAGTGTTGACCAATTTTTGGCTGAAGATAAGTTAAAAGAGTCATCAACAGGTAGAAGAGATTTTCTAAAGTTTCTAGGATTTAGCGTTGCTGCAGCTACTGTTGCTGCTTGCGAAGCTCCTGTTATTAAGGCAGTGCCGTATGCAGTTAAACCAGAGGATATTACTCCGGGTGTAGCCAATTGGTACGCGTCTTCTTATTATGATGGTGAATCTTATGCAAGTGTTTTAGTAAAAACACGTGAAGGTCGTCCTATTCATATTAAAGGAAATAAAAAGAACGGTTTTACAAACGGCGGAACGAATCCAAGAATTATTAGTTCTGTATTGTCATTATATGATGGTGAGCGTTTGCAAAATGCTCAATTAAATGGTGAAGCTGTTACTTGGGGTGCTGCTGATGAAGCCATTATGAAACAATTAAAATCTTCTGTTGATAAAGGGAAGAAAGTTGTTTTATTATCTAATACTATTATTAGTTCTTCAACACAAACCATTATTGGTGAGTTGAAAACTGGCTTAACTGGCGGAGGTGTTCAAATGGCACCTGTTGAAGGTGCTGCCGAGGATATTGAACTTGCGGCTGTTCCCGCAGTTGATAATTCTAAATTTGAACATGTTCAGTTTGACGCTATTTCTTATAACGGAATGCGCGAAGCTAACTTGGAATCTTTCGGAAAAAGAATTATTCCTGATTATGATTTCTCTGCAGCTGAAACAATTGTAAGTGTTGGAGCTGACTTCATGAATACTTGGGTATTGCCTACACAATTCTTAGGAGATTATATAAAAGGAAGAAATCCAGACAATGACTGGATGTCACGTCATCACCAATTTGAGACAAATATGTCAATGACTGGTTCAAATGCGGATGTACGTTCAATGATTAAACCTTCTGAACAAGGTAGAGTATTAGCTTTACTATTGAAAGAAATAGGTGGAAGCGTTAGTGCAAGTGCTGAAGGTTTATCTGAAACAGTTGTTGCAAATATTAAATTAGCCGCAATTGATTTAAAAGCTGCTAAAGGCAAGTCAATTGTCGTTGCAGGATCAAATAGAAAATCAGTTCAAGTTATTGTAAATGCTATCAATAGCAAATTGAACAACTATTCAAATACAATTAACTTAAACAACCCAATTAACTTACACCAATCAGAAGATGCTAAAATGGATGCCTTGGTAAAAGACATGCAGGCAGGTAAAATTGGTGCTATTATTTCTTGGGATACAAATCCAGTTTATTCTTATGGCAATGCCGCAGGTTTTGCTCAAGGATTAACTAAAGTTGGTTTAACGGTTTCAATGGCAAAATATGCGGATGAAACAGCGTCTTTATTCCAATACATTTGTCCAGATAGTCATGCTTTAGAGTCATGGAATGATTTTAACCCTAAAGCAAGTCACTACTCTGTTTCACAACCTACAATCCGTCCGCTTCATGACACTCGTCCTGCAGCTGAATCTTTAATGATTTGGGCTGGTTTGGCTTCACATGTTGGAAAAGATAGTAAGAATTATCACGATTATATCAGTGCTATTTGGAAGCAATGGGGTTACCCAGGACAAACTGAATATACTGACTTCCATTCATATTGGTCAGCTACAGTTCACAATAGTTGTAGCGCTGACACTGTTGTTCCAGCTTCAGCATTGCCATTTAATGGTAATTTAAATAAAGCAGTAACGGCTGAAAAGAATTTAACTGGCGTTGGAACTGAGATCGCGTTTTATCAAAAAGCAGGTTTAGGTTCAGGAATTCACGCAAACAATCCTTGGTGCCAAGAGTTGCCAGATCCAATTTCAAAAGTGACTTGGGACAACTATGCTACTATGGCTCCTTCTGATATGGAAGGAAAGTATAATACAGGTGTTGGACAAAGACAAGAGCAAAGTGTTGTATCTATCGCTGTTGGAGATGCTTCAATTGATTTACCTGTTTATCCTCAACCAGGACAAACGCCAGGTACAATTGGTGTTGCTTATGGATATGGTCGTGGAGCAAACCAAGAAAAAATTGGTAAATCAGCTTATCAACAAGCTGGTATTTACGGAGAAGCTTCAACCGAAATGATTGGAGCAAATGCCTTTTTAATTGCTAAAGGTGGAGTATCAGAAGTGTTTGAATCATCTGTTACAGATACTGGCAATAAATATACCTTAGCTTGTACTCAAACGCATTCAACCGTGATGGGAAGAAATTCCATCATGAAAGAAACAACGTTTGCTACATATAAAGATGAGCATGTTGATCCATCTCACTCTTATAACCACAGACATAAATTACATACAGGTTGGGATCATGAAGAGAAACTAACTGAGGAATTTGATTTATGGGAAGAGCATCCTGTAGAACATGTTGGGCACAGATGGGGAATGTCGATTGACTTGAACCTTTGTGTAGGATGTGGATCTTGTGTTGTCGCTTGTGGATCTGAAAATAACGTGCCAGTAGTAGGTAGAGATGAGGTAAGAAGAGGAAGAGAAATGCACTGGATGCGTATCGATAGATATTATGCTTCGGATATTGAAGCAACAGTTGGAACAAGAGTTCCTGAAGAGTTTGCGGAAGAAGGTTTCGGTGGTTTGAAAATACCTGCTGATAACCCGAAAGTGGCGCACATGCCTATGTTATGTCAACACTGTAATCACGCACCTTGTGAAACAGTTTGTCCGGTTGCTGCAACAACGCATTCAAATGAAGGTTTAAACCAAATGACGTATAACAGATGTATTGGTACAAGATATTGTGCAAATAACTGTCCTTATAAAGTACGTCGATTTAACTGGTTTAATTACCCTTCTTATAGAAAATTCACAGAAGTTAATCCTGCTCAAGATGATCTAGGACGTATGGTATTAAATCCAGACGTTGTAGTAAGAACGAGAGGGGTAATGGAAAAATGTTCTTTCTGTGTTCAGAAAATTCAAACAGGAAAATTGGTTGCTAAGAAAGCATACCGTCCTTTAGTTGATGGAGATGTTACAACTGCTTGTTCAGATGTATGTCCGTCTAACGCAATTACTTTCGGAGATTGGAATGATGTAGAATCTGATATCCGTAAGTCTTCTGAAGAGAAAAGATCATATCAAGCATTAGAAGAAATTGGAGTTAAACCAAATATTTGGTATAAAGTAAAAGTGAGAAATGAAGTGAACGAAGAGTTGGTTGAAATTCAAACAGCACATGGACACGGAGAATCTCATGGTGATGAGCACGGAGACGCCGGACATGACGCAGGCGACAATCATGGAGATGGTGGAAACCACGACCTTGATACAGGACACGGAAACGGAGAAGGAGATCATCAACCATCTGGCCATTAAGAATAATATTTTTTAGATAAAACTAAAACGACACGAATGCAAAAGGAAGCTTCAATTAGAGAACCGTTAATTTTAGGTCATAAGACGTATCATGACATTACAGAAGACGTCTGTCGATCTATCGAAGGAAAGGCTCCAAAAACTTGGTACGTAATTTTTGGAGTAGCCCTAATTTTAGGTTTATTCGGAATTGGATGTATCTTATACTTGCTAGGTACCGGTATCGGTACTTGGGGATTGAACAAGACTGTACAATGGGCTTGGGATATTACTAACTTCGTTTGGTGGGTAGGTATTGGTCACGCCGGAACATTAATCTCGGCTGTATTATTACTCTTCCGTCAGAAATGGAGAATGGCAATTAATCGTGCCGCTGAGGCCATGACAATTTTCGCCGTATTTATGGCGGGTCTTTTCCCTCTAATTCACATGGGTCGTCTTTGGGTTGGATACTGGGTTATGCCTATTCCAAATCAATTTGGATCGCTTTGGGTAAACTTTAACTCCCCGCTTCTTTGGGATGTATTTGCGATCTCAACCTATCTATCGGTTGGTTTCGTTTTCTGGTATATTGGTCTTTTACCTGATTTTGCCACAATTCGTGATCGTGCTAAAAATCCTGTTTCTAAAAAAATGTACTCCATCTTATCATTCGGTTGGTCGGGTAGAGCAAAACACTGGAATCGATTTGAAATTGTATCATTAGTTCTAGCCGGTTTGGCAACTCCTTTGGTATTCTCGGTTCACTCTATTGTATCTTTTGATTTCGCCACTTCTGTCATACCTGGTTGGCATACCACGATTTTCCCACCTTATTTCGTTGCGGGTGCGGTATTCTCTGGATTTGCCATGGTACAAACTATAATGTTGGTGGTGCGAAAAGGACTAAAATTAGAAGCATATCTACACGTAAAACATATCGAATACATGAACATTGTAATTATGGTTACAGGTTCAATTGTTGGGGTAGCTTATTTAACTGAGCTCTTCATGTCATGGTATTCTGGTGTTGAGTATGAATCTTATGCATTTATTAATAGAGCAACTGGACCATATTGGTGGGCTTATGCCGCTATGATGACTTGTAATGTTGTTTCACCGCAGTTAATGTGGTTCAAAAAACTAAGAAGAAGTTTATTATTCACATTCTTTATTTCCATTGTCGTAAATATCGGAATGTGGTTTGAGCGCTTTGTAATTATTGTAACATCACTTCACCAAGATTATTTACCTTCTTCTTGGAGTATGTTCCACCCAACTTGGGTAGATATAGGTATCTATATCGGTACAATTGGATTATTCTTTGTGTTCTATCTGGCATTTGCTCGATATTTCCCAATCTTACCAATTGCCGAACTGAAAACAATCTTAAAATCTTCAGGGGAATCGTATAAAAACGATACAGCTCCTGGCAGAAACAAACCGGTCCCAGCTCTTGCGGCGGCGGCTGCTGCAGTGCAAGAAGTTGTTGCTCCTGTTGCAGAGATTGAAACTCCAAAAGTGGAAGCTCCTGAAGTTGACGTTGTTATCCCTCCAGTTGAAACACTGAAATCAACAGCTAAACCAGCTAGCGAAACAGTATCAGCTGAAGAGAAAGAAAACCGAATTTCTAGCTTAATTGAAAAATTGGGGAAAGGTTCTGCTGATTCGAAAGATGATCTGAAATTAATAAGTGGAGTTGGACCAAAATTAGAAGGAACATTGAATGACATTGGAATCTATACTTTCGAACAAGTAAGTAAAATGTCAAAAGCAGAATATGATTTGTTAGACTCAATTACCGGAACATTCCCAGGAAGAGCGGAAAGAGATAATTGGGCCGAACAAGCTAAAACATTAATGAATAAATAAGAATCACATGGCTGACAGAGTAATATACGCAATGTATGATGATGATATGGTTCTTCTAGACGGAGCTAAGAAATTAGTGTCTGAAGGAGTTCATATTACAGACGTGTTCTCACCGTTTCCAATTCATGGTATTGATCCTGTGATTGGAGTGAAGCATACCCGTTTAGGAATTGTTTCTTTCATGTTTGGATTATTAGGAATGGCACTTGCCGTTATCGGATTCAAATATATGATGATTGACAATTGGCCAATGAATATTGGAGGTAAACCAAACTTTACTTTAATGCAGAACTTTCCTGCCTTTGTTCCAATTACATTTGAGTTTACTGTACTATTTGCAGCACACGGAATGGCAATTACTTATTTATTGAGAAATAAAACATTACCAGGAATGCCAGCTGATAATCCTTATCCAAGAACAACAGATGATCGTTTTGTAATGGAAATTAGATTGTCAGATAATACAAAGTTTTCTGCGAGTGAATTACACGCAAAAATTAAGGAAACTGAGATAATAGAAATTGAAGAGAAAGATTACGTTGTTATTAAGTAACAATTGAGAAAGTACCATTTGATAGTGAATGATAATATTGAGCAAATGAAACTGAAAGCATTTAAAATTTTAACAATAGCGTCCATAGCCATATCAGGAACATTAGTTTCTTGTAAAGCGGATAGCAATTCTCCAGGGTTAGAATACATGCCTGACATGTATCGTTCTCCTGCCGTAGAAGCGTATGTTGATTACGGTGAAGTAGAGGGAAGATATGATGAGGACGCGCAGACTATGGTTGAAGAGAAGTTCTCTTACCTACCACCGCTTGGCACAGTTCCTTATAACGGAAACAATTATATGACACCATATAACCATGGCGGACCAATTGGCGTTGATAAAACGCACGGATTATTCGAAGTAGCACAAGATTCTGCTGGTCGTGATGGCGCTAAGGCGGATGTCAATCCTATTGCATGGTCAGAAGACGTAGTGGCAGAAGGAGAGGAACTATTCGGAATTTTCTGTATTCATTGTCATGGTGAAGCTGGTGATGGACAGGGGTCAGTAATTACAAACAGTAATGGTAAATACCCAACTCCCGGACCATATAAAGCAGAATTAACTGCGGGTGAAATTTACTATACAATTACTTATGGTAAAAATGCAATGGGATCACATGCCTCGCAAGTGAATCCAGTTGAGAGATGGAAATTAGTTCATTATGTAGAGAAATTAATTGGTAAAGAACAAGGTGAACCTACTCTAGCGCCTGCTGATGCAGATGCAATGGTGAATGAAGGCGAACTAATTGGAATCGAATTATTGGATGCAGTTATTGACACTGCAGCGGCAATTATTGATCCACAACACTAGGAAGTTTAATAATATTTAGAAATAAAGGTACATGGAATTTCAAATTTCTACGAAGGCTAAAAAAACTATTTTCGGAGTAATCGGAGTCGGCTTGCTGGCTTTCATTATCGGAATTGTTCAACATAGCGCAGACGCTTCATTCGGAACTCGACTAATGTCGAACTTCCTGATTGATGGATTTTTCTTCTTTGCAATTGCTTTAGGAGCACTATTCTTCTTGGCTTTGCAGTATGCAACTGAAACAGGTTGGTCTGTCGCAGTTAAACGTGTTGTTGAGGGAGTCGCCTCTTATGTCTTAGTCGGTATTGGTATCCTCGTGGCTATCTTTTTAGTACTAACATTTACTGATGGTGGATTTTTTGGACAGGAAACATTGAATAATTCTTCCGGACACATTGTAAACACCGGACACATTTACCAGTGGATGGATCCAGCTTATACTGATATCGAAAGTCATTCATACGATCCGATCATTGCCAATAAAGCACCGTTTTTAACAAAATCATTTTTCTGGGTAGTTTCAATTATTTATTTTGCAACTTACTTCTTGTTCTATAAAGGATTCAGAAAAAGAAGTTTGGCTGAGGATTTAGAAGGTGGAACAAAAATTCACTTCAAAAACTTTTCAAAAGGAGCCTTATTCTTAGTATTGTTCGGTTACTTTAGTTCAACATCATCTTGGCATTGGATTATGTCAATTGATGCACACTGGTTCTCTACACTTTACGGTTGGTATGTGTTTGGCGGAATGTGGTGTACCGCAATGACCACTATTTTATTAGTAGTACTTTACTTAAAGAAAAAAGGACACTTACAACAAGTAAACGATAGCCATATTCATGATATCGGAAAATGGATCTTCGCAACAAGCTTCTTGTGGTCTTATTTATTCTTCTCTCAGTTCATGCTATATTGGTATGCTGATATTCCTGAGGAAGTAATTTATTACGTAGAACGTATTTCTGATTATCCATATATCTTCTGGGGAATGTTTATGATTAACTTCATTATTCCAATGTTGATCTTAATGTCAGCAGACGCTAAACGTAATGCAGGTATCTTAATGTTTGTTTGTTTTGCAATCATTATTGGTCACTGGACAGATGTATATATGTTAATTACTCCAGGTTCAATGCATGAGCATGGTACAATTGGATTTATGGAAATTGGATTGTTCTTAACATTCGCTGGAATATTTACATACTTTGTTCTAAACACGTTAACCAAGGCACCATTAATGCCGAAGAATCACCCGTATTTGGACGAAAGTAAACACCACCATATTTAAGTTATTATCGAGATTAAAAAGGAAGAAATGGGAATGAAATTTGTTGTTTTAGTCGTAATCGTATTAGCTGTCATAGCAATTGCACAGATAATGCGTGTTTATGAACTTTCCTCGAAAATTAGAGGTAGTAGAGAAGAAGACATTGACTTAAGAGTTAATAATATCAACGCATCATTAATGATGGTGTTCTTGATCATATTCTTTGGATCTTTTTTATGGATGTGGTCTACATATGGGAACGGAATGTTGCCAGAACCAGCGTCAGAAGTAGGTGTTGAAATTCACTGGTTATTTAACGTGAACTGGGTTATTGTAATTGCAATCTTCTTCTTAACAAATGGTTTACTATTTGTATTTGCTTGGAAATATTCTTACCATCCAGATCGAAAAGCACATTGGTTTCCGCATGATAATAAACTGGAAATGATTTGGACAGTTGTTCCTGCGGCTGTTTTAGCTGTA
The DNA here is from genome assembly GCA_905478225.1 of uncultured Crocinitomix sp. GTDB lineage: Bacteria > Bacteroidota > Bacteroidia > Flavobacteriales_D > Crocinitomicaceae > Crocinitomix. The sequence goes on from CAJQHR010000001.1 coordinate 63,651, forward strand.
ATCATTATTTTAGGTTTAATGACTTGGAATCAGGCTACTGGACCTGCTTCTGATGATGCAGTTGTGGTTGAGCTTTATGCGAAGCAGTTCGACTGGACAGTACGTTATTCTGGCGACGATAACAAATTAGGTTATGCTGACTATAAATTAGTTGGTTCTGCAGAGGATAAAAATTCTGGAGATTCATACGCTAACCCACTAGGATTGGTAACTGATAATAGTGTGCGTTGGAGAGTACTCGGATTGAACAATGAAATTAGTGCACTTGACGCGAACATTAGAAAAGAGGCAAACGATTCAGTTGCATATTCGCAAGCGAATTTGAATAAGATGATTGCTAAGGTAGAAAAATTAGAACGAATCAGAGAGCGTGTTTTGGACATGACGGGTATGTTCGGCGATTCTATTAACTCTTTCGCCGAAGATGACTTCTTAACCAGAGAATTGTGTATGATTGTGGATCAAGAATACTTCTTTGTTTTACGTTCACGAGATGTTTTACACTCAGCTTATTTCCCTCACTTTAGAGCGCAAATGAACTGTGTACCTGGTCAGCGAACGTCACTTAAGATCAAACCAATTTTCACAACGGCTGAAATGAGAAAAAAAGTAGACAATCCTGATTTTAACTACGTTTTAATGTGTAATAAAATTTGTGGTGTATCTCACTCAAATATGAAAATGGCAGTAACTGTTGTTGAAACACAGGAAGAGTTTGATTCATGGAAAAATGGACCACTAGCTACAAATGCAATTAACGATTCTATTGTTGCTCCAGCAAATATAGACACAGAGAGAATGGAATGGCCAGAAGCAGCTCATCATGATGAACATGGAGATGACCATCATGATGATGATGAAAACCATGAAGGCGAAGATCACGACGATTCTCACGGACATTAGTAGTAAGGTTAATAAGAATAGAAAAAATTATATAAAAAGGAATAAATTATGTCAGCAGCAGCTCATACTGATCACGGACATCATCACAAGGAGAGTTTCATTACGAAATACATCTTTTCGCAAGATCATAAAATGATAGGGAAACAATTCTTGATTACAGCTATTTTCATGGCTGTTGTAGCCGTTATTCTGTCGGTTCTTTTTAGAATCCAATTGGCTTGGCCAGGAGAAAGCAACAGTGTTTTATCTTTCTTTTTAGGAGATACTTGGGCACCTGAAGGAATCCTTGATCGAGGAATGTACCTTGGTTTAGTTACCATTCACGGTACAATCATGGTATTCTTTGTATTAACAGGTGGACTATCGGGAACCTTTAGTAACCTTTTAATTCCGCTTCAATGTGGTGCGCGAGATATGGCGTCTGGAATGTTGAACATGATCTCGTACTGGTTGTTCTTATTGTCCAGTATTTTAATGTTATACTCTTTGTTCTTAGAAACTGGACCCGCTTCGGCTGGTTGGACGGTTTACCCTCCACTTTCTGTATACGAAGAAGCGATTCCAGGATCAGGTGCTGGTATGACCATGTGGTTATTATCAATGACGATTTTCGTTGCATCTTCTTTATTAGGAAGTTTGAACTATATCGTAACAGTATTGAACCTTCGAACAAAAGGAATGAAAATGACAAGATTGCCACTTACAATATGGGCTTTCTTTGTAACTGCCGTTTTAGGTGTTCTTTCTTTCCCAGTTCTTGTTTCTGCGGTTGTGTTAATGTTAATGGATCGTACATTAGGGACTAGTTTCTACGTAAATGATACGATAATCGCAGGTGAGGTATTAGAGCAGTCAGGTGGATCACCAGTATTGTTTGAACACTTATTCTGGTTCTTAGGACACCCAGAGGTTTACATTGTACTACTACCAGCATTAGGTTTAACTTCTGAGATTGTTTCAACAAACGCACGTAAGCCAATTTTCGGTTACCGCGCAATGATTGGTTCAATTCTAGCAATTGGTTTCTTATCATTTATCGTATGGGGTCACCACATGTTTATTTCGGGAATGAACCCGTTCTTAGGAGGTGTATTCGTATTTACAACACTCTTAATTGCAATACCATCAGCCATAAAAGTATTTAACTACATTACTACCCTTTGGAGAGGTAATATCAAATACACACCAGCAATGTTGTTCTCAATTGGTTTGGTTTCTTCATTCATTACTGGAGGGGTAACTGGAATCATTCTTGCGGATTCAGCGCTAGATATTGCCGTGCATGATACTTACTTTGTTGTTGCTCACTTCCATGTTGTAATGGGACTGTCAGCCATCTTTGGTATGTTTGCAGGGGTCTATCATTGGTTTCCAAAAATGTACGGCAAAATGATGAATGCGAAATTGGGTATGGTCCATTTCTGGCTGACCTTAGTTTCAGCTTATGGAGTATTCTTCCCAATGCACTTTGTTGGAATTGGAGGAGCGCCGCGTAGATATTATGACTATAGTGTCTATGAAGGATTCGATTCGAATCAGTTCGATATGATTATGGATTTAAATGTTGTTATTTCAATCTTCGCGATTATAGGAGCATTAGCACAAGCCATTTTCTTATTCAACTTCTTCTATAGCACATTTAAAGGTCAAAAAGCAGTTCAAAATCCTTGGAAAGGAAACTCATTAGAGTGGACAACTCCTGTAGAACACATGCACGGAAACTGGCCTGGAGAAATTCCAGAAGTACACAGATGGCCGTATGATTATTCTAAGCCAGGTGCTGCTGAAGATTATATCCCACAAACTGTTCCACTTGCCGAAGGTGAAGAGGAACATTAATAGATAGAAAATAAAATTTTAAAAACCGCCTTTACTTAATTGTGAAGGCGGTTTTTTTGTTTGGGGAAAAGACAAAAGGCAATAATAGGAATAGGCAAAAGATCAGGTAAATCTTTCAGATAGTCAGGAACCCAAATCCATCCGCCAGCAGGCTGACCAAATAACACCCACACAACATAAGCAACAGATTAACGTCTTACAACTTAACACCAAACACCAAACACCAAACACTAACAGCGAACCGCCTCAGGCGAAGAACAATCTAAGTGCTAACAGCGCAGCGATCTAAATACTACAAACCAACTAATTTCTCTATCTTTATAAAAAAGTACAATTTGGAGTCATTTGATTATAGAGACGAGGAGGAATTTTCGCAAGAACAGGAGATTGAGAATGTATTAAGGCCAAAGTCTTTTGAAGATTTTGCGGGTCAAAATAAAGTGACCGATAACTTAACCATTTTTGTTGAAGCGGCGAAGCAACGCGAAGAGTCCTTAGACCATGTATTGCTGCATGGCCCCCCTGGACTGGGAAAAACAACATTGGCTAATATTATAGCCAATGAAATGGGTGTGGGCATAAAAATCACAAGCGGTCCGGTTTTGGATAAGCCTGGAGATCTTGCTGGATTACTAACAAATTTGGAAGAAGGAGATGTGCTTTTCATTGACGAAATTCACCGCCTTACTCCAGTTATTGAAGAATATCTGTATTCGGCCATGGAAGATTTCATGATCGATATAATGATTGATACAGGTCCAAGTGCACGTACCGTTCAAATTTCATTGAATCCATTTACGCTAATTGGTGCTACTACTCGCTCTGGTTTATTAACGGCGCCTTTACGTGCCCGTTTTGGAATTAATTCTCGCCTCGAATATTATGATGTGAAAATTCTTTCGGGTATTGTGGCCCGTGCATCTAGTATCTTAAAAGTTGAAATTCATGAAAATGCCGCTGTGGAAATAGCGCGTCGTAGCCGCGGAACTCCAAGAATCGCCAATGCGCTATTACGCAGGGTGCGTGATTTTGCACAAATTAAAGGCAATGGCATCATTGATATAGAAATTGCAAATATTGCCTTAGAGGCGTTAAATGTTGATCAGAACGGCTTAGATGAAATGGATAATAAAATCCTTTCAGTCATCATTGATAAATTTAATGGTGGCCCTGTTGGAATGACGACTATTGCAACTGCCGTGAGTGAGAATCCTGGAACAATTGAAGAGGTGTATGAACCTTATTTGATTAAGGAAGGTTACCTCATGCGAACACCTCGTGGCCGAAAAGCGACCGAGAAAGCTTATAAACATTTAGGTCGCGATCTGGGTTATCAACAAAGCGGGCTTTTCTGATGGATAAAGCAATTCTCAGTGAGAAAATAAAAAGCAAATCCGCTGAACTGGGTTTTTTATCATGTGGTATTTCTAAAGTCGCTTTTTTAGAAGAAGAAGCACAACACCTTGAAGATTGGTTAAAGAACGGTTACCATGGTAAAATGAATTACATGGAAAATCACTTTGATAAGCGATTAAATCCGGCTTTATTGGTGGATGGTGCCAAGAGTGTGATTTCTGTATTGTTGAATTACTTTCCCGAAAAGGATCTGTTTGAAAACAAAGGCCTTAAAATTTCTAAATATGCTTACGGCACGGATTACCATTTTGTTATTAAAGATAAATTGAAGGACTTGCTAAAGTTTATTGAAGCCGAGGTGGGTGCTGAAGTGAGTTCGAGGGTTTTTACAGACTCGGCTCCTGTCATGGACAAGGCTTGGGCCGAACGTGCTGGTTTAGGTTGGGTTGGTAAAAATGGCAACTTATTATCAAAGCAGGTGGGTTCTTTTTTCTTTATTGGTGAAATTATTTTGGATGTAGATTTGGAATATGACCTCCCTGTGTCGGATCATTGCGGTTCTTGCACCAAATGTCTTGATGCTTGTCCTACTGAGGCAATTATTCAACCTAATGTTGTTGATGGATCAAAATGCATTTCATACCTTACTATTGAATTGAAAGATGAAATTTTACCAAAAGAATTTAGCGGTAAAATGGACGATTGGGTGTTCGGGTGTGATATTTGTCAGGATGTATGTCCTTGGAATCGATTCTCTATAAAGCACAGCGTTGATGCTTTTAAGCCTCACGATAAATTGGCGGGAATAGATCTCGCAGATCTTTCGCAAGACGTGTTTAACGAACTCTTTAAGCTTTCCGCGATTAAACGAACAAAATTCAAAGGTTTAAAACGGAATATTGAGTTTGTTAAAGAAGTTGAGTGATTTTCGCAGAAAATCGTATCAAGTTTAAGTTGGGGTGTTACTTCTTTTTTTTGTCTTGATCATTGAGGTTCTCGAAATGCAAGACAAAAAAAAGGGATGCTTTCTGCATCCCCGAGTTAATTAATCTTTAAATTCGACTTGAAGTATTTGAGGGTATTTTTTTCCGAAGGTTTTTAAGCACCATTCTTTAAACCCCTCTACTTCTTCTGATTTTATCCAACCGAGTGACTTTGCCAATTCTTTTTGAAATAAAACTTTGTCAAAACTAACTTTCATAAGAATCTCTTTGCACAATTCTAACATAATGACGTTAATTTTTAGATTTGCTTAAAAGTAATAAAAGATCACGTTCTTGTCAAGTTTTTGAGGTCAAACTTATGAACAAGCTTGAATAAAAATTAACCAAACAACGTGTCTACTGTTGTAAACGGGTATCGACCGTCTATATTTTACCTAATTAGCAAAAATTTGTTAAATATAGAGCGACGCTATTAAAATGAATGAGTCATTGTAAAGCTTAAACCGTTTGTGGCTGGCACAGGTCTGCAAACTCCTCCTACGCAAACAATACCTGCACGTTGTTTCCCGTATGAAAATATAAAACGTGTTTGGTTATGAATGTAGCCAAATGAACCGAGCAGATAGTGCAGCTGCAAGGCCGGATCTGGATGACCGAAATTGTATTGGTCTTGTATCGCAAAAAACCATTTAGGCGAAATGGTATATTCTAATAATGCAGCACCCCAATTTCCTCGGTCCTTTTCTGTAAATAAGCCTTGTATCTCGCCTCTAATTGAATGTTTGCGCCCAATTCTATATTGTGCTTCTAAAACAAATATATCCGATTTAATATATCCCTTAGCGAGCAAGGTAACTGGATTTACAGTATTGTTAAAGATGAAATGGTAATAATGTGCACTCGCTTTCCATTTTTTACTAAACTTCTTAGAAAGATGTATGTTAAAATCGAAATTGTAAAGGCTGTCATTCAAATCAAATGGTTTCCCAATATATGAAATTCCATCTGCCGAAAAGTTAGTGCCAGTTTTATGGCGCATATGGTCTGTTGCAACTGACACATTCATATGTAATTTGGTGCCATACTTCCCGCCAAGTTTTGATTTCTTTTTGATCGTGTAAAAAACATCCATTTGAAAGGCGACTTCTCCTGCCGGATTTGCAGCATAAGGATAGAGTGTACCTGCTAGGTTATAGGTGTGATTATTTGTTGTAGCAGGTAAGAAATTCGTGGTGAGTTGATTTCCTAAAACAGTTTTATCCCCTCTAAATTGGAAATTATCAAATGAGCGAGCCGTTAAAATGATTCCTAACCCTTTTTGTGTATAGCCTAAATTAACTAGTGCACCATGGCCTGGGTTATATACAAATCCGTTTTGTAATGATGGATCATTTGTTTTATAGCCATACTCAGCGCCAAAGGTGAATCGCTGATAACGCATGTCAATTCGTCCTGCATAGATGTTTACGTTTGGCGGAGTTGTGTCATTTACACTTTGATATCTGCTTACGAAACTTCCACCAATTGTCACTTTCAATTTTGAATCCGAAAATCTCGGAATCAGTGTATTTAAGTTAATGTCGCAATCCAAACCTCTAATAATGCCTTTAGATTTTTCTATGACGCCATCTTTAAATTTAAAACGTTGTCGACCCATCAACCCTTTTAATTCAACTCCTTTCCGCGGAATAAATTTCACGCTTACTCCATCAAATGAATTATCAATACCTAAGGCTCCATTTTCATAAGCGCGCAAGGCTATACCATTACCAAATTGTTCATAAAAATTACCCACTTTAATATTTAATTGATCGCCTGCATATTCAGCAAATCGATAACCTATTCCTGTTCCATTATAAAAAACGGGATATCCTGCAATTGCAGGTAAATAGCTTTCAAAACGTACTCCTGCTCTAAATTTACCTACGGTAGCATTTATGTTCATCACGGTGTTCATGACTGCTTTTTCGGTAGGAGCGAAGGCCCCAATTAAGGTGTCCTCGTTTAGAACTTGCATGTTCGTTTCAAAATTCCCACTTACACTGCTGCGCAAATTGTTTTGTGCAGTAGCTGAAAACGTAGCGAGGGTTATAATTGCAAAGACGAGTTTTTTCATTGTATCGAGTTGATTTCTACACTACAATGTAGCATTATATCACTAATGAATGACATTTACGATGATTAAAAAAAAGATAGAATTAGAGTCCTATTTGCGCTGAATGTAGAATCAGCAGTGTCTTAATTAAAACTCATGTTTGATCACTTGCTCAATTTCATAGGTTTCACGATTGAATACTAGAATTAAGAAGTGCATGTCTTCATTTGTGAATCCAGCTGGCATTTCATATGTAAATTCATTCGAAATTTTGGTACCCCCAAGTGTGTTTTCTGAAGCAATTCCACGCCCCCATGTTTCTTCATATACATTTCCAATATGAATATCATGATGCACATAATCTTCATCAGTTGAACTATCCGGTAATTTTTGAGGAGAAACGAAAGAATTTTCTATGGCATAAACTACAATATTATAAGTTCCTTCAATGTCATTAATAATATCAGTTTCCACGTGTAAAAACACGCCATCTGTTTCTGGGTAATAATTTGATTTTGCTTGAATATTTATATCCAGTGTTGAAGCGAGAACTTCATCTGTTTTTTCTGACCAATCTACAGCGAATGAAAAGAATTGTCCTTCTTCAAAAGGAACACGGTTAACATTTCCTCTTGGATTCCCACCAAAACCAACTCCCAAGTTAAAAAATTCAGAGGCCATTTCTAATCCCTGCGGATTTGTAAAATCTCTCGGAAAGTCTTCTGTTACCGCCTGAAATGATCCCGCTCCACCTGGTTCTGCAGATGCGTGAATTGTTGCAACAAATACACGCCCTGGCTGCGCATCTTCAATTTCCTCAGCTATTGTAGCTGCCGGAGGACAAAACGGACATTGATGTCCTGTATAATCAGCAATAACTACATTTCTTAGTGTATTTGTGTTTTCGTCAAATGTCGGATATTCATAGTCTATGAAATTACCTGGATACAAATTTGTATCCAAATCCGTAATAATCACATTTGGAAATTCTACTTTGTCGCATGCTGTCGTGAAAGCAACACCTGATATCATTATGAGACCTAAAAGCTTAATATAAATTTTCATATCAATAATGTTAAAATGCTTGAGTAAATGTGAATGTTAAACCATTCGTTGCAGGAACGGGTCTACAAACTCCCCCAACACAAAGTATTCCTTCTCTTTGTTTTCCATACATAAACATAAAGCGAGAATTATTGTGGGTATAACCAAATGCTCCTAATAAATAATGTATGCGAAGGTCTTCATTCGGATGACCATAATTGTACTGATCCATCACGGTGAAAAACCATTTTGGAGAAATAGTATATTCTATTACTGCAGTAGCCCAATTCCCTCTATCCTTTTTTGTAACTAAGGCTTGAAATTCAGCACGAATTGAATGTTTTCTACTAATCTTGTAAGAGACATCAACAACAGCTATGTCTGAAGTGATATAGTGCTTGGCTAATTTTGTGACCTCATTTACATCATTGTTATAGATGAAATGATAATAATGAGCGCTCGCTTTCCACTTCTTGTTAAACTTATGTTTGATGTGAAAGTTAAAATCAAAGTTGAAAATACTATCCGTCATAGCAAAAGGTTGTGCCAGATAAGAAATTCTATTCTTTTGCCAATCTGCACCTTCAGTATCACGTTTAAAGTCGGTCGCTAATGATACGTTTAAGTGTAAATATGTACCATATTTCCCTCCTAATTTAGATTTTTTTGGAATCTTATATAATACGTCCAATTGGTAAGCTACCTCTCCATTTAGATTTGTAGCATAGGGGTAAAGTGTTCCAGCTAAGTTATAAGTATGATTATTACTTGTGGCGGGTAAATAATTAATAAAGGCTTGATTGCCAATTACAGTCCGATCCGATCTAAATGTCATATTGTCGAGCGACTTGGCGGTTAAAATAATTCCTAAACCTTTTTGCGAATAGCCCATATTTACAATAGCACCGTGACCAGAATTATAAATCCAGTTATTTTGTTCGTTTGGATCATTATCCTTGTGAATATACTCAGCGTTTAAGTAAAAGCGTGAGTATTTCATGTCAATACGTCCACCATATGAACCAACGTTCTTAGGAACGATTAAGGTGTCATTGCTTGTGGCTTGATAACGGCTAACTAAACTACCAGCAATTGATATTTTGAATTTAGAATCGCTGAACGCGGGAATGATTTGATTTAAGTTTAAACTTCCGTCTACACCCCTTACCAGTCCATCAGAATTTAAGCGTTGACCGTCAACAAAGTTTACACGTTGTCTACCAATAAACCCTTTCAAATCAACACCCCTAATTGGTGAAAAACGAATGCTGGCTCCTTCCATTGCATTGTCTAAGCCTAATGCACGTTCTTCATATGACCTAAAGATGAGCCCACTGCCAAATTGTTCGTAAAAATTACCAAGGGTAACTGTAATTTTGTCACCAGCATATTGGAAATACTTATAAGGTAGTCCATTGCCCGAGTAAAAACCTGGGTATCCTGCTATCGAAGGGGAATAACTTTCAAAGCGCGCCCCAGCTCTAAATTTCCCAACGGTATAGTTGATATTCATGTATGAGTTGGCGACAACACGTTGGTCGGGAGCAGTAGCTCCAATTAATGTATCTGTGTTTAAATATTGAACGTTTGATTCAATATTTCCGGTTACATTTCCACCTTGCCCTAACTGTGCGAAAGAACAAAAAGAGGCGAAACCGAAGAATCCCAGGATGATTTTTTTCATTTAATTTGAATTAGACTAATAATAGGGGTGGGGGTGTGGCTTTTATTCCACTGCTTGCGTTTGTTTTTCGTGCAATTCTTTAACAATGTCAAATAAGTCTTCTTCATCTCCAGGAACAAACCCTACGTGAGAATAAACGATTTTTCCTTCGCCATTGAGTACAAATGTCTGTGGCGGATAATTAACGCCCATGGCTCTTTTTAAATCGCTATTTGAATCTAACCAGATTTCGTAATCCCAACTTTCAGCTTCAACCACAGGTTTAACCTTACTTTTATTACGCTCATCATCAATTGATACTGCAACGAGTTTTACACCGGTGCTGTCCTGCAATTCCTCAAAATCATCCATTATTGTATTTAATTCCAATCGGCAAGGTTTACACCATGTTGCCCAGAACGAAACGATTATTGGATTTCCACCATTCTCGAGGTCTGCCGAATTGATTTGATCTCCTTCTAAGTTCTCAAGCATTACAGATGGCATTGTTTTACCGAGTCCTCCATCATCTGTATTTATAAATGATGATCCTCCAATTACTCCAAGAGCTAGTGCGAATAGTAAACTTATTTTTTTCATAGTTGTATTTTTCCTTATTGAATTCAAATATCAGACCAAACTGATAGACAGGATCAAAAATAGCGATTTATTTCTCGCATAACAATACCTTAATTGAGTTATTGTTGATTTCCCAAGAACAATTAGGCTTTTTATTTGTACCCATTGCTTTTCGCCATTTGTAGACAATCCATCAAAGTTTAAGCCTCAAAAAAAAAGGTCTGATTCGCAGAAAGCGAAACAGACCCAAATTTTTTTTATAATTCAGTTCTTACTGAATAGAAAGTTTTGCAGTTTGAACTGTATTGTTAACAACAGTTCTAACAGTGTACATTCCTGCTGAAAAAGCAGTAACATCTACTGAATAAATATAAGCACCAGCAGTTAAGTTCTGCGTGTTTTTGCTATAAACTAATTCGCCTAACGCATTGTAAATTTCAACATTCACATCCGAAGTTTCGATTAGACTTACTTTAATATTTGTCAAATCAGTTGAAGGGTTTGGATAGACAGAAAGATTGAAATCCGCTTCATTTTCCTCAATTCCTGAAGCAGAAAGATTGCGTGTAATTCCAGCATTTAAAATCTCACCAGTTTCACCATCCACTAACATACCAATAAAATGTAATTTAGTTAAATCCCAATCGCCTTTAGGAATGGTATAAGTATAACCTTCATAAGTGCTTGCAGCAATTGATGTTGGCAAAGAACCTGCCGTTCCTAAAATTTCATCATCACCAAGTGCACGTGCAACATGGTCATAAACCATATCAGCAGCAGGAACAGGATCGGTTAAATCTTCGTAACCACCCATGTCACCAGCACCACCACCAGAGTAGTAATTTGCTTGATTGTATCCAGAACCAGTTCCAGTTACTCCATCTTCAGTAATTACTGCGGCTAAACGGTAATCTCCCTCTAATGCACCAACAAACCATGCGATAACTTTCACTTCAATATTGTCACCCATGTCAGCTGCTTCAACATAAATAGAAGCTGGAGGAATTTCAGTTGAACGTTCTTCATACATTGCTGCGAAATCAGAAGGGTCTCCTGGGAGTACACGGTCAACTCCACCGCCTGGATAACCACCAGGTACATACGTTCCAATTCCAGCATCATAAGAAGCAACGGTCATTGGATCACCATTGTGCACAGCAATTCCAATCCATAAAGGTTCGCTTGCCATGTCATCCATTGCAACGGTTCCTCGTGGACACCATCCACACCATGTTCCAGTTTTCTCTTCACCTACAACATATTTTGTTGGAATTTCAGATACACAAGAAATGATGGCATTAATGCAATCATTCGTGGCATCTCCATCATCAGCTAAGTCAACACAAATATCCATATCGTATGACCCACCGCTAACAGCAATTAATGCAGTTGGGTGTGTAAAGTTATAAACTTCACCTGGTTCAATTGTTTCAGTAATTGTTTCGTTGTGAGATGTACCATCATTCCAATCTAAATCGAATGAAGTAATCGTGTTTGCTCCATTGTTTTTAACAGATCCTGTAATGTTAATAGTCCCTTCTTCAACAACCGGTGCTGTAGTCACAGACAACATTTTTAGGTCCCAATCTAATAACGTACGAACAGAAACGTCGTCAATATTTAAACGAAATTCGTCAGACACATTATGATGTCTGAATGCGATATATACGTCAGATTCACCTGAAAGTGCTGTAACGTCTAATGAACGTGATACATACTCTCCGCCAGTTCCGCCAACAACTTCATTAAATGAATAAGGAGATGTCATTAAATCTCCAATGGCTCCACTTGTGCCAGCATATGCCGTGTACTCTTCACCAGTCCAATCCGGATCTTGTGCTTTAGTTACCCATTGAAATGCTACGGTACCTGTTGCTGCAGATAAATCAAAAGGTCCAGCAACCATCCAATTGTCAGGGGTTAAGATTCCTGCTCCGCCGTCCCAAGATGCGGATGAAGCAACATTTCCATGTCCATCTCCTGCACCATAATCGGCTATTGCCCAATCAAACCCATCTCCATCTGAATCCGTCAAAGTCCAGCTTCCTATTCCTCCTGAAAAGTCATCCTCGAAATAGGTTTGCGAGTAAGCTCCAGAAGTGATTAAAGCCAACATTGGAATTATTATTATTTTCATAATCTCTTAGTTTATATTTATAATTACTGAACTAAATTAACACAAAGCAATCAAAGAGCAATCAAATTGTGTAGAATTTTACAAAGTCATCCTTGTAATCTTAAAATTTCGAATTTTAGCTTTTCATTTAAGGTGTTGCTTTATTGGCATGAATTATGCTCATTGTTTCGTATATTTGTTATTATAAATGAAGGTTATGAAGAAAATTTTTACTTATTTAGGGTTATTTACAATTACTTTGGGTGCTAACGCTCAAGGAATTGAGATCTATTTGCCTGATGGGGATGTGGTTGTTTCTGGAACAACGATTGAGTTAAATTCGGAAGAGGAGAACATGCATCAAGAGTTTGATGTAGAAAATGTTTCTGGCGCTACACTTAACTTAAGAATTGAGCGTATTAAAATTACCGAATTAGAAGGAACTGAAGATTATTTGTGTTGGGGTGCAAATCCTGAAACAGGTGCTTGCTATTCTGCAGGAGCAGTGTCTCCAGAAAACCCTTTCATTACTCCAGACGCTAGTGATTTAGATGATGGGAATAGAGGCTGGTTAGCAACTTACCACGTAACTAACGGATTTTCTGGTTGTGCACAATATCGTTATTATGTAATTGATGATTCGGATGTTCGAAGAGATTCTGTTGATGTATTTTATTGTTCTACAGTGAGCATTAAAGAAGATATTAAAGTGAGTGTTTCAGTTTATCCTAATCCTGCTTCTGACTTTGTTAAGGTACAAATGGAAAACGAGCACAACAATGTTAATTTCACTTTGTATAACATTTTAGGCGAGGCTGTAGTTATTACTGCTTTATCAGCGGGGACGAATGAAGTAGCTGTTAATAAATTGCCGAATGGTGTTTACTTTTATTCTATTTTGAAAGAAGGAAATATCTTGGAAACAAAAAAGCTTATAGTGAGACACTAAGTCATTCACAAAAAATACGAAAGGTCAGTCTGCTTCAAGCGGGTTGACCTTTTTTTATGAATTCTTGTAATCTCGAATCAATTGATTGACGAGCAAAGGAATCTTTTCTGTGGCCGAACCTTGGAAATGTATGAATTGCTGTTCACCTAAAAGCAAGTTGTTTGGATCCACTATAAATTTGGCACTTTCATCCGGGCAAGCATAGCGCAAGCCAGCTGCAGGGTATACATTTAAGGAAGTACCAACAACAATTAAGATATCAGATTGTTTTACAATATGTTCCGCATCCAACATTTTTGGTACTTGTTCTCCAAACCAAACAATATGCGGTCGCATTTGATGACCGTCTGGTGCTAAATCGCCTAATTTTATATTTTCACTAATATCATATAAATTGGCGTCATTCTTTACGCTGCGTCCTTTAAGAATTTCACCGTGCAAGTGCAGGACATTTGTAGAGCCAGATCGCTCATGCAAATCATCAATGTTTTGCGTGATGATTACAACATCAAAGTGCTTTTCTAACTCAGCCAAGGCAAAATGTGCGGCATTTGGAACAGCCTTTAAAACTTGAATCCTGCGCGCATCATAAAATGAAAGAACAAGGGCAGGGTTTTTATGCCAAGCGTCTATCGTCGCCACCTGGTTTATGTCGTATTTTTCCCATAAGCCGTCATTGTCACGAAATGCACTCAGTCCGCTCTCAGCACTGATTCCGGCACCGCTTAATATCACTACTTTTTTTCTTGACTTTTCCACAAAGAAGACGACGTTTTTTGATGTACTAATTTAACGAATAAAATCAAATAGTATGAAGCGTGTCTTTAATTAATGCTGGACAGGGCTTTTCATACATGTTTATCGATCTGTTTCAGCTATATTTTCCTATATTTGCCAGCTTAATCAAAAGGAGATATTAATGGCCAAAATCAGAAAACAGGACGCGTTAGATTACCATGCAAATGGTCGTCCAGGTAAGATAGAGGTAGTACCAACTAAGCCATATAGCTCTCAAAGGGATTTATCCTTAGCTTATTCGCCAGGTGTTGCCGATCCATGTTTGGCAATTGCAGAGAATAAGGCGGACGTCTATAAATATACTGCTAAAGGCAATTTAGTTGCTGTTATTTCTAACGGTACGGCGGTATTAGGACTGGGAGATATTGGACCAGAAGCTTCTAAGCCTGTGATGGAAGGTAAAGGGCTTTTGTTCAAGATTTTTGCTGATATTGATGTATTTGATATTGAAGTTGATGCCAGTGATCCTGAATTGTTCATTTCAACAGTAAAGGCAATTGCGCCTACTTTCGGTGGAATTAATTTAGAGGACATTAAGGCGCCTGAAGCTTTCGAGATTGAGCGGAGATTGAAAGAAGAACTGAATATTCCAATCATGCATGATGATCAGCATGGGACCGCTATTATTTCGAGCGCCGCATTGTTAAATGCACTCGAACTAGCAGAAAAACAGATTCAAAACGTTAAAATAGTAGTTGTTGGAGCAGGGGCTGCAGCTTTTTCTTGTGCAAAACTATATTTGGCATTGGGCGCGAAACTGGAAAATATTTTCATGTACGATAGCAAAGGTTTGTTGTCTAAGTTGCGTGAAGATCTTGATAAATATAAATCAGAGTTTGCTATTCATGAAAAAGACGTTTCTTTAATAGATGCCATGAAAATGGCGGACGTATTCCTTGGATTGTCCAAGGGGGGAATTGTTTCGAAAGAAATGGTGAAATCAATGCCCGAAAATCCAATTGTTTTTGCACTGGCTAATCCTGACCCTGAAATTTCTTATAATGATGCCATTTCGGTAAGAACGGATATTATTATGGCAACTGGTCGTTCAGACAATCCAAATCAAGTGAATAATGTCCTGGGTTTCCCTTTTATTTTCAGAGGAGCACTGGATGTAAGAGCTACAAGAATAAACGAAGCTATGAAATTGGCTGCCGTGCGTGCAATTGCGGCATTGGCTAAGGAGCCTGTGCCGGAAGAAGTGAACGAGGCTTACGGTGAGAAAAATATATCTTTTGGAACTGAGCAAATTATTCCAAAACCATTGGATTCTAGATTAATCACAACTGTTTCACCTGCAGTGGCAAGGGCCGCAATGGAATCGGGCGTGGCTCAGCAGCCGATTGATGATTGGGAAGCGTATGAATCTGAGTTAAGGCGTAGGTTAGGCTTAGATAATAAGCTCTTGAATGTGTTAACTGAGAAAGCCATTAAAAATCCTAAAAAGGTGGTTTTTGCTGAGGCTGATAATTATAAAGTTTTAAAAGCGGCATATTTAGCCGAGGAAGAGGGCTACGCGCAACCAATACTATTAGGGCGCAAGAAAAAAATTGCCGAATTAATTGAAGAAATAGGACTTGAATTTGAAAACGCAATTATAATTGATCCGAAAGAAGAAGAGGAGATTGGTAAATGTGAGGAGTTCGGACAAATTTTCTTTGAAAAAAGACAGCGTAAGGGCTTTACACTTCATGAGGCGCGTAAGATTATGCGTGAGCGGAACTATTATGGTTCAATGATGGTGGAAACTGGTGAAGCTGATGCGTTAATTTCAGGAATTACTAGAAATTATAAAGATGTAATTCGACCCGCTTTGCAAGTGGTTGGAAAACAGGATGGAGTAGATAAAGTGGCCGGTATGTATGTGCTGGTGACCAAACGCGGACCTTTATTTTTGGCAGATACTACGGTTAATTTTGACCCCACTGCGGAGGAATTGTCTGAAATTACAAATATGGTGGCCAAAAAGGTACGCCAATTAAATGTGCAGCCAAAAATAGCTTTATTGTCTTATTCAAATTTTGGATCGGCTCCGGGAGTTGATTCTAAAAAGATGAGTAAAGCCAGAGGAATTATTAATGAAAGGTATCCTCATTTAGTAGTTGATGGAGAGATTCAGGCAAATTTTGCATTGAACAACGAATTGAGAATGGAGAAATTTTCGTTTTCTTCATTGGGAAACAAAAATGTAAACACCTTGATTTTTCCAAATTTATCAGCAGGTAATATTGCTTATAAGTTACTGCAAGAAATGAATGATGAAGTGGATGCAATTGGTCCAATTCTATTAGGAATTAAAAAGTCCGTTCACGTATTGCAATTAGGAAGTAGTGTAAGAGAAATATCAAACATGGTTAAGGTAGCCGTGTTAGACGCACAAACCAAATAAGAAGATGATAACACATTTAAATGGCCGCCTCGTAGAGAAAACACCAACAAATATTGTTGTTGAATGCGCGGGCGTAGGCTATTTTGTGAAAATAAGTTTATACACGTATTCGAAACTTGGGTCGGATGAAAAAATCAAAATTTTCACACAATTGCAGGTGAGAGAAGATGCGCATACGCTATATGGTTTTCATAGTTTGAAAGAGAGAGAAATGTTCAATCATTTAATTTCCGTTTCAGGAATTGGAGCGAACACTGCCATAATCATGTTGTCTGCTTTAACGCCTAATGAAATTGCTGCGGGAATTGTAGGAGAAGACGTGAGTTTGATACAAAGTATAAAAGGAATTGGCGCAAAAACGGCGCAAAGGGTTATTATCGATTTAAAGGACAAAGTTGCAAAATCTGATTTTGGAACGGAAAATATTGTCGTTGTAAGCAATACAAACCAAAATGATGCGTTAACGGCTTTGTTGTCTTTAGGCTTTGATAAGAAAAGAGCCGAAATAGCCATCAAAAAAATAATGACAGAAGACCAAACTGTTGAAGAAATTATAAAACAGGCCCTTAAGGTCCTGTAAGCTGAAACCACATGTTTTGAATGATTGTTACAACACGCCCTATGATTATTCCTAACACCAAAAATTCTGTGTAAAATCAGAATATTTGTAGACATGAAAAGAATTTTTTTATTAGTATTTACAATCAGTTTAGCACTGAATCTCTTTGCAAATAAAGAGAACATAGGTGACGGTGTGCTCACCTACGAAACTGCGACGGATTCACCTAAGGTGGATTTGCCTTTCCCCATTTTTGATTATCAGGATTATACAGACCGCAAAAGGTCTCCGCTTGACTTAAGAGACCCAGAAAATCTGAATACGGATATTGTATACAATCCTGAAACGGGGAATTATGAGATTGTTCAGAAAATTGGAGACCAATATTACAGGTATCCAACTTCAATGACGCAAGCCGAGTACATAGAATATCAAAGACAAAAAGCGTTAGAAGACGGATGGCTAGAAAAAGTTGATGGAACAAATGACAATGCTCGCGGTGTAATTCCACCATTAAAAGTTGGTGGAGAAGCCTTTGATGTGATTTTTGGAGGAGATGAAATTAATATCCGTCCGCAAGGTTCGGCTGAACTTTCTTTTGGAGTAAATGTTTCTCGTTATGATAACCCTGCATTACCTGAACGCCAAAGAAGGGTTGCAACGTTTGACTTTCAACAACAAATTCAGTTGAATATGGTTGGGCAAATTGGTGATAAATTAAAATTAACCATTAGCCAAAATACGGAAGCAACATTCAACTTTCAAAATCAGGTTAAAATTGAGTATACAGGTTATGAGGATGAAATTATACAAAAAATTCAGGCAGGTAACGTAAGTTTACCGTTGAATACTACCCTTATTCAAGGTTCTCAGAGTTTATTCGGTATTCGAACTGATTTAAAATTTGGGGCTTTAACCGTTCAAACTATTTTATCACAACAAAAAGGAAAGCGCCAAGAAATTAATGTTGCTGGGGGTGCTCAAGTTCAAGATTATGAAGTGCGAGTAGATAATTACGAGGCAAATAAACACTACTTTTTAAACTATTATCACCGCGAGCATTATGACGAAGGAATGTCTACTATGCCGATCGTTAATTCTCAAGTAAACATTACTAAAATTGAGGTTTGGGTGACCAACCGAATTAACCGTGTTGAAGATACACGTAATGTAATTGCATTTACGGATTTAGGTGAAGGAAAAACTGAGAATTTAGAAGGAGGCCCGCTTCCTATCGGTGATGAACTACCGCGAAATGGCGCCAATAATTTATACGCCGAGTTAGAATCTAACCCTGATGTACGTGGATTTTCATCTGCAGTTAGTGCCCTTGCAACTTATAGTGGAAGTCCTGGTCCGTTTGCACAATCTGTTCATTATGAAAAAGTGGAGAACGCTCGAAGATTAAGTGAACAAGAATATACGTATAATGCTCAGCTTGGATTTGTGTCTTTAAAATCGCCTTTAAATCAAGATGAGGTGCTCGGTATTGCTTATCAGTACACCATTAATGGTAGAACTTTCCAAGTAGGTGAGTTTTCAACTGATGTTCCGGTTGCGGAGGGTAATAAAAGTGCTTTAATCTTGAAGCTATTAAAACCAACAATTATCAATCCTAAAAATAAAACGTGGGATTTGATGATGAAAAATGTTTATTCAATTGGTGCTTATCAAGTAAGCCCTGGTGACTTCACATTTGATGTTTGGTATAATAACCCGGTTACAAGTGTAAACGTAAATTATTTGCCTTACGAAGGAGTAGACGATATTCTTTTAATGCAGCAGCTAGACTTGGATCGATTAAACTTGAATCAAGACTTATATGCGGATGGTCGATTTGATTTTGTAGCCATTCAATATGACGGTAATAGAGCTGTGAATGGAGGTACTGTTGATCCAAGGACAGGTCGTGTCTATTTCACAACTATTGAGCCATTTGGTCAAACCTTAAGGGGTAAATTAGAAAATGTTCCAGATCCATTGGCGCCAATCCAAATCAACGGGATTGTATTTGACGAGTTGTATGACTCAACTAAAACTGCTGCCCAACAAATTCCGAGTAAAAACAGGTTTAGTATTAAAGGAAGTTATAAATCTTCCGTAAGTTCAGAAATTTCATTGAATTCATTAAACATTCCAGAAGGAAGTGTTACGGTGTTAGCCGGTGGAGCCAAATTAACAGAAGGTGTTGACTATACGGTTGACTATAACTTAGGCCGTGTAAAAATCCTAAATCAAGGAATTTTAGAATCGCAAACACCAATTAAAGTACAATTAGAGAGTAATTCATTGTTTGGTTTCCAATCAAAATCTCTCGTTGGGGCACACTTTAATTACGAAATTAATAAGGACTTTAACGTGGGGGCTACGTTCATGAATTTGACCGAAAAGCCGTTAACGCAAAAGGTAAATATTGGTGATGAACCAATTAGTAACTCTGTTGTGGGTACGGATATTAGTTATAGAACGGATGCACCTTTTTTAACAAAACTGGTCGATTTCTTGCCCGTAATTAGTACCAAAGAGAAATCAACAATTACCGCTTATGGCGAGTTTGCATACCTTATTCCAGGCACACAACGTGCCATTAGTAAAGAAGGAATTTCTTATATAGATGGTTTTGAAGGAAGTCAGAGCGCAATTGATATTAAACAATTTCAAACATGGCGCTTGGCCTCTATTCCTCAAGGACAAAACAGTTTATTCCCAGAAGCGAATATTAAAACAGGAACAGAAGCCGGATTTAATCGTGCGCACCTTTCATGGTATCAAGTTGATCCAACAACATTTTACCAAAACTCAGTCACTACGCCAGATAATATTAAAGACAATGCGACAATTTTAGAAGACTCTCGTCAACATCAATTAGAGCAAAATGATCTATTCCCACAATCAAATCCACCACAAGGAACTCTAAATAATATTCCAGTGCTTGATTTGGCTTATTACCCGCAGGAAAGAGGGCCGTATAACTATGATACTACAAATGCAGATGTTTTGCCAGATGGTACATTTTCAAATCCTGAGGATCGTTGGGCAGGTATTATGCGTGCATTAACAACTACTAATTTTGAAACGGCAAACGTACAATTTATTCAATTCTGGCTCCTTGATCCATTTAATGATGACGCTACCGATTCAGGTACAGTAAATTTATCGGGTGGTGACTTGTATTTCAACCTTGGAAATATTTCAGAGGATGTTTTACCAGATTCTAGAAAAAGTTTTGAAAATGGATTACCAACTGGAGGAACTGTTGAAGATCCAGGTGATTACGATACAACTGATTGGTCGGTGGTTTCAAATGAGCAAGTCATAGTAAATGCCTTTGATAATAACTCATCTTCAAGAATTTATCAAGATGTTGGGCTAGATGGGTTCGGTGATGACGGCGAAGTTGACAATTTTTCAGAATTCATGAGCTGGGTAAGCGCAAGTGCATTAGATCCAGCCGCAAAAGGAAAATTATTAAATGATCCTTCTTCAGATAATTACAATTATTATAGAGATGATGATTCTGATGCGGCAAATCATGACATTGTAAGAAGGTATAAATATTTTAATGGGACTGAAGGGAACTCAGCTACACCTGAAATTTCGGATACTGTAAATGCGGATGGTTACCCAACAAGGGGAACTCAAACTCCAGATATTGAGGATTTAAATCAAGATAATAACTTAAGCGAATCAGAAAGTTATTTCCAATATCGCGTTAGTTTGCGCCCTGGTGATTTACAAGTGGGTCAAAATTTTGTTACCAATAAACAAGAGGTTAAAATAAATGACGTAACAGGTAAAACTGAGAATTGGTATCAATTTAAAATTCCAATTGAAAATCCGGAGTCAATTATTAATGGCATTTCAGATTTCAGATCAATCCGTTTCATGCGAATGTTCATGAATAATTTTGATCATGAGGTCGTGCTTAGATTTGCTAAACTTGAACTTATTAGAGGTGAGTGGAGAAAGTATTTGTTTAATTTGAACGAACCTGGAGAGGTTATTCAGGATGATCCAAATTCGACCGAATTTAACTTGGCAGCCGTTAACTTAGAAGAAAATGAAGGTAAATTTCCAGTGGCTTATGTAATTCCTCCAGGAATTATTCGTGAGCAAGATAATGGCTCAATCAATTTAAGACAATTGAATGAGCAATCTTTATCAATGGAAATATGCGGATTGAAAGACGGAGAGGCGCGAGCTTCTTATAAAAACGTTCAATTTGATGTCAGGTCCTACAAAAAACTAAAAATGTTCGTACATGCCGAACAACAATTTAGGACAGGCTGGGCAACAGATAATTTAAAGGATGATCAATTGACGGTATTCATAAGGTTAGGAACCGATTTTGAAGACAATTATTATGAATTTGAGATGCCGTTAAAAGTCACTACTTATGATCCAATTAAAGGATTAACATCTATTGACACTGATGCTGAAGCTCGAATTTGGCCGGAAGAGAATAATCTCGAAGTCGTGTTTGATTCTTTGATTAACCTAAAGATCAGAAGAAATGACCTCGAAGTATCATCCACTATTGAATACATTCAGAATTTATTACCAGACGAATATGGTGTGGTACGCCGAATAAAAGTAAAAGGTAATCCGAACTTACAAGGAATGAAAACCATCATGATTGGTGTGCGAAATCCAAGTAAAGATAGCAATCACCCTTGGCAGTTAAATGAGGACGGTTTGAATAAATGTGCTGAGGTATGGGTGAATGAGTTGCGATTAACAGACTTTGATCAAAAAGGTGGTTGGGCTTCAACAGCTCGTGTCAATGTTCAATTGGCTGATTTTGCAAGTGTAAACATGTCTGGAAACTACTCAACGCCCGGATGGGGAAGTATAGAGAAGAAAGTAAGTGAAAGACAACGTGACACGCAAATGGGCTTTGATGTATCCTCTAATATGGAGTTAGGTCAATTCCTTGGTCGAAAGGTCAATGTTCAAGTTCCTTTCTACATAGGTTATTCGGCGAGTATTATTGAGCCGCAGTTCGACCTCTTGGCGCCGGATGTAATGCTGTCAAAATATGATAAAGAAGATAGGAAGGAAAAAGCGTTCTTATCGCGAGACGCCACAATTAGGCGATCCTTTAACTTTACTAATGTAAGGCGAGAAAGAACCGCCGGGAAAGAAGTCCACTTCTGGGATATCGAAAACTGGTCTGCCAGTTACTCATACAATGAGTTAGAGATACGTGATATTAACACGAAATATGATATTACAAGGACCTACCGTGGTGGATTAACGTATAACTATTCTAAAAAGCCGTTACTAATTGAACCGTTTAAGAAAAGTAAATTCTTGAAAAAATCGAAATGGTTTGGTTTAATAAAGGACTTTAATTTTTACGTCGGACCTAAATCTCTCGGATTTAATACGGAGCTTTCAAGAATGTATAACGAGCGTGAAAACAGGAACGCATTGGATACGAACTTCCAATTTAGACCAACCTATTTGAAAAATTTCAATTGGACACGTAATTATGAGCTGAAGTATGATATATCGAAAAACATTAAGTTTTCATTCTCGGCTTCAAATCGATCAATAATTCGCGAACCGGAAGGAATAATTGACGGTAATGTCTCTGCCGATCAAAATTTGGAAACCTATAATAATTATCAATTGTTCAAATCAAGTATTCGAAGTGCCTTAGAGCCGTTTGATGGCGATTCTGTTAAATTTGGAGGCTATGGCTTGAATTATGGGCATAATTATGATATCTCCTATAAAATTCCTTTTGATAAATTACCGCTCACTAACTGGATTACAGCGAATGTGAAAATGCGAAGCAGTTATGATTGGATGCGTGCGCCTCTGGCCTTTCCAGGCATTGGTAATACAGTGCAAAATGCAAGAAATTTCACTGTGAACGGTCAGGTAAATATGGTTACGCTTTATAATAAAATCGGTCTTTTACGAAAAATCAATAATGACGGTAAAGGCGGTCGTGGTGGACGAAATGCGCCACAGCAGAACCAGAAAAACGGAGACGATAAGAAAAAAGATAAAGAGAAGGACAAAGAAGGTGAAGATGGAAAAGATGGTGAAAAGGAAAAGAAGAAACGTGACGGCTTGCATCCAATCGTTAAAACAACTGGTCGTTTGATTATGTCTTTCAGAAATTTATCCTTTTCATATGCAGAAACGGACGGAATTATGCTTCCCGGAGTAGGCGGGGATATTAGTGTGTTGGGAATGGATAATTTTGGATCGCCGGGTCTTGCTTTTGTGGCAGGTCAGCAGAACAGAGATTTATTGGGTAGACCAACTGATGCTTGGGGTAATTATGATTCATTTGCGCCATTCGCAGCCAGCAACGGTTGGTTAGTTGGCAATTCGAATTTAAATATCTTGCATACAAATACGCATACCCAGTCTATGAATGCTCGAGCAACATTTGAACCGTTTAAGGATTTACGAATTAATGTGACAATTGACCGTAAGTTGACTGATAACGAGAATAGTTATTACCGTTTTAACGATACACTTCCTCCAACAGTTGAGGATATTGAATTCGGAGATTGGGAATACCAAAATAGGATTAATGGAGGTTCAATTAGTTTCACAACCATTACGTGGAAAACAGCTTTTACTAAATTAGACTCGAGTTATGTCTCTGATGTATTTGAAGATTTGAGAGGCTACAGACAAACTGTTTCAGCACAACTTGGCGAGGACAATGGTACTACTGAAGGTTCAGATGGTTATTATAGTGGATATGGAGAAAATCAACAAGATGTATTAATTGGATCTTTCTTGGCGGCATATACCGGTCAAGGAACTGGGACTAAATTCTTTGATGTTTTCAAAGCAATTCCTTTACCAAATTGGGACATTAGGTATGACGGTTTAGCTAAAATGGATTTTATGAAAGACTATGTGAGAAACTTCTCGTTGACACATGCCTATCGTTCAAACATTTCAGTTTCAAACTATCAAACGAACCTAGCTGCTTTTGACCAGTTTGGAGTACCGCAATTGGATGCCTCAAATAACTTGATCCCGAGCAGACAAATTCAAAGTGTAACTATTACGGAACAGTTTGCACCGTTCTTAGGAGTAGATGCTACTTGGATTGTTGGTGAAAATGGATTAATTACCAAGTTCGAATACAAACGTGATCGCTCGCTCGCTTTAAGTGTTACCAACCTTCAAATTACGGAGATGCGTGGTAAGGAATGGGTAATTGGTACAGGTTATAAATTCTCAGGTGTTAAACTACCTTTCCAGATATTTGGCAAGACTCCAGAAAGTGATTTGAACCTTCGATTTGATTTATCTATCAGAAGCAATATTGCTTTGAATAGAAACATCATTGAGAACAGTCAACAAATAACTTCCGGTCAAGATATGTACTCAATTAAATCAAGAATTGATTACAATATAGGACCTAACTTAAACGTGGCAGTTTACTTTGATCGCGTAGTAAACAAACCACAATTATCTACCGCCTTTAACACTGCCAATACAAGTGCAGGATTGGCGTTAAGGTTTAACTTGGCACAATAATCATTCAATTGTATGAACAACACTAACATACATATTCGTGAGGCGAAAGCTGCGGATATGTATGCTGTTTTTCGGTTGATTAATGAATTAGCGGTTTATGAACATGCCGCGGATCAAGTCACAAATTCTGTTGAAAATCTAATTGAAGATGGCTTTGGACCAAACGCCGTGTTCAAATGTATCGTAGCAGAGGCGAATCAAAGCGTAGTTGGCTTTGCATTATATTTCACTAGCTATTCAACGTGGAAAGGGCGCTGCTTGTATTTAGAGGATTTTTTAGTGACAGAAACTTGGCGCCGAAAAGGAGTAGGTAAGTTGCTGTTTGATCGGGTTTATGAAATTGCCGAACAGTCAAAGGTGAAACGGTTCGAATGGCAAGTGCTGGATTGGAACGAACCGGCTATTAATTTTTATAAAAAGTACAAAACCAGTTTTGATGAAACTTGGGTGAATTGTAGGTTGGTGTTTTAAATTATAATAGAAATTAATTATAATTTAAAGCACTAGTGTTCACGCCCTAACAAGAATTCTGCAAGATCTCGTAAAGGAGTTTTCTTTTCTTCAGGAAGTGCAATATGTGCCAAGTTTTCCATGGCCATATCGTGATACTCATTCATTTTATCAGTGGCCTTTGCCTTAATATCTAATGCCCCGTAAATCGCCATTGTTTGGTCTATTTTCTGCACGGTATCGTCAGTTGTTGATAAGGCCTTTAGTTCTCGAAGTTGCGCTTCGTTTGCAGTCTCCATGGCTTTTAAAAGCAAAAAAGTTTTTTTGTTTGCAATAATATCGCCACCCAGTTGCTTGCCAAACTTATTTTGGTCCGCATAAACATCTAATATGTCGTCTTGTATTTGAAAGGCTAATCCTAGGTTCACACCAAAGTCATAAAGATCATTTGCGTCAGAATCTGAAGCGCCTGCAACAATAGCACCCATTTTTAAGCTACAACCTACTAAAACAGCAGTTTTATAGGCGATCATTTTTATGTATGCGTCAATTTTAACAGTTTCCATGGTTTCAAAATCCACATCCCATTGTTGGCCTTCGCAAACTTCAGTTGCGGTTTTATTGAATACAGGTAAGAGTTTTGCTAAAATTTCTGGCGGATAGTTGGCCAGCGTTTTATACGCTTCTATCAAAAGTGCATCACCACTTAAAATTCCCACGTTTTCACTCCATTTCTTATGCACAGTCTCTTGCCCTCGTCTCAATGGAGCCGCATCCATAATATCGTCATGAATAAGTGAGAAATTGTGAAATAGCTCAACTGATAATGCCGCATCCTTCGCAGCTTCAAACGGAGAGCCAAATAATTCGGCACTCATTAAGGCCAAGACAGGGCGCATTCTTTTACCTCCTAATCCTAAAAAATAAGTAATTGGTTCGTAAAGATTATTTGGTGACGCTGGCAAATTGTAGCTCGTAATTTCAGCTTCAACAAAGTCCTGATAAATAGACAAAGATCTCATCATTGATTTGGTGCTATTCTTGAAAAATGTTTTTCTTTGGGGCAGAAGAATCTGTCTCTATCTCTAAATTCTCTAGCTCAATATCTTCTTCTTCGTCGTACAATTGGAAGAGTGGTTCCGCTAATGCTTTATTACTAATTTTCTTTTCCATCCACAAGAGTAAACTTGGTAAAATCAATAAGTTGGCAAACATGGCTACTAATAATGTGAGAGATACTAAAATTCCCAATGCTTTTGTACCGCCGAACTGCGAAAATGCAAACATCAGGAATCCGAAGAACAATACGATAGATGTATAAATCATACTTGTACCGGTTTCACGTAAGGCTGAAAGAATACATTTTCTTAAATCATGCTCATGTGTTTTTAATTCTTGACGGAATTTGGCCAAGAAGTGAATCGTGTCATCCACGGATATACCAAATGCAATACTAAACACTAACAAGGTTGAAGGTTTAATAGGAATACCTGTAAAGCCCATTACACCAGCAGTAAATAATAGTGGCACAAAATTCGGAACTAATGAAACAAGTACCATTCTCCATGAGCGGAAAAGGATTGACATTAAGATTCCGATCATTACAATTGCAATACTTAGGGAAATAAGTAAATTAATCACGAGGTATTGTGTACCGTTTGATGCTACAACCGAAGTTCCGGTAAAGGTGACACTCCACTCATTTAAATCAATCGCTTTGTATAAGCTGTCATTAAAACCAACTTCATTGCTGTAGGGTGCGAATGAGGCTTCATCCATTTCCGCCATCAGAGCCGTATTCTCTCCTAGATACATGGCTTTAATTTCTCTAAACACAACTGGTGACGCTTCGTATAATGCAGATAAACTTGCATTTTTCTCCGCCCCTTCTTGTGTTATAATAATCGGGTATAAACTGTCAGTAGCAGCCTTGTAGGGATTAATAATCTGTTCAAAACCTGGACGAATACTGTCAACTAATTCTTGAATGTCGTAGGAGCCTAAATCTTGTATTTGCGCCGTAATTCTAGTAATCATGAGACTTGAATCCACAAATCCATTCGTACCCGCTGCATCACTTGCCGTATTTTGGAGATAGGGCCGCATTAAGTTTAATTTCGCATCAGAAGGAATCTCGAATTTTCCCGGATTATCATTGCTAAAAGCCATATTGGCTACTTTAATAGCGTCTGCAATTGAAAGGGACTTAGAAAATTTCCCATAGGAGTCTAAATAGCGTTGCGCGGAATCAATTTCTTCAAATCTATTAAAGTAGGTGTTTTTTTGCTTCGTATTCAATAGAATATCAAATGGGATGGCTCCTCCAAAATTATCTTGAATGAAGTTCAAATCATTCGTAATTTGATCATCCTGTGGTAAATCCCCTGTAATATTCCCCGTTGCTTTTATTTGAAGGGCACCAAGAAATGCAATTATCACAACGACGCCTGAACCTATGAAAACCCATTTTCGATTATGTAGTGTCAGCGTTTCTAATTTATAAACAGTATAGTGAAGCCACTGTTTTTCTAAATGTTTTAAGTGTTTACTTTTCGGAATTTTTGAATAGCTTAAAACAATCGGTAAAATCGTAATTGAAAGTACAAAAACGAAAAGAATATTGATTGATGCAATTAAACCAAACTCTGATAAACGTTCTGAATTGGTGAAGATGAATGTTGAAAATCCGAGTGCCGTTGTGAGGTTGGTTAAAAATGTTGCGTTACCAATTTTTTGTATCACACGGGACAATGCCTTTGCTTTATTTCCATGGATTTTTATTTCTTGATGAAACTTATTGATCAAGAAAATGCAGTTAGGAATACTAATTACAATAATCAAAGGCGGAATCAATACCATTAAAATGGAGAGCTGATAATCTAATGCTCCAATACTCCCTAATGACCAAATTACTCCGGCAAAAACAACTGTATTGGCTATCAGAACAATTTTTATGGATCGGAAGAAAATGAAAAGTAAGAGTGATGTTACTCCTATCGAAAGCCCAATAAACAGCCCAAGCTCAGCTTTGAGTTTCGCACCAACCGCAACCCTAATGTGCGGCATTCCCGAAATTCTAACCTCCCCAATTAAAGTTTTATAATCTAAACACAGGG
Source organism: uncultured Crocinitomix sp. (assembly GCA_905478225.1). Lineage (GTDB taxonomy): Bacteria > Bacteroidota > Bacteroidia > Flavobacteriales_D > Crocinitomicaceae > Crocinitomix. The sequence goes on from CAJQHR010000001.1 coordinate 91,972, forward strand.
CCTCAATGTCAAATAGGATATTCGCCTTTTTCATATCCCGCATGACTGCTTCATTAATGAAAATCATCATCAGGGAAGCATCTGTTTCCTCGTTATATAAAATGTCGCTGTATAATGGATTTGTTCGAATGATTTGTCTCAAGCTGTCAATTTCTGCTTGAGTTTCGGGGCGTCTTTGAACAACAGATTCAAAATAAAAATTTTCTAATTCCTTATTTTTTGATAGTTGATAAATATGTGCTTCAGATAAAACAGAATCAACCGCATTAAACTCACTCACGCGCTCTCCCAGATCATACCAAGCTTGAAACTTCTCTTTTTGGTAAAGGTTTTCAGTTTGAATCGCAAAAATTAAGAGTGCTTCACTACCTCCAAAAGAGCTTTTTAGTAGTTCATAATCTTTTTTAGGTTGAGAATCCTTTGGTAACATTGTACCGTAGGTATTGTCAATTTTAATGTTGGTAAGAGCAAAATAACCCAAGAATATAGTGACCCCCAATATCATTGAGAGAATCAAAATTCTATTTCGAAGGATAAATTGTGAAAGTTTAAACCACATTAACCGAAAATTTAACAGGCACAAATGTAGTGATTCGAATCGTAAAACTGAGGGTTTCAACGATAATTGTGCTAAAATATCCGATAAAGCTCAAATACTGAAATCAGCTCACATTTTTTGAATAAAAACACATTTAGATGTTCAAACGATTAATTGAACTTAGGTTAAAACGTAATATAGTCTTCAGGGTTCAGCAGACAACCCTTTTTCCACAGTTCAAAATGTAAATGAGGGCCAGTTGTGTTTTCGCCAGAATTACCGACAATTGCTATTGGGTCGCCCGTTTTAACCTCCTCACCACGGCCTTTTAAAATGGCCGAACAATGTTTGTATACTGAAATTAAATCGCCTTTGTGTTGGATCGCAACCACGTTTCCTTCAGACTGAATCCATCCGGTTAGAATTATAGTGCCTTCCAAACAAGCTTTGATCGGCTCATCTTTTAGCGTCACAATATCAACTCCAAAATGCCCTTCTTTTTTGTTGAAAGAATGAGAAACGAGACCATTGACGGGTGCAAAAAAGAAATTATAGAATTCACTTTCACCGTAACGCGCACTGTTAGATTCTGAATTTTCTACTTTTTTTCTCAAAATTGAATCTGCAATACTTTTTGAGAAATCTGGCGTGTAATTCTCTAGTTCTTGATCCAAATTACTGACCGTACTAACCTCAAATTCCTCATCCGATAGTATCGAGTTCAAATTATTTAAAAGGAATTGGTTTGATTCTGTAGCCCGGTATAATGAATCGATTAATTCACCTTGGCGCTCAATTTCTTGCTCATTGCCAAAACTATTATCACTTACAAAAAGGGATTTTAATGGCGTGTATCTCACTAGTAAAAGCGTGCCAACAAGAATAACAACCGTATAAAGTCCAAGTAGCGAAACTAAGTTTAACGAGGAAACCCTTATGCTCCATTTTTCATGATAGTTGCTATCATTTATAAACGTTAATTTGTGTTTTTCTCTTGAACGTTTGAAGTAATTCTTTATTTTATCTAAAAAGCTCACAATATATTTAACAAATGTAAAGGTATAAAATGGCAAAATAGTCTCTTTTAAGGATCAAAATTGCATTTTAATCAATGAAACTGACACTTGGCTCGTTTTTTGATCTAAGTTAACAACTAAATCATACATGGAAACGTTATATACAAGAGGATTTTGATTAACTTTGAGTAGGAGAGAAATCCTTCTAAACCGTAATAATAAAAACAATAACTAAACAAGTGAACACCCAATCCAAAATATCACTTTTATTTGGCTTCTTACTTTTCAGCTTTTCAGCGAATAGTCAGTTGATCACAAATACTGGTATTTCTCCTACCGCTTTGGTTGAGGATATTTTGGTAGGTGATGGTGTTGAGGTTTCTGGAGTTACTTTCACAGGAGCGACTGAGGCTATAGGTTCGTTTAACGGTGCAGCAACAAATATTGGTTTAGCAAGTGGTATTATCTTAACTACTGGAACGGTCAATAATGAAATTGGTGGAATTGGTGGTGAGCAACGTGGTCCGTTTGGACCGAATGACACTGGGTCATCAGGTAAAGCAAACGGCGAACCGGGTTATGCTCCATTAACCGCGATTGCTGGGGTTGAAACAGAAAATGCTGCAATTCTTGAATTTGATTTTATTCCTCAAAGTGACACAGTGCGTTTTCGATATGTATTTGGTTCGGATGAATATCCTGAATTTGTGGATGAAGGATTTAATGATGCGTTTGCATTTTTTATCTCCGGCCCCGGTTTTGGAGGAACATACAATATGGCTCAAATCCCTGGTGGTGGTGGTCCAGTTTCGATAGACAACATTAATAATGGACCTTCTAATGCGGGACCATGTCAAAATTGTGCTTACTATAACGAGAATGGTACCGGTGCTACTTCCCCTTATGACAGCGACGATTATTATATCCAATATGACGGATTTACTATAGTAATGGAAGCAGTAGCAAAGGTAGAATGTGGTGAAACATATCATTTGAAAATAGCCATTGCTGATGCAGGTGATCAAGCTTACGATTCTGGAATATTTTTAGAAGCCAATAGTTTAGCAAGTTATGGACCATTAGAAATGGAGGCTGATTTGGATTTGAATGGCTATGGTGATGGCGTGACAATGGCTGAGGGTTGCGAAAAGGCAACTGTAACCATTACAAGATCGCAGACTGCTGAAGCATTAAGTCTTCCAGTTTTATTATCTGGAACAGCCGCGGAAGGGGTGGATTACGAAAACATTCCAGATAATATTAATTTTTCAGTCGGACAGGAAACCGTAGTTTTTGATTTTGATATTCTGGGAGACGCGTTGATTGAAGGAACAGAGAACTTAATTATTGAATTAAATTATCCTGACCCTTGTGGAGAAGATAATTTTGTATCCGTTGAACTCTTCATTAAAGACGTAGAGCCAGTTGTTGCCACTATTGTTGATGTTGAAGTGCATTGTCCCTTAGATGAGGTCGAATTGGTCGTGAATGTTACGGGAGGATTGCCTGACTATACGTATGATTGGGATACTGGAGGCTCAGGACCAACGATAACAGTTAGTCCCGGTGTCACAACAACTTACTCGGTCACCGTAAATGATGTTTGTATTGGTGTGCCGGTAACCGCTTCTGGAACAGTAACAGTTCCAGTTTACCCGCCATTATCAGTTAACTCAACTCCAGACACTTCTGTGCTTTGCCCGAATACTCCATTAGTACTTATCTCTGAACCTTATGGCGGTGAAGGAACTTATACTTATGAATGGTTTGATGGTGGAACACTGCTATCTTCTGGTCCATTTGTCAACGTTTCACCTTTTGTTACCACAACATATACATTGGTAATTACGGATGGATGTGGAACTGAATTAACGAAAGACATTACTGTGACCGTGATTGCTTCTGTATTAGAATTAGAAATGAGTCCAGGCCAATTAATTTGCCCTGGTGACACGGCTAATATTTGGGTGATTGCAACTGAAGGTTTAGCAGATTATACCTATTACTGGATGCATTCTGGTGAAACAACACCTGATGTAAATGTGTCGCCTAATAATACCACTACTTATACGGTTTCTGTTGAAGATGCTTGCCATACATATTCTATTGAAGGTATGACGACTGTAGAAGTAGTAAGACCGGATGCTAATTTTAATATTTTGAGTAATGACCCAATGGAAGGTTTGTTGGTGTCATTCCAAAACACGACTGTTGGCGGAGTAACTTGGGATTGGGATCTTGGAAACGGAGAGGTATCAAATTTGCATTCACCAAGTTCTACTTACAGCCCATGGGGCTGGTACGAGATTACCTTAATTGCTTACAATGAAATTGGCTGTTCCGACACGGTGACTAAACCGCTTTATGTGAAGCCCGAATTCTATTTCTATGCACCAAATGCTTTTACGCCTGATGATGGAAGGTTTAATAATTACTATGGTGTAAGTGTTATAGGGGCGACTGAATTTAGATTCCAAATTTTTAATAGGTGGGGTGAGTTAATCTACGAAACAACTGATCAGTATTTTAAATGGGATGGCACCTACAATGGGCATAATGTCCCAGATGACGTTGTAGTATACAAAGTGCAAATCACAGATCATGAATATCAAATTCATGATTACGAAGGAATGATCTCAATTCTACGATAATTCATCTTATTCACTACATTTGTTTTAAAATGTAAAGGAATGATACCCAAGCTTAAGCTGATTTATGTCCCATTACTATTACTCCTTATTTTGGTGGGTTGCAAAACTGACCCTGTTGCGGATGAAGTTGTTGAGCCTGTTTCGCAGCAATCCAAAGTTTCAGATTCATTGTTTGGAGAATTAACCGATAAGCAGCAGTACTATCAACATATTGTGCTTGAAGTTCCCAGTGTCTATCAACAAAACATTGACAGTTTAACCGATTGGGTAAGGTTTAATGAACCTGGTGGAATTCAATTTATGGATTGGGATGTGGATAGCATTAATCGATTTAAAATGAAGTTGGATACCTTCAATATTATTCAACCGCTATATTATACCAACTATCATGATTATTTCGATTTACCGAATTATCCCTTCTGGAAATCTTCAACACACAATAGAGACTCTACCCTCACTCAAATTTTCGGGAATGATCGGATTGGTATAGTTAGTTTGCGCCAACGGTTTGAAAAAGATAAGGATTTTGATGAATGGACCGAATCTTGGAAGTCCCAAACCAATATTAATATTGTTCAAGCCGCATATGAGGATAAGAATACCAAAAGAGATTATGATAACTTCATATTTGCCCTGCGTAATTCATCCGACATTGTTCAACTAGATTTAGTTCAATTTGACACCGTACAACTCAATGGCTTTCGTGAATCGGCCAATTATGATGGAATGTTCCTCATTTCGACTAAAACAGAGGCCATAAATAATCAATTGAGCGGTGGATGCGACTTAGTTTTTGTAAAAATGGAAGAGGATATTAATAAAAGTATTCCATTCAGCGATTGGACAATTACGGAAGAGAATAAGTTAATTTTCGAAGAAAGCACAAAGCGTATTTTGGAAGCCAAGAATAACCTTGTCAAATCGCCTATAAAAGCGGGAATTGCTGAACAGAAAAAAGCCGTGCAAATAAATCTACTCTATGGGGCTACAACACTCATTAACAACAAAAGTAAAACCGTTCCTTTTGCCCCCGGCGTGAGTGTATATGTGGATGAGAAAATCGTTCTAAATAAAAAGGTTAAGTCCGGGAATAAATTTAAAGTATTCCAAAAAAATGTGGAGGAAAATTTTGATAAAATAACAGCAGAGGAAGGAACGAAAATTGTAGTTATTGGCGATTCTATTTCGGAGGAAATATTCAGTAAAATAGACAGTTTGGAGCAAAATAATAACACAATTATATGTTTTTCTAATCGTGATTTATATGAACGTGTAAATAGCACTCCTAACCTAATTTATTTACCTAAAAATAACAAAGGTGAAATAGATTATTCTATCCTATTGCAGCAATGCACCGGTCAATTGGTTTTTAACAGTGATTTTGTCTCGCAAGATTCGATTGTAAAAGGGGTTAAAACTGAAAAAATAAAATTGGCACGCACCGATCCGGCTTTTTGTAATTTAAGCAGCGATACCCTTCGCCAAATAGATTATGCAATTCACGGCGCGCTTGGAGGCCGTGCTTTCCCTGGTTGCCAAGTGCTTATAGCTAAAGATGGCTGCATCTTCTACGACAAATCGTTTGGATATCATACATACGATAGAACACAGCCAGTTACCGCCGAATCGCTTTATGATTTAGCTTCCTTAACTAAAGTAGTTTCTACTACCATGGTGGGTATGAAATTATATGAAATGGAAGCCTTTGGACTTCTTGATAGTTTAGGTAAATATTTGCCAGATTCATTGAAAGATCACTTGCGTTATCCAAACACCATCCGGAACATTACTTTTCAAGAATTATTCACCCATAAAAGCGGCATGCCGGCTGGTTTTCCAATCATTAAATACATGCGTTATACAGGAGAAGATATAGGCCGCTATGATCGCTATTTCTGTGATATGGTTGATGATACCATTTATTCTACAGAAGTGGCGGAGAATTTCTTTTTAGACATTATATATCAAGATTCTATGTGGCTTAAGCTCAACCAAATTTGGCTAGATCCTAGTAAGAATTATAAGTACAGTGATGTGAATATGAATACGCTTTATTTTTTGTTTAAAAGTATCATTCAAAATAACCCTGGAAAATATGGCTACACCTTAAGGGAGGATGATTTAAAAACGAGAAATCTTTATAAAGAATTTATTTACGATAAGTTTTATATGACGCTTGGTATGGAGCGCACAAAATACAAGCCCCTAAGTCATTTTTCAAAAAATGAGATTGTGCCTACGGAAAATGAACGGTTTTGGAGAAAGCAACTCCTACATGGACACGTGCACGACCCCAACGCTGCTTTGTATGGTGGGATAGCTGGTAACGCTGGAATTTTCTCAACCGCAAATGATTTAGCCATTTTAGGTGAGATGTTATTGCGCAAGGGAACCTATAACGACACACAGTATTTAAAACCGGAAACTGTTTCAAAATTCACGAGTGTTCAACCTGGTTCTCACCGTGGTCTTGGGTGGAATAAGCCATCATTGAACACCTCCGCCTTTGGTTGTGCCCATTCTGCACCCCAAGACACTTATGGTCATACTGGTTTTACGGGTACCTGCATTTGGATGGATCCTGTCAATAAAATTACGTATATATTCCTGTCTAATCGTGTGAATCCCAGCGTGAACAATCGTATTTATCAATTCGGGATTCGCCGCCGAGTGCATCAATTTGCATATGACGCGCAATTGTTTTAACGATATTTAGAATTGATCTTATCGTTTTGTATGGTTTTAATTTCAGCATTTTGGTATATTTGTTTTTGGATTAAAACATTAGAACAATGAAAAAGGCGCTACTCTTTACTTTTCCAATTTTTATTCTCATTTCTTGTGGGGGCAATTCAGATGCAGATACAGATGGGTCTGATTCTACTGTAGGTTTGGAGGAATCAATGTCATTTGAAACCTTAGAAGCTTCTAAAACAGGGATTGATTTTTACAATACTGTTGAGGAAAATGAACAATTCAACTTTTACACGTATGAGTACATCTATAATGGTGCGGGCGTAGCTGTTGGTGATATTAATAATGATGGATTAACAGATATTTACTTTGCCGGTAATCAAGTTCAAGACAAACTTTATTTAAATAAAGGCAACATGGAATTTGAAGATATCAGCAGTTCCGCCTTTGATGAGAATGCGAACGAAGGTTGGCATACAGGTGTGAACATGGTGGATATTAATGCAGATGGTTTTTTAGATATTTATGTTTGTCGTTCAGGAGACCCTGAAGATAAAACCCTCATGGGTAACTTACTTTTCATCAACAATCAAGATAATACATTTACAGAAAAAGGAGCGGAATATGGAGTGGATATTCAACGCCGCTCAACTCACTCGGCATTTTTCGATTATGATAATGATGGAGATTTAGATTTATACGTTTTAAATCACCCGAATAAACTTCCTGAAGATAAATTAGTAACAGCTTCAGAATTTAGACGAATTAAAATGTTTGGAGAAGATGCAGATGTACTTTTAGAAAATAAGGACGGTAAATTTGAAGATGTATCTGAAAAAGCGGGTATCCTGAGTAATTGCTATGGTTTAGGAATTGCCATAGGGGATTTGGATGGGAATGGTTATTCGGATATATACATTTCTAATGATTATCAAGATCCAGATTTGGTTTACATGAACCGTGGTGATGGAACCTTTGTTCAAGATGTTGAACGAAGAACACAACATATTTCCAACTATTCCATGGGGAACGACATAGCCGATTTTAATAATGATGGTTATTTAGATATAATGACAGTGGATATGGCGGCCGAGGATCATGTGCGCTCAAAACGAAACATGGGAGCCATGAGTTCAAAAGATTTTTGGGAGACAGTAACATTGGGCATGCACTATCAATACATGTTTAACGGTTTGCAAATGAACAATGGAAATGGCACATTTACAGAAGTTTCACAAATTGCGGGGGTATCTAAAACCGATTGGAGTTGGGCACCTTTATTTGCCGATTTTGACAATGATGGTCATAAAGATTTATTTATCACAAACGGTTATAATCGAGAAGCGCGTGATAATGATTATGGGTTAGAATATGATCGCCGTGCTTTCTATGGAGATACACTTACATATGAAGAGGGATTGGCCATAATGCCGACCGCAAAAATTTATAACTACATTTTTAAAAATGATGGCGACATAGGTTTTACTAAAAAAGTGGATGAATGGAAATTTGATGCTCCTGTTAATTCTAACGGGGCTGCTTTTGCCGATTTAGATAATGATGGCGATCTCGATTTAATCGTCAATAATATGGAAGAAACTTCTTTCATTATGGAGAATAAATTACAAAGTTCAAATAGCTATGTGCGCCTAAATGTAAAAGGAGAAGAGAAAAACATTAACGCAATTGGTGCAAGGGTAACCATTACCACCGGCGACAATATTCAATATCATGAAATTCAAGTGACGAGAGGATACGAATCTTCGGTTGAGCATACCATCCATTTTGGATTAGGGAATGTTGACAAAATAGATAAGTTAGAAATTGAATGGTTAAATGGGCGTAAATTAACACGTGAAAATTTAGCCGTGAATCAAACGCATACAATTAAAATTAGTGAGGCAAATGGTACCCAAACGGATGAGCCAAGGCAACCGCCTTTATTTACGAATATTACTGATTCAGTATTTACATTTTCGCATACTGAAGCAAAAGTAAACGATTTTGAACGTGAGGTGCTAATGCCACATAAAATGTCTCAATTAGGGCCATTTATTTCTGAAGGAGATGTGAATGGAGATGGGCTAGATGATCTTTTTATTTCTGGAGCAACAGGTTTTTCTGGAGTAATGTATATTCAGAATGAAAATGGTGGTTTTTCCGAAAAATCAGGACCTTGGTCTCAGGGTAAAGCACGTGAGGAACTAGGGTCGGCATTTGTAGATGTTGATGGGGATGGTGACCAAGATTTATATGTCGTTTCAGGAGGAAATGAATATGACTTTAGTATTAGATTCTATCAAGATCAACTCTATATAAATGATGGGAAAGGAAATTTCAAAAATGAAACTGTAACACGACTACCTAAATTAGAGGCTTCGGGACAAAGTGTTGCCGTGGGGGATTATGATGGAGATGGAGATCCTGATCTTTATGTCGGCGGAAGACAAATGCCAGGGTTTTATCCATATACCACGCGTAGCTTCTTATTAGAAAATGTAGACGGTAAATTTACAGATGTTACTTCTTCAACAGTTGGTTCTAATCAAACCGAAGAAAGTATTAGTCTTGCTGCACCAGGAATGGTGACAGATGCCATATTTGATGATTTTGATAATGATAACGATTTAGATTTAGTAATTGTTGGAGAGTGGATGCCAATAACTTTCTTTGAAAACAGCAACGGAAAATTTGATGATGTCACTAAAAGATACAATCCTTCTGCTCAACGCGGTTGGTGGTATTCCATTTCTAAAGGTGATTTTAACGGAGATGGCAAATCAGATTATATAGTGGGTAACGTTGGAGGAAACAATAAGTTCCACCCATCTGAAACTAAACCACTAGAGATTTATGTGAAAGATTTTGATGAAAATGGAACGGAAGATATTGTTTTAGCGAAATATCAAGATAATATATGTTATCCTGTTCGCGGAAGACAATGTTCATCTGAACAAATGCCATTTATTAAAAATAAGTTCCCGACTTATGGAGAGTACGCTACGGCTGACATTGATAATATTTATGGACAAGAAGCGCTAGATGCAGCCTTGCATTATTCAGCCAAAAATTTCCATTCTGTAGTTCTTATGAGCAATGATGGCGGTTTTGAAGAGCAAGATTTACCAATATTTGCGCAATTGGGGCCTGTTAATAAATCCATTGTGTTTGATGCGAATAATGACGGAAATATGGATGTCGTCACAGTTGGTAATAATTTCTCCGTTGAGGTAGAAACGGTGAGGTATGATGGTGGCAGAGGTGCCGTGCTTCTAGGTGACGGGAAAGGTAATTTTGAGCAATTGTCACCCCTTGAGTCTGGTTTCTTCGAGAATAATGATTGTAAAGATATGGTGCGTATTGAACATGATGGCAGCACTATGTTAATTACGGTGTCAAACAGGAATAAAGCAAAAACGTTCTTGTTAAACTAAGATAATCAAGCCGCCAGTCGAATTTTTGCACGTTCAGTAAACCCGCAGTTCTGGATCAAGAAAGAATCGTCATTCTACAATGCCAGAATTGTAACTACGCGGTGTTAAAAATTAAACCAGAGCAACGCTTCCCTCAAAGGGGTAGTCATTTTTTTGTTGACCTAAAGCAAATAAAATATCAGCACGATTGTATCAAACACAACATCACAACATCACCACGCATCCAAACAACATCACACACACAACAGTAAAACAACAACATACACAAAACACACCATTTGACAGCACGCTGCACTTAAAACACGCCGCACCAAACCCTCAAAACTCAACCTCCAAACTCAAACACAAAAGGTCTAAAGACTTTTTGTCCTCCCTCCATCAACAGGAACATTAATTCCATTAATATAACTCGCCGCCGGAGAAGCTAAAAACGCAATCGCATTTGCGACCTCTTCTGGCTGGGCAATCCGTTTCATTGGAGATGCGTTTGACATTGTATCCAATATCGCGTCAAACGTTTTGCCAGTTTTACCCGCTTTGTTTTCTATAATTGATTTTAAACGAACGGTATTCGTAGCACCAGGTAAAACATTGTTTACTGTGATGTTGAATTGTCCCAATTCGTTTGCTAAAGTTTTACTCCAATTGGCTACTGCGCCTCTAATAGTATTTGAAACGCCCAAGCCGTCTAATGGTTGTTTTACCGAAGTGGAAATAATGTTGATAATTCGGCCATAACCGGCTGCTTTCATTTTTCCCTGAACGGCTTGCACCATAATATGGTTGCAAATTAAATGTTGGTTAAAAGCTGCTGTAAATTCATCTGTCTTAGCCGCATGAATAGGTCCGCCTGCTGGTCCGCCTGTATTGTTCACAAGTATCTCAACTGATTTACCTTCCAAAAAAGCGTTAATTCTTTCACGTAGTTCTTCTGGTTTTGAAAAGTCAGCAACTAAGTAATTGTGCGACTGGCTCTTTTCGGTATCCAATCCACCGAGTGCAGCTTGAAGTTTCTCTTCGTTACGTGCCACCAAAATTAAGTGTGCTCCTAAATTGGCTAACTCTTTTGCAGCTGCCAAACCAATGCCTTGTGTACTTCCACAAACTATGGCTGTTTTCCCTGTTAAATCTAAGTTCATCTGAAAATTATTTCCGATAAAGTTAGTATATTTGTTAGTTAGTTTCTGATCGAAAATGGATGAATTTTATAAATCGTGTAAAATTCACGAAATAGTTTTTGTTTTTTCTTTACGAGACGCCTGTGCGTCAAGTGATAAGAGTGAATGAAAATAGATCATCCGTCCCATAAAGATAGATTTGAGATTTGTGATAGAGACGCGTTATTAAAATAAAAAAACAAGACAGATGAAAAAGCTTCTCCTCTTTATACTTCCAATTTTATTTTTGGCTTCATGCGCTGGTGATTTTGACAATACAGATGATGTGCAAGTAGACTCTTTGCAAACGTCTGATTACTCAATGGAATTTGAGACGTTGCCATTTGAAAAAACAGGGATCGATTTTCACAATTCAATTTCGGAAAATGAAGACTTTAACTTCTTTAATTATGAGTACATCTATAATGGCGGCGGTGTTGCAGTTGGTGATATAAATAATGACGGCTTAACCGATATTTACTTCACAGGAAATCAAGTGCAAGATAAATTGTATTTGAACAAAGGGGATATGGTATTTGAGGATATTACGGGGTCTGCTTTTGATGAAAGCGCTAACATAGGTTGGCATACTGGGGTGAACATGGTCGATTTCAATGCGGATGGTTATTTAGACATCTACGTTTGTCGTTCTGGAAATCCGGAGGATAAAACCTTACTTCAAAACATGCTCTTTATCAATAATCAAGACAATACGTTTACCGAGCGCGCGGCGGAATTTGGTGTAAATGTGGAAAAACGATCTACTCACGCCGCTTTTTTTGATTTTGATAATGATGGAGATTTGGATTTATATGTACTCAATCACCCCATTAAATCACCCACCGATAGATTCGTTTCGGTAGATGAATTTAAGCGATTAAAAAAATATGGAGAAGATGCTGATGTCTTTCTAGAAAATCAAGATGGAATGTATGTGGATATTTCTAAAGCCGCGGGTATCGAGAATAATTGTTTTGGATTAGGAATAGCTATTGGCGATTTAGACGGGAATGGTTATGCTGATGTTTATATCTCTAATGATTATCAAGATCCAGATTTTATTTATATGAATAATGGAGACGGTACTTTTTCTGAAGAGGTAGGTGAGCGAACCAAGCATATTTCAAATTTCTCAATGGGGAATGATATTGCCGATTTTAACAACGACGGTTTTAACGATATTTTCACAGTTGATATGGCTGCGGAAGATCATGTGCGCTCTAAGCGAAATATGGGCGGAATGAGTACGAAAAACTTCTGGGACCTGGTTTATGTAGGGTTTCATTATCAATACATGTTTAATGGCTTGCAAATGAACAACGGTGATGGAACATTTACTGAAGTGTCTCAAGCAGCTGGAGTTTCAAAAACCGATTGGAGTTGGGCGCCTTTATTTGCCGACTTTGATAATGATGGTAAAAGAGATTTATTCGTGACTAACGGTTACCGCCGTGAGGCAAGAGACAATGATTACACGATCGATTATATGCAGAAAGAAGCAGAAGGTAAAATCGAAAACTACGAAGATGGTCTGGCTTTGATGCCAACGTCCAAGATTTTTAATTATGTCTATCAAAATGATGGAGATATTCATTTTACTAAAAAAACAGCAGATTGGAAATTTGAACAACCTGTAAATTCAAGTGGAGCAGCATTTGCGGATTTTGATAATGATGGAGATTTAGATTTGGTACTCAATAATATGGAAGAAGCTTCTTTTATTATGGAAAACAAATTAGAAGGCCCTAATAATTACATCCGTTTTAATATTGACGGAGCAGCCAAAAATGTTGATGCTATTGGCGCAACAATTAAAATTACAATTGGTGACGAAATTCAATTTCATGAAATTCATGTTTCTCGTGGTTATGAATCTTCTGTTGAACGAATTGTTCATTTCGGAGTTGGAGAATCTAAAACAATCGATAAAGTAGAGATTAAATGGTCAAATGGTGATGTAATGACCAAAGAAAACTTGGCGGTGAATCAAGTTCATAGTTTTTCACCGAAAGATGCTAACGGAATAATGGCGGCTGACCAAAAAATGAAACAGCCCTTTGTAGACGTGTCAGATTCGTTGTTTACATTCCAGCATGTAGAGATGCCGGTGGACGATTTTGAAACAGAGGTCTTATTACCACATAAAATGTCTCAGCTTGGGCCATTTGTTTCTAAGGGAGATGTAAATGGAGATGACCTAGAAGATATCTATGTATCAGGTGCTGCTGATTTTGCAGGTAAATTGTATATCCAAAAAGCAAATGTTGGCTTTGTGGAGCAAAAAGGACCATGGAGCGCGCAAGTGTTGCGCGAAGAGATGGATTCAAAAATGGTAGATGTGGATAATGACGGTGATTTAGATTTGTACGTCGTGTCAGGTGGGAATGAATACAATTACAGTTCACCTATGATTCAAGATCAACTTTATATTAATGATGGACTAGGTAATTTTAAAAATGAAACCGTCAATCGTCTTCCAAGTATGCCAACATCTGGGCAAAGACTTGCCGTTGCAGATTATGATAATGATGGAGACATGGATCTATTTATCGCAGGTAGACAAACGCCAGGTTTTTATCCTTTTTCACCACGTAGCTTTTTATTGCAAAATAATGGCGCTGGCGTGTTTGCTGATGTAGCTCCGCAATCCGTAGCACCAAATGAGGCAGCTGACAATAGAAGCATTATGGGGCCAGGTATGGTAACAGATGCCCTTTTTGATGATTTTGATGGAGATGATGACTTAGATTTAATCGTTGTAGGCGAATGGATGCCGATTACTTTCTTCGAAAATACGGATGGCAAATTTGCAGATGTAACAAGTAAGTACAATCCTGAAGCAGATATAGGATGGTGGTATTCCATTTCTAAAGGAGATTTTAACGGAGATGGTAAAAATGACTATGTTGCCGGGAATGTTGGAAGAAATAATAAGTTTCATCCTTCAAAAGACAAACCCTTAGAAATTTATTGTCATGATTTTGATGAAAATGGGACTTATGACATTGTTTTGGCCAAATATCAAAACAATATTTGCTATCCAGTTCGAGGTAGACAGTGTTCATCTGAACAAACGCCTTTTATAAAGAAAAAGTTCCCAACTTATAGTGAATTCTCTACTGCAGATGTGGAAAATATTTATGGTACAGAAGCATTAGAAGCTGCACTCCATTATTCAGCAACCAATTTCCATTCCGTGATTTTATTAAGTAACGGAACCAATTATGGGATTGAAGATTTACCTTCACATGCCCAACTTGGGCCAATGAACAAGTCGATTCCTATGGACGTTAACAATGACGGGCATTTGGATTTAGTGGCAGCAGGAAATAATTATGGAACTGAGGTAGAAACAATTCGTTATGACGGAGGTCGTGGAACAGTTCTTATAGGAAATGGAAAAGGGAGTTTTGAACAACTTTCGCCATTGGAATCAGGGTTCTTTGAGTCAGAAGATTGTAAAGATATGACGCTCATTAAATACGGTGAGCAACAATTGATAATTACCGTGTCTAACCGCGCTAAATCTAAAACGTTTTTGGTGAACTAATCGAATTTAGGGGGTTTAGAAAAAAAAGATGACACACTTTTTTCTATTTAAATTTGATTAATCAATCATGTTTTATTACATTAGCGAAATTAAATCTATAATTTTTAATTTAAAAACTAGTTATGAAAAAAATTGACTTAATGCTAGTGCTGTTCTTTTTCACAGCATTCGCGAATGTCTCTTACGGTCAAGCAGTGGGTTTATACCCAGGCGGACTGACGTGTGAAGAGGCAGTACCAATCTTCGTTGCCGAAGGTTTCAGAACTCCAAATGATGGGGCTGAAGGAGGTGTCGTTGCTGATACCCATGATCATTGGTACTCATTTACTGCCCCATGTGATGGTGCATTAACTATTAACTGCGGTGGTTATACAAATACATTATCTGTTGATAGAAGAATCCATAAAGGAACTTGTGACGACGTTGAGGAAATTTTGTACGACGGAACTTGGAATCCACAAGTAATGCCTGCAGTAACTGTTATTGGTGGTGAAGATTACTTGTTTGAGATCAATGATAACTGGCAAACTTCAAACGAAGGTGCATTTGATGTACGTTTAGAGAATCCTGCTTGTCCTCAACCTACATCTTTGGATGCATTTGCTACGTCTTGGGACGCGGCAATTCTTGCTTGGTTTGCAGGTGGATCTGAAACTTCTTGGACTATTTGTTACGGACCTACAGGATTTGATCCTGAAGTTGAAGGAACAGTAATCTTAAAAGATGATGGTATTTCTAATATCACACTTACAGGTTTAGCTGAATTAACTTGTTATGATTTTTACGTTCAAGCCAACTGTGGTGGTGGAGAAGTAAGTTGTTTCAAGTCAGGACCGAATACGTTCTGTACTCCAGCAATTTGTCCTGCACCATTAAGTCCAGATGAAACTGAAATAACTACAGATAGTGTTACAACTACATGGGTGCCTGCAACAGGTGACGAAACTGAATTTGAATTTGAGTGGGAAGTAGAAGGTTTCGAATTAGGAGATGGCTTTGAGTCAACTACTCCTTTTGACTCTGAAGTAATGGAGCCATTAGAAGCGGGTGTTTGTTATGATTGGTATGTACGCGCAGTATGTGAAGTTGATCTTGGAGACGGACTTGTAACTGCTTATTCATTATGGGTTGGGCCAAACGAAGTTTGTGCTGAAGCTATTTGTGTAGATCCTTCTGACGGAACAATGGTTGCTTCTGGCGGATTAAACGCGACATTGTCTTGGACTGAAAATAACGATCCAGCTGCTACTGAATGGAATATTCAATACGGTACTCCTGGATTCGCTCTAGGAACTGGGGTAACTGTTACTAATATCCCAACTAATCCATACACACTAGGCGGTTTAGAGCCTGATACTGATTATTGCTACTATGTACAAGCTGTTTGTGGTGAAGGGCCAGATTCTTTATCTAACTGGGTTGGACCATTCTGCTTTACTACTGATCTCTTCTGCCCTGCGCCGTCTGCATTATATGCATCTGGTACTTCAGGAACAGAAGCTGATTTATCCTGGGAAATGGGTGATTCGGAAGACGCATGGGAAGTTTCTTGGGGTGTTGACTTAGCTGATCCAGAACTTGGAACAATTGATGACGCTGCTGTATTGCCTGGTATTTCTTTAACTGGATTAGCTCCAGGTGAAATATACTGTTACTGGGTAAGAGCAAATTGTGGTGAAGGTGCTGATTCATCTTCTGTATGGGTTGGACCATTCTGCTGGACTCAACCTGCATTATGTGCTACTCCGTTTGCTATTGAGATGATCAATATTACAAACACAGCTGCTCATGCAAACTTCGCGTCAAGTGGCGCTGAAACGTTTGACTTAGAAGTTGGACTTCCTTGTTTCGTTCCAGAAGCAGGTGAAGAAGTGTTAGCATTATATGATGAAGATTCTGCTCCAATTTATATGACTGGTTTAGAACATACGACTCCTTATTGGGTATATGTAAGAGCTATCTGTGGTGTTGATTCTGTTTCTGCATGGTCTGATCCAATCTTATTTGGAACTCACATCATCAATGATGATCCATGTGACGCAATTGAGTTGACTATTGACGGTCCTGCTCAACTAAGACACAACTTTGATGCAACTGTTTTACCTGGTGAAACTGCTATTGCTCCTCCTGTTGCTGATTGTTATTCAAGCGACGGATGGTGTGCTGGTGACGGAGTTGATAGAACTGTTTGGTTCAAATTCACTGCACCTGCATCAGGACAAGTTGCTGTAAATACATTTGACGAGAGTACGTGTCAAACGAATTTCTATACTGAGGTTGCTGTTTATTCTACAGGAGATTGTGGAATTATTTCAAACTTTGTTCCTCAATATGCGAATACTTTAGCACCTGGTGCTGACGGTGATGATGCTCCATTTGGATCTGAATTGACTGCTTGTGGATTAACTCCAGGTACTGAATACTATATCATGGTTAATCCAGTTGCTTATGTTTCAGCTGATATTCACTTTACTATCTCTTTGTCTTCTGTTGAAGAAATCGCTGCTGGTTTAGGATTGGATCCAAATATTTGTGCAGGTTCTACTTATGACTTGTTTGATGCAATCGCAGGATACAGTGATGAAGGTGGTACTTGGTACAACCCATCAGTAGCTGACGGTAACGAATTACCTAACCTAGTTGGATTCCCGGACTTTGAAGGTGACTTCCCTTTCTACTATGTAATTGGTAACGGATGTGATTCTGATACTGTTATGACTACTATCACAACTGAAGCAGGTGTTGATGCTGGTGATGACGGATTCTACACAACTTGTAACACTTATGATATCGTATTATCTGATCACATTGTTGGTGACTATGATGGCGGTGGACTTTGGGAGTACGACGGTGTTGATCCTGATGTTGCTTTAGCTGGAGGATTATTTATTCCTCTTGGAATGGATGCTGGAATCTACAAATTCAACTATTCTGTAACGAGTGAGTACTGTCCTACAGATACTGCTGTTGTTACTGTTGTATTAGTTGATTGTGCTGATTTAACTGAAGATACTGAAAACGCTTTAGTTGTGTATCCTAATCCTGTTGTTGACGTTTTGACTGTTCAAAACGTTGCAATTGATGGAAACGCAGTAATCGAAGTATTAGATATCGAGGGTAGAGTAATTATCTCTAGAAACGTAGCTAATGTTTACGGTAACTACGAAATTGACATGAGTACTATCGAAAGCGGAGTTTACTTCGTGAAAGTTACTTCTGAAAACACTGTCCAAAAGGTCAGAGTTGTAAAGCAGTAATTCGATAAGAATATATTTTAGGGAGGGGAGCTCAATGAGCTCCCCTCTTTTTTTTGTCCAAAGAATTTGTGATTGTTATTGGGTATTTCCTTTATCAAAGCAAAGAATCAAACCAATTATTTCGATTGGGTCTTTCCCAGTTCATCATCAGATTAGTTTTCTAATAAACATTCACTATGAAAAGCCCAAACTAATTATTAAATTAGTTGACGCATCTGTAACTACTTTAAGGCAAGATGCAAATTTTTCAAAAAAATAGATATATGGCAATTGCAGCACCCTTTAATTTAAATAACTGGATCAAAGAGAATAGAGATTTATTGAAGCCCCCGGTCTCAAATAAAAACTTATATGTTGAATCTGGCGATTATATTGTTATGATTGTGGGTGGACCAAATGCCCGTAAAGATTATCACTATAATGAAACAGAAGAATTGTTCTATCAGCTAGAGGGTGATATTGAGGTGACAATACAAGAAGACGGTAAAGCAGTTAAAGTTGATATTAAAGAAGGAGACATGTTCTTACTACCCGCCAACGTCCCTCACAACCCTGTTAGACCTGCTAATTCCGTTGGACTAGTAATTGAGCGTGTTAGAAAGGGAACGGCGCTTAAAGACGGTTTAATGTGGTTTTGCGATAATTGTAATAATAAATTGCACGACACTCGTTTCGAATTGCAAAATGTTGAAAAGGACTTTCAACCACGGTTTCGCCAATTCTATAATTCAGAGGAACTAAGAACATGCGATAAATGCGGACATGTTATGGAAATGGATCTGCGCTTTGTGGATTAACGTATTGACAAAATCATAAGTTAGTTTTATTATTTTATCGTGAATTTTTATGTTAAAAATGCGCTTGTCTCAAACCGCGCAACAAAGTGTTTAAGTAATTACCATTGGTTTGTAATTTTGTTATTTGTCATTGGCTGTAAAAACGATTCATCACCAAATTCAGATTCCGTTTCAACAAAAAAAATTGATCTTCGAGATTATATCGTTCCTAACCGTTCTTTAATTGGTGCTAACTTTTATCATGAACTAAAAGTAGATTCAGTCTATGAAACTACTTTTGAAATTGTTCATGAATTAGCCTACAAATCTAATTACACGGAAGTCATTAATTTAACTATCTATGATACGTTAGGCCGTATAATTAAAACGCGAGAAATGCGTGTCTCTGCAAACGAATCTCGAATGTATGGCGGCGAAAATTTCTATTACACGGACAGTATTCAAGAAAAGGTAAAAGTGGGTAGATCTAGTAGCAATTTAATATACAGTGTCGACAAAAAACCAGCAAATGAATTGTGGTATGAACTTGCGAACGGTTTTAAAAGAGAAGAACTATACTTATTCGACACTTGTTATCATCAATTAAAAGATATTGGACGATTTAAGGATGTGGAGTGTGTTTTAATGGAAGGATATTTTTACATGAAAGAGTATGAATTCATAGATGACCAATTTGTATTGGATGGGAAATACCGATTTAAAATAAGGCGTGAATTTGTAAAAGAAATTGGTTTGATTAGTAATACTGTAAGTAATCTATCTCGCGTTATGAAAACAGAATTGAAACGGATAAGCAAATAGAAGAATATCTATTTCAACAATACCACATGCCCTCTTAATTCATGAGCAATACCTTTCAAGTCGGTATAAATAATTTGCCAAACATAAACATCATCAGTCACAAGAGAGTTACGATAACTGCCGTCCCAATAATCATCTAGGTCATCCATTACATAAATGAGTTCTCCCCAACGATTAAAAATATGCATTTCAAACTCATCAATATTGTGCGCAATCGCTCTGAAAACATTATTGAAGTCGTCTCCATCAGGTGTAAAGGCGTTTGGTACATAGATTAACGGTTCAAAGTAAACAGGAACCACAGCATAGTTGGTGCATCCGTTCGCATCAGTTACTGTTGCTACATAATGGGTTTCAACTTCAGGCCAAACAATTGTAGTTTCACACGTTTGACATTGAATATTGTATGGTGGTGTCCAGTAAATTGCTCCGTCAGCTTCTGCCCAAATAGTAACCGTATCACCCGCAATTGGATATACCGCCGGGGAAACAGTTATCGTGGGCGGATCATATAATTCCACAAATACATCTGCCGAGTCTACACAACCATATTCATCTGAAACATAAACAGTGTACAATATATCATTTGGTGGAGTTGAAACTGTTGAAGATGTATTCGTACTTGACAAATAAGCGCCAGGATACCATTGGTAGAATTCACCGCCTGTGGCCCATAAAAAAGCAGAATCTCCAGGGCATATAGTCGTGTCCGTTGACGCTTCCGCATCAATTACAATTACATAAACGGACACAGTGTCGTAAGACGAACCGCAAGCATTTGTAAACGTTACCGAATAATCGGTGTCAACATCAGGATAAACGTAAGGATTGTAGATCGTAGGATCACTAATATTATAATCTGGAGTCCATAAATAATCTGTTGCACCTCCAGCTGTTATTCTTATGCTGTCTCCTTTGCATAGATTCACTTCATCAATTAAATTTGGAAAAGGGACATCATGATCAACATGTACTTTGATGGTGTCTTGAATCAAACACCCTTCTTCCGTAGTAATATCTACCGTGTAGTATGTTGTTAATGGGGGTGACGCAATTGGTTCTGCTATCGTGGGGTCGTCCAAATCTTCGGGAGGCGCCCATAAATAGGTGTCCCCTCCGGATGCTGTGAGTTGAGCTTCTCCTCCTACGCAAATTGCGGTGTCTATGCCAGAGGAAGTACTGACCTCAAAAACGTAAACAGTTACTGTGAGTTCTGTTGTTCCGCATATGCTTTCAATCGTAACGGTAAATGTCGTTTCTTCGTCTATTGTGGCAATTGGATCTGAAGCTGTAGGATCGGTTAAAAGATCTGGCGGCCCCCAAGTATAGGTGTCGCCACCTGTAGCGAACAATTGAACCGAACTTCCAGGACATATCGTATCTGTGAGCGCCCAAGCTTCTCCTTCGAACAATTGAATTTCAACTTCAACATAAGCCGTGTCGGGTTCATAACAGCCTGCAGCATCTGAAACTATCAAAGTAACTATGTATATGCCGGGTTCTGTATAAAAGTAAGAGGGTTCAAAATCAGTAGAAGTTCCAATGCCATCTCCAAAATCCCAAAAATAGGTATCGCCATATTCGCTGTCATTTTCAAATAATACGGGATCAGGAATACAAATAATTGGAGCGCCAGTACTTAGCACGGCCTCAATTTGAGCCAATTCAAATTGGAAAACAGCCATATTACAATTACTACTTCCGTTGGTTTCAGAAAATGCCCCAGGGGTAGTTGGCCAATCATTAAATCCGCATGCTGCACAAACAGCATGATAAATCGTTCCAGATTTGTCAAATCGACTCGTTCCTCCATCTACGTGATCTCCACCGGAATCGGTCTCACCCAT
Organism: uncultured Crocinitomix sp.; assembly: GCA_905478225.1. GTDB lineage: Bacteria > Bacteroidota > Bacteroidia > Flavobacteriales_D > Crocinitomicaceae > Crocinitomix. The sequence goes on from CAJQHR010000001.1 coordinate 113,714, forward strand.
AAATGTGGCATATTTCAAAGCAGCCATATCTGCTGTAAATACCGCTAAATAAAAATTATTTCCGCTTGTTTCTGATTGATAGGCATCTCCAGTGGTTGGAAAGCCTGTAGTGGTACTTCCTTCTGCAAAATTAGTGTTTCCTCCCCAGCCTGCTATATAAATTTCATAACAATCACTCACTAAGAATGCCGTGGGTGAAATTTCAGCTACACCAGAACTTGCGCCAAAAACAGATGACCATTCGGTAGTCCCCAGGTCATTGCTGATTTTATGAATGAATTGCCCACTATTGGCATTAATGTAATTTACACCATCCGTTTGGTATGGCCCGCTTGATTGTCCGTATACATATACAAATTCGTCAATATCAACTTCAACCGAATAGGCTTGATCATAATCACCTGTTCCAAGATAAGTAGCTTCTGGTGTATATGCCGGAGCAGTCAGTTTCATTAAATAGCCGTCAACTGTTCCTCCTTGATAACCGGGATGAATGTTGCCAGCCGTGTTTGGGAAGTCAGTGCTTGTTGTTCCTCCAACTGTAAAAATATCTCCTGAAGGGGAAACTTTTACTGAATTACCTGCCTCATGTCCTGATCCACCAACATATGTGCTCCACAGTAAGTCTGATAAATCGGGGTTAAATTTTGCTAAAATCGCATCTTTACCCCCACTTAATGTGGCATCAAACCCTCCTACAATTGGAAAATCGGCAGATGTTGTAGTTGTAGTAATGTATACATTTGAGGCATCATCTAAAAAAACCTCTCCTCTTAGTTGATCTCCGTAATTATGAACTACGAAGCCTTCTTCTGAAATACCGTCGAAACCAGTTCCGCCTAGGAATGTGCCACCCAAGAGCGCATCTCCTGCTGCAGATAATTTGAAGATAAATATATCAGCTCCGTCTTCAAAGTTAATTCCGTCTATTTGTCCATCTGCCGCCTCTGGCGGATCACCTAAAATATTTGCACCTTGATATGGACTGTCGCCCACAGGGAAGTCTGGTGATGAAGTTGCACCCATGATATAAAGATCGTTGTCTTCATTTACAATTAAACTATGTGGGGTTTCGCTTCCGGCACCACCAATAAAGGTAGAAAAGACGATAGCACTGCCGTCTGCGGTGAACTTTGTAATGCCTAAATCAACTAATCGTGAACCAGTGATGTTATTATAGCCGCTATCAAAAGCGCCTGGTGATAATGGGTAGCCACTGCCAAATACAATTCCGCCGCCAATCATTTTACCGTCAACGTCTGGGCAAGCTGTCATTCCCCAGTTGTCTGATGATGCGCCCGTAAAGGTTGAAAAGTTTAATTCTGGATCAATAATTACGGGTTTTGAAAGCTCATAACCATCTGGGAAACTGAAATGCATTTCGCTTCCAACTAAAACATATTCACATGCTACTTTGTATTTTAACCCATCAGTTTCTTGATAAGCAAATGGTTTTTCTTCGATTATGGTTCCTAAAGTTGTTGTAATATGCAAGGCGCCCTCAATTATTTCAAGGTTGTCTTGTCCTTCATAACTCACTTTAAAGTCGGATGGATCTCCTCCGGTTTTAATAATCACATCATATTTGAGTGTGTTGTTGGCTTCGTATAATCTCAAATCTATCTGATCGTACAATTCAAGATATTGGATTTCTTCATAGGCATAACTGTTCGTTACCCAGTTATCTGGATTATTGCCTAAGAAGTAGTTTTCGTAAAAGGTTGAAGGAGATAGTTCTTCAAATGTTGGTGTGTTTGCTCCCACAAAAGTTGTTTTCACCACATGGGATTTTGCATGTTCCGGCTCTTCTGAATGTCCGTGTCCAACATCATAATGTCCATCTGCATTGCTCATGGCATATGTGAAACCAGTCTTTTCAAGATACATTTGCCCACTTGGAACTCCAATTTTGTACGCCACATTTTTATGCCACTGTCCTTTATTTGGACGCATCCAAATCTCGTCTTGAGCCAATAGCCCAAAAACACTGAGAAAAGAGAACAAGAAGAGTACTAATTTATTCATAAGTTGACATTAAGTCGAACTGTAAGGGGTTTATACCCACTTCATTTATAACAAAAATCAGACCCTATCCATTCAAAACAGAAAGGAGCATAATCTTAAATTTACTAAAAATCAACGATTTAACTCTAGCTATTCGTGTATACGGTAGTTATCATTTATTGTTTAGCTATTTTAAGACGTTTCCTAACCTAAAATAGTTTGCTGAATAGCGAATAAATTTTGTGTGATTATTGGAAAGTAAAAAATTGATAGTCAGAAGATTAAATAATTCTAGTAATCCCCTTCTTTAACAATATTCCCCTCTTCGTCGTAGAAGATCCAATGGCCGCTTTGTTTGTCATCTGCGTATTCCCCGACGTAACGCACTCTACCATTGGGAAAAAAGGTAATTGAATGACCCATTCTAACACCATGGGAATAATTTGATTCGCTCCATTTTATTCCATTTTCATAGTACGAAAACCAAAGCCCATGACGTGCTTCATTGTCGTCAAAATCTCCCTCAATTTTTAACTCGCCCGTCTCGTAAAATTCTTGATAATCTCTTTTAGGAACGGTTACTGAATCATTTTCTGTATTAATAAAATCGTCAATTGTAACTGGAGTTTCAGTAATTGGAGCAATTGAATCGCTCACCGAATCCGAAATTATTTCGTTAGTTGTCGTTTCTTCAGTGCCATTTCCACATCCAAAAAGAAGAAGTGAACCAAATAGGGCAGGGAACAAATAATTTTTCATTTGATTTTATTTTTCTCGATAAACAGTGTATTCCACCAATCCAATCAATGCCTGTTTTGCATCCGAATCTTCTAAAACATCCAATAATTTTAGAGCTTTTTCTTTTAGCCCAATCATTTTATCATAAGCGTATTTTACCCCGCCAGATTCGATTACATGTTGAATTGCAATTTTAACTTTTTTGGGTTCTTCATTATGGTTTTTAACAATATTGATAAGGGTCTTTTTTGTAGACTTGCTGCTATTGTTTAAAGCATAAATTAATGGTAGCGTCATTTTGCGCTCCCGAATATCATTTCCAGCCGGTTTTCCAATTTTCTCACTATCTCCATAGTCGAAAATGTCATCTTTTATTTGGAACGCCATACCAACCAATTCTCCAAATTGTTTCATATTTTCAATGAGGCCTTCATCTTCACTAACAGATGCAGCACCCGCCGCACAGCAAGAGGCGATTAATGAAGCTGTTTTTTGACGAATAATATCATAATATACATCTTCAGTTATGTCTAACCTTCTCGCTTTTTCGATTTGAAGTAATTCCCCTTCCGCCATAGCTTTCACGGCGTCTGAAACAATTTTTAAAAGCTTGAATTGTGAGGTATTAACAGAAACTAATAATCCTTGCGCTAAAAGGTAATCTCCAACTAATACAGCAATTTTGTTTTTCCATAAAGCATTCACAGAAAAAACTCCTCTACGTTCATTTGAATCATCCACAACATCATCATGTACCAATGAGGCAGTATGTGAAAGTTCAATGAGCGAGGCCGCGGTATAACTTGCTTCTTCAACCTGGCCATTTATGGCTTTGGCGGTTAAAAAAACAAACATGGGACGCATTTGCTTTCCCTTTCGCTTAATAATATAATGCGTGATTTTGTCTAAAAGCGCCACATCAGACTTCATTGATTCTTTGAACTTTACTTCAAAGGTGGACATCTCTTCAGAGACATTTGCTTTTATTTCTTTGACGCTGAACATTTGTACAAAGATAAGAGTCTAGAACCACATAACTGTGAATTTTTCACTAAATCGAGGGATTATTATTCATGTCTGACGTTTGAATTATTTCAACCCATTCTTTTACAGAATGCGCGTCTTTTAGGTGATAAGGGCCAATTTTTTCACGCCTTAAAGCTGACAAATAACCGCCATTTCCTAAACTTTTACCTAAATCACTCGCAATGCTTCTTATATAAGTCCCTTTAGAACAGGTAATTTCAAAATGTACCAATGGCAATTCAATTTTTGACAATTCAAAGGAATGAATCGTAATTACTTTTGGTTCAAGTTTAACCTCTTTACCTGCTCTAGCTAAATCGTAGGCCTTTTTACCTTTCACCTTTTTAGCTGAGAAGATCGGAGGCTGTTGTGCGAATGTTCCAACCATTTTTTCGACCTCGGCTTTCACTTGGTTTTCAGTGACTTTGTCTAAAGGAAATGTATGGTCGATTTCCGTTTCTAGATCATATGAAGGTGTTGTAGAACCTAAGGTAATGGTGCCAGAATATTTCTTTTCTAAGCCCATAAAAGATTCTATTTCTTTTGTTTTTTTGCCGGTACATAGAATGAGCAATCCATCAGCTAAGGGATCCAGCGTCCCAGCATGTCCTACTTTTATTTTCTTTATACCTAGCTTCTGTTTTAGTTCGTAGCGAAGTTTGTTCACTACATCAAAAGAGGTCCAGTGTAGCGGTTTGTTTACCAAAATAACTTCACCTGCTTGAAAATCTAGAGTTTTCATTTATTTAGAAAATAGTTCTGCTGAAATTGAAATAAGACCAACGAGGAAACAATAAAATGCGAAATAGCGTAGTTTGGCTTTTTTCACTAAACTAATCATCCATTTACAGGCAATTAAACCAGTGAAGAAGGCAAATACAAAACCAACACCAAGTGATAAATAGTCCGTATTGGCAATACTTTCGGGGCTTTCCATAATCTCGAGGATGTCTTTCGCCATCTTTCCAAAAATTAAAGGGACCACCATTAAAAATGAAAATCGGGCGGCTTTTTCGCGGTCAATTCCTAATAACACGGAAGTAGATATTGTTGCTCCAGATCTCGATATTCCTGGCAGTATGGCAATAGCTTGCGAAGCACCAATTATAAGTGAATGGAAAAAACCTACTTCTTTATTGGTGTTTTTTGCCTTGTCTGCTAAAAATAAGAGCGCTCCTGTGAATAAAAGCATACACCCCACAAACATTATTTGTCCTCCAAAGAAAGATTCTATTTCATCTTCTAATAAAACCCCTACTAGCGCAGCGGGAATCATAGAAAGGATAATTTTTAAGGAAAATTTTGTTTCATCATTCCATTTAAATTGAAAAAGCCCTTTGAAAACACGGGCTAACTCCTTCCGAAAAATGATTATGGTACTCATTGCCGTGGCAAAATGTAGTACAGTAACCATTAGTAAACTCTCTTCGGGATCTATTTTAGAGGGTAGAATGTAGTTCGCCAATTCAATATGACCACTACTACTTACAGGGAGGAATTCTGTCAATCCTTGAACAATGCCAAGGATGATTGCTTCAATTAAGTCCATTTAAATTTACTGGACTTTATTTTTTTTCATGATGCCATAAATGACAACACCGTAGCCAAGTATAACCAAGATTGGTGCTACCGTAATTCTAGTATGGCTAAAAAGCTCGTCAGCGTTAAACTGTGTAGGGTCTTCTGAACCGCCACCTATCATTAAAAAGAATCCGATTAATGACACCAAAAATCCGCCAACTATTAGGTAATAATTTTGGGATCCAAAAACAAATTTATTTTTATCGTTCATAAGCATTAGTTTTCCCGTCAGCGCATTGCGGAAGGGCAAATTTAATTAATATAATTCATCTAAGTTCAGTCGCAAGTATTTTCTCAATGCGAAATAAGTAGATGTAATGGTGATTAAAACTCCAAACGCGATTATTCCACCTAGAACGTAAAAGTACAAGGTGAGGTCTGTCATGTCGAGAATCATAGGGTAATATCTGCTTAAAAGCTGAATTAACCCAAGGATCATAATTCCCGCAATTATTCCTGAAATAAAACCTTGACCTATAGCACTCCAAAAAAATGGTCGTCGAATAAATCGAGGGGTAGCGCCAACCAATTGCATGGTTTTTATTAAAAACCGTTTGGAAAATAGTGCTAATCGAATGGTGTTGTTAATCATTCCAATTGCAATGAAAAGTAACATGCAGGCAATTAAAAGGATGAAGTAGACTAGTTTTTCAAGTCGTTGATTTACATCTACAAAAATTTCTGGTTGATAAGAAACTTCAAGCAGCCGGCCTGAATAATCCTGCATGAGTTCGGTTTCAATCCACGTCATACTGTCTTTATAAAAGTATTCCTTTTTCAAGGTCATTATCACGGATTGATCGATTGGATTTTCGTTGTCGATTACAGTTAAATTAGTATCCCCACCAATTTCATTTGTGTAAATTTCCCAAGCTTCTTCTGACGATCTATATATGGCGCCGCTAGTATATGTTTTATTGGCAATTTCTTCTTCTATCAATCCTAATTCCAAAGTATTCACAGAATTGTCGAAAAATAGATCGATTTCATAGGATTCAATTTTGTCATTTTTAAGGTTGTTTAACCCCAAAACAAACCATGAAACAAGCCCTATGATAAAGAGTACCATTACAATTCCGACGATTGTCGAAACATAGGCCGTGCGTAGTCCTTTTCTGCCTTTACCACTTACTTTACTCATTGCAAGGCTAAAAATAGGTATAATATTTATTAGAATTAAAAAAACAAATAATGTTGCGTTCTTTTTTAAGATTTATTTACATTTGCATGTCTAAACAAATAAATGTTAAAAAAATGAAAAAAATAGTAATATTAGGATTATTCGCAATGCCGTTATTTTTCACTTCGTGCGGAAGTGGTGAAGCTGATGCGGATACAACAGATGCAGATAGTACAGTTGTAAATAAAGAAGTAGAAGTAATTGAAGGAACTTACGCGGTTGATATAGCAGCTTCCATAATCAATTGGAACAATTTTGACAGTACAGAAGTTGATCATAGTGGAACTGTAAATGTTTTAAATGGTTCAATGGATATTACTACAACGAATGGTGTTGGTGTAATTACTGCGGCTAATTTAACTGTGGATATGAACACCATGTCTGAAGGAAGTGAGAAATTAGAAGGTCATTTAATGTCAACTGATTTCTTAGACGTAAATAAATTTGCAACAACAACGTTCTCATTTGATCGTCACGAAAATGACATGATTTATGGAACTGCTACCATAGTTGGTAAAGATGTAGCTGTTGAAGCTCCTGCAAATGTAACTTTAGATGGCGACAACGCAACTGTTGAAGTTGGTGGATTCAAAATTGACTTCGCTGCTTTAGAAATGCCTTTCTTCGTTGCTGACGTTGAAATGCCAGCTGAAGAGCAACATGATCCAATGATTGGATTTTCTGCAACTATCGTTGGAACAAAATAATTGAAATCACAAACATTAAAAAACCCCGCTTTGGCAATGCTAAAGCGGGGTTTTTATTTTTCACTAATACTAATTTACAAGGTTCCTCGCTTCTCTTGTTCTCTTTCAATTGATTCGAACAAAGCTTTAAAATTACCTGCTCCAAATCCTCTTGCTCCCATTCGCTGAATGATTTCAAAAAACAAAGTTGGTCGGTCTTCAATCGGCTTTGTAAATATTTGAAGTAGGTAACCTTCTTCATCAGCATCAATCATAACTCCAAGCGCTTTCAGCTTTTCAATGTCTTCTCCCAATTCGTGTTTATGTGCTTCTAATCTTCCTGGTACCGCTTTATAATATTCCTCTGGTGGTGTAGATAAAAACTCTATTCCTCTAGCTCTCATTTTAGAAACCGTATCTAAAATGTCGTTGGTTGCCACAGCTATATGTTGTATACCAGGACCTTCATAAAAATCAAGGTATTCTTCAATTTGAGACTTCTTTTTTCCTTCGGCAGGCTCATTAATTGGAAATTTAATCCTTCCATTGCCATTACTCATTACTTTACTCATCAATGCAGAGTATTCGGTAGTAATCTGTTTATCGTCAAATGACAAGAAGTTGACAAAGCCCATTACATCTTCATACCACTTCACCCAGATATTCATTTCATTCCAACCTACATTCCCAACCATATGGTCAATAAATTTAAGACCGGTTGGTTCAGGGTTATAGTCAGATTCCCACTTTTTATAACCGGGTAAAAAATCACCATTATAGTTCTTTCTTTCTACAAACATATGAACAGTTTCACCATAAGTGTAGATACCAGCTCTTACTACTTCTCCGTGTTCATCTTTCTCTATCGTAGGTTCCATAAAAGATTTTGCGCCTCTTTTAGTTGTTTCTTCCCAAGATTTTTTAGCATTATCTACCCAAAGCGCCACAAATTTTACCCCATCACCATGCTTTGCAAGATGTTCATTCATCCATGATGATGAATTTAATGGGGTAGTTAACACAAGTCTAATCTTATCTTGCTTTAGAACATAAGATGAATATTCCTTACAGCCTGTTTCCAAACCTTTATATGCATACGATTGAAATCCAAAAGCAGTTTTGTAAAAATGGGCTGATTGTTTTGCATTTCCAACAATAAATTCTACATAATCTGTTCCTAAAAGAGGTAAAAAATCTTGTGCTCCTTCAAATATCTTTTCTAATCCGTATTCTACGGTTTCAATTTTACTCATAATATTTATTTTTTGATGATTTAAGACGAATTGACATAAGAGTTATGACAATTTTGTTTTAAATCTATTTTATAATGGTTTACTTGAATTTTGTCGTTTCTCGTAAATCAATTTAATCAGTTATCCATGATTTATAATAATCGTCAACTTGCAATTTAAGTGCTTCTTCGGTAATCATTACTGGATTAAATGGATCAATCATAACCGCTAACTCACCAGTTTCTGTTTTCCCAACACTTTTTTCTATAGCACCAGGATGTGGCCCGTGAGGAATTCCACCAGGATGCAATGTGATTTGACCTTTTTCAATATTATTTCTACTCATAAAGTCACCATCTACATAATAAAGAAGCTCCTCTGAGTCAATATTACTATGATGATATGGAGCAGGTACTGATTCAGGGTGATAATCGTACATTCTTGGCACGAATGAACAAACTACAAATCCTGCAGCCTCCCATTGTTGGTGAATTGGGGGTGGCATGTGGATTCGACCTGTTATAGGCTCAAAATCGTGAATTGAAAAGGCATATGGATAATGAAATCCATCCCAACCAACCACATCAAATGGATGATTTGCATGTGTATATTCCCACATTACGCCTTGTTTTTTTGATAAGACCTTAAATTCACCCTTTTCATCATGTGTTTGCAAATCTTTTGGTAATCTAAAATCACGTTCGCAAAATGGAGAATGCTCTAAGAGCTGCCCAAAATTATTTCTGTATCGATTTGGTGTTACGATAGGGCTAAAAGATTCTATATAAAGAATTCTATTGTCTTCCGTATAAAAATCAATTTGATAGGTTGTTCCTCTTGGAATAATTAAGTAATCACCATACTTGAAGTCAATATTTCCATACATTGTTCTCAGTTTACCAGAACCAACATGAATGAATAACATTTCATCAGCATCAGAATTTCGATAGAAGTAATCAGCTGAAAATTCTTTTGGTGCAGCTAATCCAATGTGCAAGTCATTATTGGCAAACAATGTTTTTCTGCTTTTAAGAAAATCTTGTTCTGGCTTTAGCGAAAACCCCTTAAAACTTAAGGCTTTCATATTTTTGTCAACAGCTATTTTGGGAGATACGTCTTCTCCTCTTTTGATTTCAGAAACAACCGTTGGTGGATATAGGTGATAAATTAAAGAAGACATTCCCGCAAATCCTGCCGTTCCAAATAGTTCTTCTTGGTACAAACTTCCGTCAGGCTTTTTAAATGTTGTATGTCTTTTATGTGGGATTTTTCCCATTGAATGATAGCGTGGCATAATTTTGTTTTTTTATAGGTTTATTAATTATGTTTCATCTATTATTTATTAATAATAGGCATTAGCGATTAAGCTAATTAAGAACACATCACTCTGGATCTCTTTTGATAAGAAATTTCAGAAGAACCGGAAGCATTTCAAATATTCCTGTCATATCTCAGACTTGAGCTTTTAACAAAGATAGCGATTCTACCGATTTTTTCAATTATAATTTTTCATTCCTAACCCAAAAAATATATTTTTGTAACAAATCTTGCTGAAAACTACTTGAAGTCAAGTTTTATAATATTCAGTCAGGAATTTACTACTCTCAAAAGTTAAAACATGAAAAAAATAATGGTGATTGGGGCTTCAGGGCAAATTGGGACTGAACTTGTAGTGACATTAAGACAGCAGTTTGGCGCTCAAAATGTCATTGCATCTGATGTGAAAGATACAGTAAAAGATGCACTTAAAGATGGGCCGTATGAGCAATTAGATGTTATGGATAACGATTCTTTAAGGGCAATTGTTAAAAAACACGGCGTCACAGAAATGTATTTATTGGCGGCCTTGCTTTCTGCAACAGCCGAAAAACATCCTGATTTCGCTTGGAAACTAAATATGGAAGGTCTTTTTAATGTGCTTAACCTTGCAAAAGATAAATTGATTGATAAAATATTTTGGCCAAGTTCTATTGCCGTTTTTGGATCAAATACCCCAAAAGACAATACACCGCAATACACCATCATGGAGCCTTCAACGGTATACGGTATTAGTAAACTTGCAGGTGAACGCTGGTGTGAGTATTATGCAAAGCAGTATAATATTGATGTTAGAAGTATTCGCTATCCTGGTTTGATTTCATATACTTCACTTCCAGGTGGTGGAACGACAGATTATGCGGTGGACATTTTTTATTCAGCAAATAGAGGTGATAACTACACCTGTTTTTTGTCTGAGAAAACAGCATTACCAATGATGTATATGGAAGATGCAATTCGGGCAACTATTTCTTTGATGGAATCGCCAATAGACAATATTAAAATAAGATCGTCTTATAATTTGGGCGGAATTTCATTTACTCCAGAAGAGATTTATGCTGAAATAAAAAAATCAAGACCCGATTTTAAAATTGAATATAATCCTGATTTTAGACAAAAAATTGCTGATTCTTGGCCAAGTAGTATTAACGACCAACATGCCCAAAATGATTGGGGCTGGAGTGGAAAGTATGACCTAGAAAAGCTGTGCAAGATCATGTTAGCAAACGTTTTAGATGATGGAATTGAAGTTAAATAATTAAATAATCGACTAATCAGAAGATTTTGTCTTAGACTTTCGACAGTTAATCGAAAAGTAGGTGAACTATTAAAGATTTATTTGTAGATTGCTTCAGATTACCGAGTTAAACCAGATTACACCCCGACGAATGAAAAAATTGACAATCACATTGTTGTTTGCACTTCCAGCATTAGTCTATGGCATGGAAAATGGAAATAGCAGCTTGCCGTTTGATATTTCGCAGGCAACTGCTGAAGGATACCCGAACGCTGAGGATGATAAAGGGCGCCAAGGAATGTGGACGATTTGGGGAAGAATGAACCCCGCTAAAGGTTATCCTGAAGATGGAAAAATCGAAGAAGGCAGTTATACGGACGGCAGAAAGAATGGAGAGTGGATCAAATATCATAAAGACGGAAAAACACCAAGATTAAAAGGAGTATATGTAGACAATAGACCAAATGGAGCTTACACTAAGTTCTATCCAAACGGTGTTAAAATGGAAGAAGGAAAGTTTACATCAGGTAAGCAAACCGAAGTATTCAGAAGGTATTACGATACTGGTATAATGTCTCAAGAAAAGCATTTTAATCAAGAAGGAAGAGAAGATGGTAAGGTGAAGTGCTTTCACCCGAACGGACAAATAGAATTTGAATATGAGAAGAAAGATGGCGTTACCACAGGTGTAGCGAAGCGCTATTGGCCTAATGGTGATGTTAAAGAAGTAATCATGTACAATAGTGATGGAACTGTTGGTTCACGAATTGAAAAAGAAAGAGTGAATCCACCATTTGATGCAGAACCTGAAGTGCAAGCCTCACCAGCAGATGCACCTGATGGAACCAAAGGAAAAACGAACGGAAAGAAATTCAAGAAAAACGGTTACAATAAAGTGTACAATTCTGATCAAGAGTTGTGGATGGATGGAGACTTCAAAGATAATAAGCTTTGGGATGGTAAATTGTACAAATATGACAGTGACGGAATTCTATTGAAAATTGAAATTTGGAAAAAAGGTAAACACCATTCTGACGGACAGCTCAATTAGTAAAGAAAATAGTATTAAATTTGAACCCGCCTCGGTAAATATCGAGTCGGGTTTCTTATTTATAGAAAGTTTTAAAAATGCAAAGTCAACTTAAAATTTACAATTCACTCAAAGGAGAAAAAGAGCTTTTTAAGCCAATACATAACAATCAAGTCGGAATGTATGTTTGTGGGCCAACGGTCTATAGCGACGTACATTTAGGAAATTGTAGAACTTTCATTTCTTTCGATATGATCTACCGTTACTTACTTCACCTTGATTATAAGGTAAGATATGTGCGAAATATCACAGACGCCGGTCATTTAGAAAATGATGCGGATGAGGGGGAGGATAAAATTTCGAAGAAGGCACGACTAGAAGCCTTGGAACCTATGGAGATTGTGCAAAAATATTCGGTAGGATTCCGTGAAATAATGGGGCGCTTTAATGCGTTACCGCCGAGTATCGAACCAACCGCCACAGGTCATATTATTGAACAAATTGAAATCGTAACCGCATTGGTAGACAAAGGTTTTGCTTATGTAAGCAATGGCTCAGTCTATTTTGATGTTGAAAAATATAACGAAACGCACGATTATGGAATTTTGTCTAATCGTAAAATTGAAGATTTAATTTCCGGAACACGAGAATTAGATGGGCAAAGTGAAAAACGTAGCCCATTGGATTTTGCCTTATGGAAAAAAGCTTCGCCTTATCACATTATGCGTTGGCCTTCACCTTGGAGTGATGGTTTTCCTGGATGGCATTTAGAGTGTACCGCAATGTCTCATAAATATTTAGGTGAACAATTCGATATTCATGGTGGCGGAATGGATTTGAAATTTCCACATCACGAATGTGAAATTGCGCAGGGTCATTCTTATACAGGCAAAGCGCCAGTAAACTATTGGCTACACACCAATATGTTAACACTCAATGGTAAGAAAATGAGTAAATCCACAGGGAATAATTTATTGCCGGATGAGCTTTTTACTGGCGATACTGATCTATTGGATAAAGGATTTGATCCTATGGTGGCGCGCTTTTTCATGACGCAAGCCCATTACAGAAGTGAGCTTGATTTTTCTTCTGACGCTTTAAAAGCTTCAGGAAAAGGATTTCATAAGCTAATGAATGGTTATGCAGATCTGGAAAAGTTGGCAACTTCTGAAGAAAGCAGTGAGGATGTTACGGCGTTAATCGAGTCGTTTTATAGCGCAATGAATGATGATTTTAATACACCAGTATTAGTCGCTCATTTATTTGAAGCCGTAACGTTTATCAACAAGGTGAAAGATAGTACCGCTGCAATTTCTAATACAGATTTGGATGCGTTAAAAACAGCCATGAAAGCTTTTGTTTTTGATATTTTAGGGTTGCAAAGCTTGAATCAAGCCGACGATTCGAAGTTGGGTGAGGCTATGGATATTATTTTGGAGCTTCGAAAAAATGCCCGCGAGACAAAAGATTGGACAACTTCGGACCTGATTAGAGATAAATTAAATGAAGCAGGAATCACCGTCAAAGATGGCAAGGAAGGTACTTCTTGGTCGTTGAACTAAGATAGATTGATTCTACTTCAATAAAAAAGTATATTTTTGTCGCGAATTTTAGAAAGAAATTTTGAATATGAGTAATACAGAGGATTTAATAAAATTATTTGAGCAAAAATTTGTTGCTCACCCTTGGCATGGAGTTACAATTGGTGATGACGTTCCAAACGAAGTGAAGGCATATATTGAGATCAACTCAAATGATCAAATCAAATATGAAATTGATAAGCCAAGTGGTCATATCATGATTGACCGCCCACAAAAATATTCAAATATTGTTCCTGCATTATACGGATTTGTTCCGCAAACGTATTGCGATAAAAAAGTCGCTGATTTTTGTATGGAGAAATCGGGTCTTACTGGAATAGTTGGAGATCGTGATCCATTGGATATCATTGTCTTGTCTGAAAGAAATATTGACAGAGGTAATATTTTAGTTGATTGTATCCCTGTTGGCGGTTTCCGAATGATTGATGGCGGAGAGGCTGATGATAAAATCATTGCGGTGTTGAAAGATGACCAAGCATATGGTCATATTAGAAATATCGAGGATGTACCTTCAAAAGTTATTGATCGTGTGAAGCACTTTTTCCTAACATACAAGGAAAACCCGAATGACGACGGTTCTGATAAAAAGGTAGAAATTACCCATACTTACGGGAGAGAAGAAGCCTTTGAGGTAATCAAAATGAGTAATGAAGATTACCTTGATATTTATGGTGATGTGAATAAGAAATTTGAAGCTGCACTTTCACAACTTGTTTAAAACATTTTATAATTGAAAAAAAGGTTGGCTAATAGTCAACCTTTTCTAGTTTAAAAACGTCATGCAGATATTATGAATTCCAATAATGCAAAGGTATTGAGTCATTATTTTTACAAAGTATTCAGTATATTTACAACTTATTGAAAGAAACAATAAATCATGAAAAAACAGTTGATTCAATTTCTACTCGTCTTATTCCTCTTTTCGAGCTCAAATTTATTCAGTCAAGTCGTTATTTATAGTGAAGATTTTGACGGTCCATTAACGTGGTCAATAAATACAGATATAGGTGCAGAAGGCGCAAATCCAAACTTTTGGTATATCTCATGTGAGGAAGAAGGTGTTGGTGCAGGTGTATGCGGAGAAGCTTGCGGAGCAGGTGATCAAACATTGCATGTTTCGGTTAATCCAATTGCTGGCGATTTAGGTGCAGCATATTTGGAAGCAGGAACAGGATTGACTACGACGGACCGTCGTGCAGAATCTGGAGACATTAGCACAATTGGACATGAGGATTTAACGTTGGAATTTGATTTTATTGGTCAAGGTGGCGGAACTGATTTTTGCGAAGTATTTTACAGTATAGATGGAGGTGCCGCTTGGGTTTCATTAGAATCACCGCTGACTTCTTTATGTTGTGGAGGTATTCCATGTACAGGAGTTGAACAAGGTTTGTGGGCAACAAAAACGTATTTACTGCCACCGGCATGTGAAGAAATAGCAAACTTAAGAATCAGTTTTGTATGGAAAAATATAGATGACGGAATCGCAACAGATCCTTCATTTGCGGTAGATAATATCGTCATTGAAAAACCTGTAGTCGTTGTAGATGGCGGACCAACTGCATTGTTTGATCCAGAAGATATTACGATTTGTCAGGGTGAAGCAATCACCTATACTGATTTAAGTACAACTGATGATGTGATTACAGATTGGAACTGGGTATTTGGTGGAGGAGCTCCTGGCGGCGCATTAACAGAAGGGCCGCATGTAGTCACTTATCCAACTCCGGGTGTATTTGTTACAACGTTGACAGTGACGGACGGGATTGGTTCACACGATACTTCATTTACCGTAACAGTGGAAGACGGGCCCTATGCAGGAGAATCGACAAGTATTGATCTTTGTGAAGGAGATGTTATTGATTTAAACACATTATTACCTGGAGCAGATGGTGGTGGAACTTGGGTGGAAACGTCAGGGGTGCCAAGTGGAGGATTCACGCCTGGAACTGGTGAGCTAGACGCTGCAGGGTTGACACTAGGAGATGTATTTACATTTGATTATGAAACGTTACCAGGCGTTGCACCTTGCCCTGGAACGGATATCGCAACCATAACCGTAACTATTGTTGAATGCGGACCATTATTCGCATCCTTTGTGCCTTCGAGCACAGATATTTGTCAAGATGATTGTATTACTTTCTTAGATGAAAGTACGGGAGATATAACTGGTTGGGTTTGGAGTTTTTCAGATGCAGCAATTGGCGGACCTATTGTTGGTGCCGATCCAGGTGATGTTTGTTTCCCAACAGCGGGTGATATTGAGGTAACACTAACAGTTACTGATGGTATTGGCTTTGATGATACGATTATTATAGTTAGAGTGAATCCTGCTCCAGTAGTTACCGCCAATGCGACTTCTGAAGTAATTTGTGAAGGTGGTTCTGTTACTTTGCTTGGAGGTGGAGACGCCCTTGGTTTTACATGGTCTGATGGAGTGGATGAAGGTGTAGAGTTTGCACTTGACGTAACTTCTACATTTACTGTAACAGGTGTGAATGCATTCGGTTGTGAGGCTACTGCAGATATTACAATAACAGTAGTCCCATGCGAACCGTTACTAGCTGGATTTTCATTAGATAATATAGTTTGTGTTGGTGATTGTATCACGTTAACGGATACTTCTGCAGGTGGCCCTGTTGAATGGCTCTGGGATTTTGGTGGTGCAGCTGATCCACCAACCTCTACAGAGCAAGATCCCGTGATCTGTTTTACTGCAGCAGGTGAATATGATATTCAATTAACCGTTACAAATGTGATTGGTGAAACTTCTTCAACAATCAATTCAGTTACGGTATTTGAGTCACCAACGGTTGATGCGGTAGCAGATACTGTTATTGATGTCGGTGGACAAGCGGCGCTCCTTGCTTCGGGTAGTCTCCCCGGAACTTATACATGGGTGCCGGATGATTATGTGGATTGTGAAACCTGTCAATTTACTTCTGCTAGTCCTCCTTCAGATTATGTTTATATCGTTACTTTGGCTGATGTGAACGGATGTAAAGGAACCGATTCAGTTCGCGTATTTGTAAACTTTATTGAAGCGATCGGTGTAGCAGATGCCTTTACGCCAAATGGTGACGGTCAGAATGACATTTTGTTTGTTCAAGGCTATGGTCTCGAATCAGTCGCCTTCTCAGTATATAATAAATACGGTGAACAAGTCTTTGAATCGAAAACACAAGTCATTGGATGGGACGGTAAATTTAAAGGAAGAGATCAAAACCCTGGTGTGTTCACTTGGGTATTAGAATATCAATTTGTTAACGGAAAGAGTGGTCTTTTAAAAGGGAATACAACTTTACTAAGATAGAATTAAGATGAAAAAGAAATTAGCATTAATCGCCCTTTCGTTCAGCACTATTTTTTGTTCTTTTGGGCAGGCGGATCAGCATTTTAGTATGTTCGCGGAGTCCCCTGTTTATCTAAATCCCGCAACCGCTGGATTTACACCAGGTGATTTACAACTTTTCACTAATTATCGATTACAGTGGAGTACGGTATCAGATAATCCATATCGTACAATATCGGCAAGTGCAGATTGGCGCTTTTTTGATCAAGGCGGAAGTTTCATGGGGGCTGGATTGAATTTTTATAATGATTTAGCGGGTGTTGCAAAATATCAGACAAATGTCATTTCATTGCCTTTAAATTATGCCATTCAACTGGATAAGAACAACTTCCTATCTATAGGTCTACAACCTGCATTTTATCAACGTACTATTAAAAATGATGAGCTAAATTGGTTCAATCAGTGGAATGGAGTAGCCTATGATCAATCAATCAGTAATAATGAGTTGATCTTAAGCCAAAACTTTAGTATTAGTCGATTTGATGTAGCTGCGGGAGTTTTTTGGAGTGGATGGGTTAATAGAAATTCACGTTTGAAAATTGGAATCTCAGGTCAGCATTTAACTAAACAACGCATTAATTTTACTTCTGAGGATGCTCAATTATACCGTAAATTAAATATTCACGGACAAGGTGAATTTAGAAACGAAACAACTGGAATTACAATTTTGCCAGCTTTTGCGGCATTTTTGCAAGGGCCAAACAAAGAGTTATTAATTGGTTCAAATTTTAGATTCCTCTTAAAAGGAGGTTCCCGATCAACAAGTTATTTTGAAGAGATCACCTTTTCTTTTGGTTCATATTTCAGAGTTGGAGATGCCTTGATTATTAATACAATACTCGATTTGTCTGGGTTTAGTTTCGGCGCCTCTTATGACTTGAACGTATCTAAACTAACTGCAGCAAGCAAAGGTGTTGGAGCTATGGAGTTCTTCTTGAAATACCGCATCCAATTCGGAACCAGAAATCTAAGAAACAACCGTGTTCACTAAACAATTAACAATGTGCAATTAGCATTGTTTAAATATGTTTTTTGTGACTAATTTTATCGACAACCATATTACACATTGAAAATTGCATATGTCACCCTTCGATAACATTTTGACAAGCTCAATGCAGCGCATTGAAGCTTCGTTAAACGCAAGGCAGCGAATGCACATTGAACATCCATGAGCGTGAAAATAAGAGATATATACCTAGGTGATTTTCCGTTATTACTTGCTCCAATGGAGGATGTAAGTGATCCGCCTTTTCGTGCTTTGTGTAAAAAATACGGCGCCGATTTAATGTATACGGAGTTCATCTCTTCTGAAGGTTTAATTCGTGATGCGGTCAAGTCTGTTGAAAAATTAGATATTTACGAGTACGAAAGACCAGTGGGGATTCAAATTTTTGGACACGACATTGACTCAATGATTCGTACAACGGAAATTGTTGAGCAAACCAAGCCAGACATTATCGACATTAATTATGGATGTCCCGTTAAAAAAGTAGCTTGCAAAGGCGCTGGGGCAGGAATACTCCAAGACATTCCAAAAATGGTTGAAATGACCAAGCGGATTGTAGAAACGACGGATTTACCCGTTACCGTAAAAACCCGCCTTGGATGGGATGACGACACGAAATTTATTGTAGAAGTTGCAGAGCGATTACAGGATGTAGGAATAGAAGCCATATCAATACATGGCAGAACACGGAAGCAAATGTATAAAGGCGTAGCGGATTGGTCATTAATTAGTGCGGTTAAAAACAATCCTAGAATTACAATTCCTGTTTTTGGAAATGGTGATATTAAAACACCTGAGATGGCCGTGGAATATAAAAATCGTTATGGTGTTGATGGTGTTATGATTGGTAGGGCGGCAATTGGATATCCTTGGATTTTTGATGAGATTAAACATTTCATTAAAACGGGAGGGCAACATCTAGCTAAACCTAGTTTACAACAGCGTGTTGCAGTAACCAAAGAACATCTTGAAATGTCATTAAAGTGGAAGAATGAGGTGTTGGCGATTAACGAAATGAAACGCCATTATACCAATTATTTTAAAGGAATTCCTGATTTTAAACCCTACAGAACAAAACTAGTGACCTCAATGAATCTTGAGGAAATTAGGGATACTTTAGACGAAATTGCGCATAAGTTTGATGGCGTTTATGAAACCTTGGCGCGTCAGAAATAAAGCGGGTTAAACGATAGCTTGCCTTGCGAAAACTCTAAAGCCGGAAAAGGCACTTTTATCACATTTAAACTTCGAAACAATAGTTTTAATAAACGCGATTTTGTTGGGATCGCTTGAAAATCTACATCCAACGATAAATAATACTGACGGTAAGGCGTGAAGCTGAATTGTTCGCTTCCATTATTTACAACATAAGTGCCACCGTCTCCAATTAATTGGTCGTTAATTCCATACCCAAGTGACAAGTTGATCCATTTTGGAATCTTAGATTCTTTTTTGGTCCAATGGAAGGGGTTAAAACTCATCCAATAGGTTTGTCCGTTATAATCTTTTAAAGTTCTGCTGGCAAAATCATTTCCAAGCAAGTTTGGTCGATAATCTGCCAAACCAGAATTTTGAACTGAAAATTTGAAGTGTACAAACTGTTCATCCCATAAATAAGCTTGGGTGCAATAGTTTAAAGTTCCAAGCGCGTTAAAACCAATATCTGCCCATGAAAACCCCCATGTGGCATTATAGGCGTCAAGCATCTCAAATGTCGCCAAATATCCAAAACTATAACCTGCCGCTATTAATGCTGACTTCTTGTGATTAACACCTGACCATTTGTACAAGTCATCCACCATTCCGGCAAAATGATTGGCGGTGTAAAAATGACCCATTTTGTCCATTTGGTTCCACTCATGACTATCGTTAAAAAAGTGAAACTTGGTCTTTTCAAAATCGCTATACCAGACGTGTTGAAGCGCTAATGTTGAGCCAACCCATAAAGTGGCTCCAGTTGCCGTAACGCCAATTACACGCTTCTTGTCCAGAGTGTCGGCGGGAGTTAAAAATGACTGCGCGTTTGAACTGATGCAGAAACAACTTAAAAAAGCGAAAAAAAGGAAACGTTTTTTCATTAGATATAAAAGTAAGACTATTCAGAAAGAAATGTCGTATTCTGAATCAAAAGTTTATCGGCGAACAGCTAAGTCATGTCAAAGCCGCTCAAGTATTTTGGGCATGCCTTCAAAGTGATAATCTCGTCTTCTGAATAGCCATTGCATTTGACGACAATGTGGATTAAATTATTCTTTTTCATGCGTTGAATAAATCCCCATTTCACGGGTAAATCAGTCAGGAAATCATGGTCGGAATCCGTCCAAATTAATAGTGAATTATGCCCTGTTTCCGCCAAAACACCTTCTAATAAATTACTCACTTCTGATTCAAAACCTGTTTCCCAAAACAACCCTTCAGTTGCTAAAAATCGGTGATCATCTGGATTTATCAGCTTTTTAATGCGCGGAATTTTCGGAGCATATTTTAAGAGCAACTTTCCACTCAAACCGGGTAAACTTTTGATTTTCCAATGGACTGGATTTGCCTGTATGCCACAGACAATCCTCCCATTTTTACGAATAACAAAATAGTGGTTATGTTCAAATAAATGAATAGGTGAGAAAAGTTGATAGCCCTTGTAAAAATCACGAAGAGCATCCAAGATTATAGGTTGATCTTTCATGTTGGCACGTTCTACTTGTTTACGTTTTGGATTTACTCTAGAAAAAGCAGTTGTTTTAAAAGAACCAATTGTTTGAAAGCCAAATTGCTCATTCATATTAAATGAACGCAGATTTTCCGGATCAATAAACGCCCAATACATTATTTTTTCATGGGCTGGGAGCACAGGATTGAAGTTACTCGTATTGAACAGTTGCTTAAAATACTCATGAAGTCCCGATTTTCCATGGCTTTTATTATCACCGCCTTGAAACAAATTGGCGACCGCGAAATAACGGATGTATAAAGATGGTGCCGTCTGGCCTCCAATATTTATTTCTCTTTTACAAATCGTGAAATTTCCAATAGCCTTGCCGTTTCGTTCTAAATAAATAAAGTGGGGTTCGTGCAGGTTGTGGATCTTTTGTTCCGTGTCAAGCAATTGATAAAGCGTGCCATTGGTGCCAATTAAAGTGTTTTTAAGTAGCTCAATGACTGATTGCGGAGGAATCGTATCGCGCTTAACAAGCTTGTGAATACGTTCCAACATAGGAAAACTATTTGTAAGACACCGCCTTAACCGCTGCCACGATTCGCGCAACATTTGGTAACGCTTCTGCCATCAAGCTCGGGCTAAATGGAAACGGCGTATCTGATTGCATCACACGTTTCACAGGAGCATCTATATAATCAAATGCATAATGTTGAACATGGTAAGCAATTTCTGATGCAATAGATGCAATTGGCCAAGATTCTTCAACCACAACCAAGCGATTCGTTTTCTTAACAGAATTTACAACTGCGCCATAGTCAATTGGGCGAACAGATCTTAAATCAATTATTTCTACAGAAATCCCCTCTTTCGCTAATTCATCCGCGGCTTTATGTGCTTCTTTAATGATTTTACCAAAACTCACGATAGTCACGTCAGTTCCTTCTCGTTTGATATCAGCAACACCAATTGGGATAACGTATTCTCCCTCAGGCACTTCGCCTTTGTCTCCGTACATTTTTTCCGATTCTAACACTAAAACAGGGTCATTGTCGCGAATTGCAGCTTTTAGTAATCCTTTCGCATCATATGGCGTTGATGGAGTGACCACCTTTAAACCTGGCACATGTGCATAAAATGCTTCGAAACTTTGTGAATGCGTAGCTCCTAATTGTCCTGCAGTTCCATTACCACCTCTAAATACAATTGGGCAACCCACTTGTCCACCTGACATTTGTAACATTTTAGCTGCACTATTTATAATTTGGTCGGCTGCCAAAATAGCAAAGTTCCAAGTCATGAATTCTACAATTGGGCGCAACCCGCTCATGGCAGCTCCAACAGCAATTCCAGTAAAACCTAATTCGGCAATAGGTGTGTCAATCACACGTTTTTCACCAAATTCATCTAGCATACCTTGTGATACCTTATATGCACCATTATAGTTTGCAACTTCTTCCCCTAAGAGAAAGACATCTCCGTCTTTTCTCATCTCCTCAGACATTGCTTCTCTGAGTGCTTCTCTATACTGAAGTGTTTTCATATAAAATCGGTATTATTAGCTGATTAAATTTGAGCCAAATCTACGAAATATTGAAATGAAAAATCAAATAATAACGAACTTTTTAAAAGCTAGGTTTGAATTACTTAAAATTATCGTCTACTTCTTTTCTTTTTTCAATGAATAGAGCTATATTCGCAGATTCTTAAAATAAACAAAAAGACTGAAATGGCTGTAATTGGAAAAATTCAGAAAAACTCGTTGCTTTTACTCATTGTTATTGGGGTAGCAATGCTCGCTTTTATCTTTACTGATTTCCTAAAAGGAGGACCGGGAGAAATAGAGCAGTTGCCAACGGCAACGCTTAATGAAGAGCCGATTGATCAACAAGAGTTTGAAGAGTTAAGAGAGAATTACGTAAATCGTTCTAAAAACGAATATGCGTATCAAGGAAAAGATTGGGATGAAGCTGCCGAAAGAACAGCTGCTGACAACGCTTTTAACGAAATAGTAAGAAGAACTATTTTAGAAGACGAATTTGCAAAGCTTGGGATCGATTGCACAACAGATGAATTGAATGATATGATCCATGGCGATCATATTCACCAATGGGTACTTCAAATTCCTATCTTCAACGGACCTGCAGGATTTTCTCGTGATTCAGTAAGAAACTTCTTAACTGGTCTAGAGTTGGAGCCAGAAGGCGCTTCACAAGCGGATAGAGATACTTGGTTAGAATCACGCCAGCAATGGAGTGATTTCGAAACTGAATTGAAAAATGCGCGAAAAGCGGATAAATATGTAGCTCTTATCAAAAACGGAATTTTTGTAAACAAACTAGAAGCTCAAAATCAATATGACGGTCTTTATACAAAAAAACAAATCTCATACGTGCTGCAACGTTACGCTGAAATACCAGTAGATGAATTTACAGTAACTGACGAAGAAATAAAGACGTATTATGATGAACATAAAAATGATGCGGATTATGAGCAAGAAGAGGCAAGAGAGATTCAAATGGTTTATTTTCCAATAGCGCCTACGCAAGAGGATCAAGATCAAATTAATTTTCAATTAGAAAACTTGAAACAGGATTTTTCTAAAACTCAAAATACAATTGGATTCGTTTATCAAAATAGTGATGCGCAATTCTTGTCGGATTCTGCTATTTATAAAATAAGTGCAAATGATCAAATGGCGTTTTCAATCCAGAGTAACGCTGGTAGTTATCCTGCATCAGCTGATGAGGCGATCCAAAATTGTGAAATAGGAGACGTTTTCGGACCATTTCCAGCATTTAATTCAGACGCACAACGACCAGAAATGGCTATTGTTAAGGTAGTGGATACGCCAAGAGAGAAACAAGCTTGGGTGCGTCACATTTTAATTAGCTCTGGTGCATCAAGAACTGAAGAACGTGCAAAAGTAATTTCTGATAGTTTAATTAAAGTGATTAAAGCAAATGACAATTTTGCTGAATTGGTTCCTCAGGTTAGTGAAGATCCTGGATCAATTGACAATGGCGGTGAATATAAGTGGTTTGCGGAGGGCGCAATGGTTCCTGCATTTAATGATGCTTCTTTTAATGGCGCTATTGGACAAATTCAATTGGTGAAAACTTCTTTCGGTTATCATATTGTTGAAGTATTAGGACAAGGTGAACGGATCACTCCTGAGTTAGCGGTTATTACTAAGGTTGTTCGTCCAAGTGAATTTACTATGCGAGCAGTTGAAGAAATGGCGTATGATTATATCTACACTTTAAATGACATGAATGAAGATTCTGCATTTACTAAACTAGCTGTAGATAGTCTTAAGGAAGTTAAAACAACGCGATTATTCCTTTCGAATGATTACGTATTAGGTGTCAATAATTCTGACGCCATGTTAAAGTTTGCGTTCAATGAGAACACAGAAGAAGGCGCGGTATCGGATCCAATTTTAGATGGAGATAAATATGTTGTTGCGATTGTTAACAATGTAATGAGTGAAGGAGTTCCAGAATTTGAGGACGTAAAAGAAGCCATGAGAGCACCGGCTTTAATTGACAAACAAGCAGCAGCTTATATTGCAAAAATGTCTAATCATAAGTCATTAGAAGATGCAGGAGCGGCAATCACCAACGGAATTGTAAGAAAAGGTGAAGTAACGTTTACAAGTGCATCTGTATACAACGGCGGACGTCCTGAGCCGGCTGTAATTGGAATGCTCTTTACAAAGATTCCAGTTGGTACAATGTTACAACCAGTTCAAGGTGTAGAAGGTGTTTATGTATTTATGGTGGACTCAGAGTTAGAAGCTGAAGAAACAACGGATTTAGTTGTAACTTCAGATCCTATGCAAATTAAACGTGCCCAAACTTCTGATACAAGAGTAATCAAAGCGCTTAGAGAAAAAGCTGATTTGGTTGACAATAGAAGAAAAATTAAGTACCAGTAGAACGGACAAAAATTGAGAATATTGGCCTTGCCCATTTAGCCGTAACAACTGTTGCGTCAAAAATAAGCAAGGCTTTTTTTTGGTCATTAAATTGACTAACTTCAAACTAACATAAGATTCGAAACATGGAAAAAAGGCATCCTCAAGATTCAATTTCAACCTCTACTAAAGTAGTATTGCCCAATGATACAAATACGATTGGGAAACTATTCGGGGGTTCATTGCTTGCCTGGATTGATGAAATTGCAGCTGTAGCCGCACACCGCCATTCTGGTAGTTTGGTTGTGACTGCTGCTATTAATAACGTTTCATTTACAAAGCCGGTAGATTTAGGCGCAATTGTAACGCTTAGCGCAAAGGTTTCAAGAGCGTTTGGTTCTTCAATGGAAGTGATTATTGATGTTTTTATTGAAGACCTTGTAACAGGCGAGAAAACTTCGAGTAATCAAGCCATCCTAACTTTTGTAGCGGTGGATCGAAATGGGGCGACTTATAAAGTTCCTGAGATTACACCTGAAACGGATGAGGAAAAGGAACGCTATGTGGCGGCACTTAGAAGAAGACAGCTGAGTTTGGTGATTGCCGGCAGGATGAAACCTGATGAAGCAACCGAGTTGAAGGCATTGTTTGGGATGTAAGTAGGATATGAGGGATGAGGTCTATTTATGAGTTGTCCTATCTTCAATTGAGCTGATTCATAAATCCAGTCGATTAAATCATTGGGAACAAGTTAATCCGCATTAACTGCCTGAGCAATCGCCTCTAAATCCTGATTTTCCATACATTTAAAATGCTTTTTTGGGCACGCTTGATAGCCAATTTTCGAACAAGGGCGACAAGAAAGTTTTACCTCGTGGATGCTGAATTTCGCGTTTTCTTGTGGTAAATAAGGATACATTCCTAAAGCCGGAACAGTATTCCCCCAAATTGAAATAATCTCTTTTTGAAAAGCACTGGCAATATGCATCAATCCAGTGTCATGCGAAATTACCTTAGCCGCTTGTTGAATAATTGATGCGGATTGGTTGAGTGTTAATTCGCCACAAAGATTGGTCACATTTTTTGCATGCGTTTTCACGTAATCCCCATTCGCTGTATCTCCTGGGCCGCCCAATAACACAACTGGCGCCGATATTTTTGAAAGTAACTCCACCATTTTTTCCTTTGTTAACCGCTTGGTAGCAAATTGTGCCCCAATCGAAAAAGCAATAAATGGAGTTTGAATATCATGTTTGGAAATATCCACATGATCAGCTTCGGTAATGAAAAAATCCAAGCCTTTTTGATCGTTTTTAACGCCTAATTTATCCACGGCTTTAAAATATCGATCAACCACATGAAGTGAAGGCATTTTATCCCACTTGAAGGCGGTTAAAAGAAATTTTTGAACGTTTAATTTGGGAAAAGTGGCACTAGGTTGACTTAATTTTTGTTTCAATCGAAAGGTCCGCAAATTATGGTGTAAATCAATTACAAAATCATATTTCTCACCTTTTAATTCGGTCGTTATTTCGTCAATTTCTTTGTCAATGGTATACACCTTATCAACGGAGGGATTGGCATTGACGATTGATGCGTATGATTTCTTTGTTAAAAAATGGATTGCAGCATCAGGGTAGGTGCTTTTTAAACATCTTATGACGGGACTTGTTAAAACAATGTCTCCAATTGAGCTAAATCGTATGATTAAATATTTTTTCAATTCGAGCTAAAGTTAATCATTTGGCAATTTCTTTTGAAATTTTTTATGCTTTTGCCTTACTGTCTATTGAAATTGTCACAGGTCCATCATTGATGAGGCTCACTTTCATATCCGCTCCAAATACTCCTGCTTGAATTGGGCGCCCAATAATATGACTAAGCGCATTTTTAAAACCCTCATAAAGTGGAATGGCAATAGCTGGCGGTGCAGCTGAAATATAAGAAGGGCGGTTGCCTTTTTTTGTTCGGGCATGTAAGGTGAATTGACTAATCACTAGGATTTCACCGTTAATATCTAATAAAGAAAGATTCATTAATCCTTCTTGGTCGGCAAAAATTCGGAGGTTGCTAATTTTTTTGACGAGCCAGTCTATGTCTTCCTGCGTGTCTGCATTTTCAATTCCTACGAGCACTAATAGTCCCTGTCCAATTTCACCTTGAATTACTCCATCAATTTGCACGGCGGCTTCTGAAACTCGCTGTAAAACAACTCGCATAGCTTATTTATAAATATCTTTTCGAAATGTTTCTTCCTGATCTTCTTCCATCATCTTCACATAATTCATGTAACGACTAGCAGCAATTTCATCTTCAACAAATGCTTTTCGAACGGCACATTTAGGCTCATTCAAATGTTGGCAATTATTAAATTTACAATCGGGTAATAACTCACGCATTTCTGGAAAATAATGGGAAAGTTCTTTTTTGTCAAAATCAATGAGTCCAAATGCGCGAATACCGGGTGTATCAATTATGAATCCGCCAGTTGCCAATTCAAACATTTCTGCAAAGGTAGTGGTGTGTAACCCTGAAGAATGACTTTTAGAGATTTGAGCTGTTTTTAAATCCAAATTCTTATCAAGTGTATTGACTAGAGTTGATTTTCCAACACCACTATGTCCGCCAAACATTACTTTTTTCCCTTTTATTTCTTCTTTTAAAAAGGATACGGATGAAGCCTGTTTAGCAGATATGGTATGAGAACGATATCCTGTGTTTTCGTAAATTGATTTTGTGAAATCAAGTTGATCAAGTTCTTCGGCATTGTACAGGTCGATCTTATTAAAAAGCAATGTGACAGGAATGTGATATGCTTCTGCAGTTACGAGAAATCGATCAATAAAACCTGTTTGGGTTTGTGGTGAAACTAGTGTCACAATGAGATAAACACAATCAATGTTTGCCGCCAAAATATGAGATCTTTTGCTGAGATTGATCGATTTTCGAATCACGTAATTTTTACGGGGAAGAATTTTTTTGATAACACCAATTTGTATGTCATCATCATTTTTTGATTCTTCCAAATCAAATTCAATTTCATCCCCAACTGCAATTGGGTTGGTTGATTTTATACCCGCCAAACGTAATTTACCGCGAATTCGACAATCCAAGTGATTTCCTTCCTTGTCAATCACTTTGTACCAGCTGCCTGTGGATTTTATTACCGTTCCTTCTTTCAGAATTATTGTTTTGTTGTAAAATTAGGCAATTAAATCGCTTTCTTTCATAACAATGAGTTCATTTTGACAAATAGATTATCTTTGTCGCCATGCAAAAACTTTCCATCATAATTCCTGTGTATAATGAGGTGTCAACAATTGCCCAAGTTATGCATGTGATTAGCAACCTAGAGTTGATAGGTGGGATAATGAAAGAAATCATTGTTGTTAACGATTGTTCGACAGACGGAACACGAAATGAGATTGAGACGGCGCAAGTCGTTTTAAAAGATTCATCAATCAAAGTTTTGCATCATATAAAGAATCAAGGTAAGGGTGGTGCAATTCACACCGGAATTAGGGAAGCGACGGGTGATTATACCATAATTCAAGATGCCGATTTAGAATTAGAGCCGAAGGAAATTAACTTTTTAATTGAAGCCGTGCTAAATGGAAACGCAGATGTGGTCTACGGATCTCGTTTTCTTGGCTCCAAGGTAAAAGGCGGATCTATTTTGAGTAATATGGCGAACGGTTTTTTAACTCGCTTGTCCAATTGGATATTTGGGATTAAAATTACGGATATGGAAACCTGTTATAAATTGGTACCTACCGTCGAATTTAAAGCACTTAATTTAGTGGAAAAAAGATTCGGATTTGAACCCGAAATAACAGCAAAACTGGCAAAGAACAAAGCGTTAAATTGGGCAGAAGTCCCGATTACCTATAACGCTAGAACAGAAGCGCAAGGAAAAAAAATTGGCTGGAAAGATGGATTTCGTGCTATTTGGTGTATTCTTAAATACGGTTTGGGAAAATAATTTGTCACACATTAAAAATTTTAGTTCAACACCCTGCACCGTTCATCAAAAATTAACGATTTTTAGCAAGATCAAAACTTTACTTCCTTACCTTTACAAGTTATCCTGTCAATAGTGAATAAGAAACAAGAAAAATACGACAAAGCATATTTGAGAATGGCGCGCGAATGGGCCAAACTTTCGCATTGTAACCGCAAACAAGTGGGTGCCTTAATTGTTAAAAATAATACCATCATTTCTGACGGGTATAATGGAACGCCATCTGGATTTACAAATGATTGTGAAGATGAGGATGGCAGTACCCATTGGTATGTGCTACACGCAGAGGCGAACGCCCTATTAAAAGCAGTACGTTCCTCTCAAAATGCAGAAGGTGCAACGTTATATGTCACACTTTCTCCTTGCAAAGAGTGTAGCAAATTAGTCATTCAAGCAGGAATTAAACGGGTGGTATATTTAAATGAATATAAAGATATTTCCGGGATTGAATTCTTAAAGGAATTCGGTATCGCAATTAATCATATTAAAGAACTATGATAGAAGGAGATCAAATAATCGACGAAGAAGGCACGGCGAATACAGATCAAAAGAATCAAGAGGCACCAGCGCCAAGTGGAAGCAATTACGTTTTTCTTATTCCAATTTTAATGGGATTAACTTTGGCAATAGGAGTTTGGTTAGGGACAATGTTTATTCCAAGTGGTGGCGGAGGATCTAATCAAATCATTACTGAAAACACCAATAAATTCAATACTATTTTAGAAATTATTGAAGAGCGTTATGTTGATTCTGTCGATAATGAGATGCTAATTGAAAGCTCAATTCAAGGAATGATTGCAAAATTGGATCCTCATAGCTCATATATTCCTGCGCGTGATTTAGAAGGAGTGAACGAACAACTTGCTGGTCAGTTCGGTGGGGTGGGAATTCGTTTTTTAATTCATAATGACACCTTGGTGGCTACAGATGTTATGCCCGATTCTCCTTCGTTAAGAGCGGGGATGTTTCCTGGAGATCGACTAATTGAGGTAGATGGAGAAGGTATTGCGCAAGGAGATGTTACGAATGAAAAAGTGATGGAATTGCTAAAAGGCGTGGCAGGCTCAGAGGTAAAAGTTAAAGTTTATCGAAAAGGACTCATCAAGGACTTAACAATTATTCGAGGATCAATTGGAGTGAGCAGTGTAGATGCGGCAATTATGTTAACGCCCGAAATAGGGTTTATAAAACTAAATAGCTTTACACGATACGCAGGGGAGGAATTTCGCGAGGCCGCACAAAAGTTAAAAGATAAAGGGATGAAAAAGTTAGTTTTCGACCTTAGGAATAATGGCGGTGGATATATGGAAGATGCAACTGACATTGCAGATGAGTTTTTGTCAGATGGTAAACTTATTGTTTATACAGAAGGGCGAATGGAACCACGTTTTGAATACACGTCATCTGAAAAAGGAATTTTGGAAGAAACGGAAGTGGTTATTTTAATTAACTCACTTTCGGCTTCGGCAAGTGAAATTGTGGCAGGTGCAATTCAAGATAATGATCGCGGTTATATAATGGGTAGGAGATCATTCGGAAAAGGGTTAGTGCAAGACCAAAGAGAACTGATGGACGGTAGTGCTTTGCGTCTGACTATTTCACGTTATTACACACCGACAGGACGAAGTATTCAAAAACCGTATGGAGAAGGCGTAGATTATGAAAACGATTATTTTGAGCGCTATGAAAGTGGTGAATTAATGAACGAAGACAGTGTTAAATTTGACGAATCACTTCGATTTGTAACCGAAGGTGGACGAGTGGTTTATGGCGGCGGTGGAATTTATCCAGACACTTTTATTCCGAATGACACTTCAGGAGCTTCATATTATTTAACCGAATTATATTATATGGGCGTATTTAATCATTGGGCAATCAACTATTTGGACATCCACCGATCACGATTAAAAGAGTTCTCTGCCTTCAATCGGGGTTTCAGCGTTACAAACAGTATGTTTGAAGATTTCATTACATATGCCGAATCGTTGGGTGTTGAGCGAAAGCCAATTGATATTATCACTTCACGAAATGTGATTAAAAACAGAATGAAAGCCGAGATCGCACGACACGTGTGGCAAAATGATGGCTTTTATACCGTTTATATTGAAGACGACCTGGATGTGCAAAGCGCATTAGATCATTTGCGATAGAATTATCGTTGAGATTTGTAAGTTCTGATGAGTGAACACTACTAAAGTAGAAATTTAAAAAGAGTTATGGGGCAGTTGCATGATGAAGTAAAGGATTATTATGGAAAAGAATTGGAAAATTCTGAGGATTTAAAAACGAATGCATGTTGCACGTTAACAGCTCCACCAAAATATATTTTAGATGCTTTGAGTGAAGTGCATGATGAGGTGCAGGCAAAATATTACGGGTGCGGTTTAACTATTCCTTTTCAGGTTGAAGGATTGCGTATTTTGGACTTAGGTTCAGGTAGCGGTCGTGATTGTTATATCGCCAGTAAATTGGTAGGAGAGAATGGTTTTGTAGTAGGAGTGGACATGACAGATGAACAGCTTGATGTTGCAAACCGACATGTTGATTATCACACCGAGAAATTCGGCTATTCGAAACCAAATATTTCATTTATAAAAGGAAATATTGAGCGTTTAGATCCATTAGGATTTGAAGAGGGCAGTTTTGATTTAATCATTTCAAATTGTGTGGTTAATTTGGCGGGAGATAAACAAAAAGTATTAACTGATGCATACCGTTTATTAAAACCTGGCGGCGAAATGTATTTTTCAGATGTTTATTCAGACCGAAGAGTGCCTGTTTTTTTGCAAAAGGATCCTGTGTTATGGGGGGAGTGTTTAAGCGGAGCTTTATATTGGAATGACTTTTTGAATTTCGCTAAAAAAGCAGGCTTTACTGATCCGCGCGCTGTTGAAAATAAGCCCATTACAATTGAGAATAAGGACTTAGAAGAAAAGGTAGGAGAGCATGAGTTTTACTCAGTAACCTACCGTTTATTTAAACTAGACGGTTTGGAGAGCGATTGTGAGGATTACGGGCAAGCTGTCACTTATAAAGGATCGATCAAAGGATCAGACTCAGCATTTGATTTAGATGATCACCACCATTTCCCGAAGGGAAAAATCATCACAGTTTGCGGCAATACCTATATGATGCTAAATGATACCCGATTTAAAAGCCATTTTGATTTTTACGGCAACTGGGAAACACACTACGGCATTTTTGAAGGTTGTGGTGGCGCAATGCCGTTTGACACCGAAAACGGCTCAGCAGAAGATTGTTGTTAGTTCTAATTAATGGGGTTCAAAGCAACCGCTCCATAGTCGAAAATCCTCGGCTGATACAAAGACGCAATTCTCTTGCATTAGCTCATTAATGGCGTCTGATTGATATTCGGCGGGCAATATGGGTTGATCGTATAAATATATGATTCCATCCGCTGCGATATAATTACCGCGACAACTATAGCAGTCACTCTGAGTGCTCACAGACATCCAAAATGTTCCATTGTCATTAATGCTAATATCACTACATATTGATTCAAAACATCCTTTCAAACGCAATATTTCTGTTCCAGAATAAAAAAGGGAAGGCCATAGTAGTATGACTGAAACAATTCCGAAGAGGAGTGCCAAGTATTTCAAATCACGCCATAACTTAAAACAAGAAATCAATCCATTAATTAATAGAATAAGGGTAGATAAAAAAGCGAGTTTATCGGTCAGGGTTTACCCGTAGATATGAGTATAAGAACCGCTATATTCTCCATAATATGTCCACCATGTCAAATAGCTGATCGTGCATACGGAAGACATGAGAACGGCGACAAATAATCGATTCGGGCGCATATATGATGTAACGGCCAAAGGCGACATAAATTATTTGGCCATGTTTCCTGCTTATAATTAGTCTTGCTTAACGTTGAATGGGGGTGGTTATTCAACAAAAAAAGGGCTTCGAATTAACGAAGCCCTTCAACTATTTTTACCGTTTAGAATTGACCTTATTAAATCTTTCCAGTAATCGCCTCAGAAACATTAATGATATGATCTCCAACTTTCTCGCATGATGAGAATAAATTGCTGAAAATCATTCCACTTTCCATATTGAAATCAGATTTTCCTAAGTTCTCTAAGTGCTCAGCTCGCATTTCATCACGTTTTTTGTTAATCGTATGTTCGGCTTCGTTTGCCGCCCCAATTGAAACACCACCCCAGTCGGAGTTTAAGTTTTCAACCATGATCGCAAATGCATTGTCAACTAATTCAAGCATTTCTTGCAAACTATCGCGTTGTTCAGGAATAAACCAAATCTTTTGCTCATCCTTACGCTCAATTGCTTTTGACATTTGGTAGAAGATATCACCAATTCGTTCTAAGTCATTCACAATGCTGTTCATTGACCTTACGCGCTCTGCAATTTCTTCAGACATTTCACCTTCTGATACTTTTGCTAAATAGGTTGCAACTTCAATTTCAACTCTATCCGTAATCTCTTCGTACTTTTCAACTTTATCATGAAGTTTAGTCTTGATCTTTTTGTTTTGCTCAGTCAATAATTTTTGCGTGAAGTCAGACATACGACTCGTCAAGGCTCCAAACTTAGCAACCTCTTTTTTCGCTTCATAAATGGATAAATCTGGCGTTCCCATCATTCCAGAACCAATATAATCTAAGTGGAACTCTTCATCAGCATAACCTTTAGATTTAACCATTTTCTCTGCCATGCGAACTAACCAAGGCACGAATGGTAATAATAGCAATACGTTTAATAAGTTAAATGCCGAGTGGAAAATTGCTAATCCTAAGTTGGCTACGTTCCCATCAGTATAAGGATCACCTTTTATAAACGCTGCAATTCCGCTCAAAATAAACGGGAATAGTAGAATTGCCCAAGTAACACCTATTATGTTGAATAAAGAGTGAATTCTTGCCGATCGTTTGGCATGAACGTTACCAATTAACGAAGCTAACTCGGCCGTAATTGTAGTACCAATATTTTCACCTAAAATCATTGCAGAGGCCACTTCAAAAGGAATTACACCCCCTGCGACCAATGTCATAGTTAAGGCCATTGCAGCAGATGATGATTGAATTACAACTGTTACCAATGCACCTAAGGCAACAAACATGATTGGACCATACCATGCATCTTTAAAGTCAATAAAAAACTGAACGATAGAAGAATCTGCGCCTAATGATGGCACGGCTCCTTTTAGTTCACCCAATCCCATAAATAGTAAGGCAAATCCAATGATTACACTTGCCCATGTTTTCGCTTTCCCTTTAGAGAAAAACAATAAAGGTGCTCCAATTGCAATAAAGATTAAGGCATAAGAACCTAAACTCACCTTAAATCCAAAAACAAGAATTAACCAAGCCGTAATAGTTGTACCAATATTGGCCCCCATCATTACACCTGCCGATTGTCTTAAGGTTAATAGTCCTGCATTTACAAAACTTACAGTCATTACCGTGGTGACGGAAGAGGACTGAACGATAGATGTGATTCCAAAACCAGTCAATACACCAGTAACTCTGTTAGAAGTAATGGAAGCCAACATGCTTCTTAAGCGAGATCCTGCTGCCTTTTGAAGACCTTCACTCATAATTTTCATCCCAAAGATGAACATCCCTAAGGCTCCAATTAATACCAAGAGTTTAAAAATACCCCAAGCTCTTTCAGTTTTAACTTTCCCTTTTGCAGACCAAAAAGTTTTTCCACCTGCATTTAAACCAACTTTGTAGACATAGTTCTCGCCTCCAGAAAGTTCTGCAATTTTTTCTTTCACTGAGTTGATAGAGATTCCTTCTACTTTAATCCATGGCGAT
Organism: uncultured Crocinitomix sp.; assembly: GCA_905478225.1. Classification (GTDB taxonomy): domain Bacteria; phylum Bacteroidota; class Bacteroidia; order Flavobacteriales_D; family Crocinitomicaceae; genus Crocinitomix. The sequence continues at coordinate 148,107 of CAJQHR010000001.1, forward strand.
TTAGCTTCGTTTACTTTGTGTTGCTTTTCACCAATTTTTGTATTGTGTTTTATGACGAAATTTGCATCTGGATAAATAGATAATATTTCGGTCAATTTGTCATGTTCAATTGCCCATGAAACCTCAAATTCTTCTTCTTTACCCTTGGCTGAGTTATTTTTGAATAATGCTTCAGAGAATGTGTTAAAATAATTGTTTTCATTTTCAACAATATTTCCGTCGCTTGTCATTACATATTCGAAGATGACATTCTCATCCAAATCATTAATCTCCAATTGAGTTGATTTAGCAGGGATTTCAATCGTATTCCATGCCGCTTCTCCCAACGCACGATAATTAAAATTAAGCGCTGCACCATTTCCAGCTTTATCCCAAGTTAGTGTTGCCGTTCCTGTTTTAAAAGGCTTTAATGTCAAAGAATCTTTGTCGTTACTAAATTCATAATCAAATCCTACAGCATTTATAGCTTGAATTTGAACTGGATTTTCAACGATTGAATCCAACGCTTCCATATCTTCTGGAGCGATTATAGGTTCTTCAGCAAAGGCAAAACCGATTGCAAAAAGAAAGAGTCCAACGACTGAAATAAATTTTTTCATTTGAATGATTTGATTTAAAATTTTTGGTCAAAAGTAGGTCAAAGCATAAGCAAATGCCCTTTTTGTATGTTAAGCTTATGTTAAGAAATGCGTCTTGCAAATAAACCGCTCAAAACCACCAAAAGAAAGTACCTATCTCAATGTCCTTTATTTTGGAAGGATTAGAGAAAAAGGTCGACACAAGATTACAGAAATCAATGTTAAGAAATCGTTAAGCTTAGATCACGAATATCAAATATATGTTAATTTAATCTAATCTTTGCCCTGAATTTAACCAACAGTTTATTGGCTGTTATTCAAATAAAATTTAGATGAAAGGATTAGTATCCGTGTTTGTTTTGATGTTCATAGTGCAAGGTGCTTCTGCGCAGTATAACCCTCAAAAATTTGGGAAAGGAATTAATGTAGTTGGGAAGGACTCTACCTTCACAATGCGTTTTGGAATTCGTTTTCAATCCTTAATGTCTGCCAATTGGGATGTGAGAGATGATGACTTTGGTTATGTAGGAGATTTGTCAAGTAATTTTTTAATCAGAAGATCAAGATTTAAGTTTGATGGTTATGCATTCACTCCAAAATTGAAATATAAAATGGAGTTTGGGTTAACCAATAGAGATATTGGCGGTGGAATTGATAGTGAGCACAACAAAGCGCCTCGTTTCATATTAGATGCCTTTATCGATTGGAATTTTTATGGAAACTTCTCTTTGAAAGCTGGACAATCTAAATTACCTGGGAATAGAGAGCGTGTGATCTCATCTGCAAACATGCAAACGGTAGACCGTTCAAGGTTAAATAGCCGATATAATATTGATCGTGATATGGGGGTGCAATTAAAGCATCACTTTACAATTGGCGACAATTTTATTGTAAGAGAGGTGGCTTCATTTTCGCAAGGCGAAGGCAGAAACTTAACGGTGGATAATATTGGTGGTTATGACCTTACTTTTAGAGTTGAAATGTTGCCATTTGGTAAATTTCAATCCAAAGGAGATTATGTTGGAGCAGCAATCAAACGTGAAGATAAACCAAAATTGGCTTTAGGATTTACGTATGATATCAATGATCGTGCGGCACGCGAACGCGGACAAAATGGAAGTTTTATTTACAATGAAGACGGTTCTTATGGTAATGCCAAAACATTAAATACTGTATTTGCCGATTTAATGTTTAAATATAAGGGACTTTCGATTATGGCGGAATACGCTAACAAAACAACTGATGATGGAACGGCAGATGTATACGATAATGTAGACACTTCTTTGGTTGTTGGAACCTATTATATTGGAACAGGGTTATCTGTTCAAGGGGGTTGGATGTTCAAAAACAATGTTGAGGTAGTTGGTCGTTATACCAACATTACTCCCGTTGCTGGCGTAAGTAATAACGAGACTGAATATACATTGGGTTTATCTAAATATTTTGTAGGCCACAAATTGAAAGTTCAAACTGATTTAAGTTACAGACAAAAAGGAATTGCTGGTAGTACTGCAGTAAATTTAGGGAGTGATGATATTCTATTTTGGAGATTACAAATGGATATCCACTTTTAAAGAACAGTTTAATAAATTTTATCAATACCACTTCGGCTAGGCTGAGGTGGTATTGATATGTTAAGGGACTATTCATTCTTAAAATTGTTAACATTAGTTTAACGTTGGTTAATAAAGTTGAGAATAGTTTTGTAAAAAATAAAATATGTCACAAAAAGATAAATTAAAAGAAGTAGCGCTCGTTTTTTTTAAGCTAGGTTGTTTTGCTTTTGGAGGTCCAGCAGCACATGTTGCAATGATGGAGGAAGAAGTGGTGAATAAACGCAAATGGATGGACCGTCAATACTTTTTGGATTTAATGGGGGCTACAAACCTAATTCCAGGTCCAAATTCAACCGAAATGACCATGCATTGCGGACATGAGCGAGCTGGTAAATTGGGGTTGTTTGTAGCGGGCATTTGTTTTATTTTTCCAGCAGTTGTCATTACCGGATTTTTAGCTTGGCTTTATTTGACTTATGGCGCATTGCCAGAGGTTGAAGGATTCGTTTATGGCATTAAACCAGCTGTTTTAGCCATTATTGCCGGTGCTATTTTTAAACTGGGCAAAAAAGCTTTAAAAAGTACCGAATTAGGAATTATTGGCGCATTGGTAGTGGTGGCGTGCTTTCTAGATGTTCATGAGATTATTGCTTTGTTAACCGCAGGAATTACAGGGATGCTTTATTTTAAAGCAAAAAACGGTATTAAGTTGGATAAAAACGATAAAAAAGCATGGCTACCATTTTTATTGGTGGGTAGTTCTGCTCCAGCATCAGTAGCCGTAACATCTGCTACAGTGTTTTGGACATTTTTAAAAGTGGGCGCCATTCTTTATGGAAGTGGCTATGTACTTTTCGCTTATTTACAGGCCGAGTTAGTTGATACCGGCTACATGACCCTAAATGAATTGATTGATGCAATTGCGGTGGGACAATTTACACCAGGTCCTGTTTTGAGTACAGCAACTTTTATTGGTTTTCAATTGTCTGGGTTTTGGGGAGCACTAGGGGCTACGGCGGGTATATTTTTACCATCTTTCCTTTTCGTTTTAATCTTGAATCCATTAATTCCACGCATGAGAAAATCTGCTGTTTTGCGGTATTTTTTAGATGCTGTGAATATTGCTGCAGTTGCCGTAATGTTAGTGGTGCTTTTTGAAATGGCACGAGAAACGATTTTGAATTATGCAGATGGACAATGGATTTTTGAATGGCGCAGTGCACTTATAGCTGCGCTTGCTTTCGGTTTAGTTTTTGGTCTTAAAAAATCCAATCCAATCATCCTTGTTTTAGGCGGAGGGATTCTAGGTTATTTATTATTGTTAATTTGACCTTCCTTTACCACTTTTTGGTTCAAGGTTAAGTTTGTCATGCAAGAAAATGCTTATCATTCAATTCAAAAATTAGTGTTGATCGCTTTTATTGCGATTTTGCAGCTGTTTGCTCATACTTCTTAAGGCCAGGAGGAAGAAGAAGATGTTGAGGTGAACAACCTATACCAAAAGCCGCACATTGCTTATGGCTGGAAATCTATTGATTTTCTCTATGGTCAAAAGGTCTTACGGACACCAACACTAAACCATGAACTCAACACTGTACCTGATTATCATTTTTTCTCGTCATTGCAGTATTTTGGTGTTAGCATGACGCATGGGCTTCGCTGGAATGGACGATTTAATGGTTTGAATTATTTTAGTTATACACAAGTTTTGCCACAGAAAATCGCCTATAATGATTCTATTTCTGCTTGGTTGACGGGAGGGAATTTCTATCTAACTGTAATTGGGTTTGATTTATTTTATTATAAACCCAAAATAGATTTTATGATTGGTTTTGGTTTCAATACAGGTCGCCTTCGGTTGCTTGGTGATCCCTTAATAAAACAAAAAAACCCTTATTTTACTCCTACACTTACAATTGCACCGCGCTATTTTATTGGTGACATTTCCTTGCAAATTAGGGCTTCAATTGATTATGATATTAGCAGTGAAAATTGGAGAAGAATGACGTTTTCAAAATCAGACAAAGTGAATATTGGACCAACGTCTATGACTGGAATCAATGTTTTTTTTGCAATCGGTTATAAGATGCCATAAGGGTTTTCTTGCTTTAATTGGGAATCGGTTTTGGGCATAATTTTGCAAGTTGAAAAATATAAAACCGTGAAGTGTTAACATAATGTTATGTATTTGGGTTTGGAGGATTTCAAATCAATTTATACCGTATCTTTATATAAAATTAGAAAGTAATCATGAGTAATTCTATTTTGGTTATAGATGATGAGCAAGACATTCGTGTATTGATAAAATACAATTTGGAAAAAGAAGGTTTTGTTGTGTCTCAGGCAGAAGATGGAGAAAAGGGCGTGGAAGTGGCCCAGAAACAAGTTCCAGATTTGATTCTATTGGACGTGATGATGCCTGGAATGGATGGCATTGAAACCTGTGAAAAACTAAAGGCAATGCCTTGTCTTAAAAACACAATGATTTGTTTTTTAACTGCTCGTGGCGAGGACTATTCGCAAATTGCAGGTTTTGAAGCAGGGGCGGATGATTATATCACAAAACCGATAAAACCTAAATTATTGGTGAGTAGAATATCTGCTATTTTAAGAAGGAAAACCACTGACGGTTCCGTTGAGACGGAAGACGAAAGAAAGAATAAAAAGTCAATAGTAATTGACCATGAACGCTATTTGATTTCAAAAGATGGAATTGAGATGTTTCTACCACGCAAGGAATTTGAATTGCTGGCCTTACTCATGTCAAAACCCTCAAAAGTGTTTCACAGAGATGTGATTATGAATAGCGTTTGGGGCGCAGATGTAATTGTAGGAGATCGCACAATTGACGTTCATATCCGCAAGCTTCGCGAGAAAATTGGAGATTCTCATATTGTGACCGTGAAAGGAGTAGGGTATAAGTTTGAGGAGTAATTTCCCCCTTCATTTATTCGAATTCAACTGCTTTGTGTTCATAAAAAAATAGTGTTAGTGCACTAAAATTTCTTTCATGCTTGCCATTTCTCGCTGCTCGTAGACGTCTCTTTATAATTGTTATAGGATAATATAAATGTGAATAATACGTCCTTAAACACGAAAAGGGTCTCGGTTTTCCGAGACCCTTTTTCTTTCGAAAATCCTTAAGTTATTATAACCCTAGAGTCCATCCTGCTGTCCAATCAGAACCAGAGCTTACAGCTCCAATATAAGTTGCACTGTCAAACCAAGTTCCCCATGCTGTTGGGTCTCCAGCTCCAGTTGCTGTAGTTCCAATATATCCTGACAAGAAACCGACTAATGAACCATCCGTTGCACTGCTATTGTTATTTCCGCCATCCTCAAATGTTGCAATTCCTATTGCATCTTCACCAACTGATGTTGTAAATACGAATGGACTTGCATTGTCAACGATTGAGTTTTTCATGGTCAATGATCCACCGTTCATATTTGATAAAGTCACATCATGCTCCACTTGGCATCCTCTTTTTGGGAATCCTGTAATAACCACGTTCAAGAAATTTCCTTTAGTTCCCTCTCTTAATTTCATACCTTGGTTACTTGCATCACCGTCGTCTAAACCAATTAGTGTTACGTTGGCAATTTTAGGATCAGAATAAGGATTAGCTTCGTTATTATCTCCGTTATTATCTGCTTCAATTCCACGGTCACCACCTTCACTATCTTGTTCAACAACCCAGAACTGTCCATTTCCAGACCAACCGTGAGTCCAGTCAAATGAATCATCTTGGTTACCAGATGAAATGGCGTGTTTCAAAGAAACTGTTCCTCCAAAAAATTCGAAGCCGTCATCACTTCCCTTATAGGCTTGTAAATGATGTAATGTAGTTCCAGAACCGCACCCATTGAATGAAAATCCGTTCAACTCATTATCCGTTCCTAAAATTTTACCTGCATATTCAACACGAACATAGCAAAGTGATCCAGAATTGTCTGAAGCATTGTCGCCTCCATAAGTACCTGTTCCACCTTCACCTTCAGCGGTTAATCCTGTATTGATTGGAGCATATCCATTTAAGATAATCCCACCCCAAGCACCAGGACTTGGTGCATCAGCAACCGGGGTAAATATAATAGGAGAATCAGCTGTTCCACACGCTATTACTGTTCCGCCTTGCGCCACCGATAAAAACGGAGTTGAGCCGTCATCCGCAGCATTTACAGTTGTTCCTGCTTCAATTGTTAGGGTTACTCCGTTATCAACAAATACACCCCCTGATAATAACCAGTTGTCTGCTGCTGTCATAGTTTGATCGGCTGTGATATTTCCTGTTACTTGTCTGTAAACTTCACCTCCAATTGTAACTTCACTATACCATGCCGAATCTGTATCGTATGCGCACGTTCCGTCGTCTTTTTTCGCTTCTGAATTATAATTCGTTGCTTCCGGATCTGTACATCCTTTTTTCTTACAAGCTGGCAACACTGCTACGAGTGCTCCGGCTAAAATCATCATTTTGATTGTGTTTTTCGTATTTTTCATTTCTTTTATTTTTCTCTTTTGTTGATACAAATATCGGGGCTTATTTCTGAGATCGAATTACGTTGTCATTACGCTTGCGTTAATAAAAAATTAATTGAAATTTACATTTCCTTAACGTTGAGTTTTAATCAAAAAAAACCACCTATCACTTAAGATAGGCGGTTTGGCCAGTAAAAAACATTCGGTGAGAGACGAATATCTATAGTACAAATGATCTATTTTTTAATCCAGATTTGCTTTTTCCTTTTTCTTTTTCGAAACAGGAATATTATAACTGAAAGATAAGCTTAGATCAATTCCACGTTTAAAAGTGGATACGTTTAAAACTTCCGTCGGATTAACTTGGTTCTCCTGCACAATGCTAATTGTTGGGTTTATCAAGTTTTTCGCTTTTAGACCAAATGAATAAGTATCATTAATGGATATTTTTCCAACAAAGTTTAAGGTGTTTATTGGTCGTTCATATTGATCGCCGATTCCGTTACTTCCTACGGCATATAATCGTGGTCCGAAAACATTGTAAGACAATGCTGCTAAATAGGTCTTTTTATTTCCTTTTAAGCCTTTGGTTGTTTGATAGCTCAAATCAAAATTCACTAAATAAGGCGAGGCACCCTCAAGTGGTCGAACAGAATTGGTATTAATTGCACCAGGGGCGGTTGTGTCAATCGCCACTGAAGTGTACATGCAGGTAGCATTAAAACCAACATTCAAATCGTTCAAAAAACTAGTGTCTTTTCTGGCTGAATCGCGCACTAGGAAGTTAAGGCTTCGCATATATTCAATCTCTGCACCAGCCACATTGGCTGATTGCGCATTTGCAAAACTCATTAATTGTCCACTAGCTGTGGCACGCATAGTTTGTTCAATAGGATTATCTAAGTATTTATAGAATCCGCCAACCGAAAACATTTCACCTGGTTTGCCATAACATTCATATCTGAAATCGGCATTGTAGTTCACCCCGTTTTGAAGGTCTGTATTTCCCTGCGCCTTTGCGCCGGCAAAATAGAGTACATATTGGAATGGAGCAACTTCGTTGAACTTAGGTCGTGTTAATGTTTTACTAGCGACAAAGCGAAAGACATTCTTTTCATTTGCGTCAAAACGTGTAATTAAACTTGGCAATAAGGCGTTGCTAAGTAAAATTGTTTTTTCATATTTTGAAGGGCTTTGTTGGTTTCGATTTTCAACCGTTTGCGAGCCGCTTTCGTATCGCAAACCGGGAATAATCTGCCATTTATTCAGTTTGAACTTAAGGTCTGAGTAAACACTAACAACATCCAATTGCGCCAAGTAAGATGAGCCGAAGTTTGCCACCTCTGAAATGCTAAACTGCCCTTCATCATGCATAGTTGTGTTCAGGTAAGAGTTCATATTGCAGATATCCACATTGTCGCCGATATTTCCAGCTAATGCATTCAATACATAGTTAAACTGTTTATAGTCAAAAATTCTAGATTTCTGTTTATAGTCTGCGCCCACTTTTAAGGTGATTAATTCGCCGAGGACAGTATCTCGTTTTTTATTCAATACATCACCATAAAGTAAAACATAGCGTGCATTAATTTTTCCAGCAATTTCGTTTTCTCTTAATTTGCTATGAAAAATGTGATTTTCATTTCTATCAATATAGTTGAAAGCATAATGCTCCGTATTTTCTTTTTGATCTTCGTCGTAAAAGGCCACAAATTGTCTTCTATCTGGCTCCTGACTGCCTGTTGCGCTATACGATCCTCTCCAATCAATTGTTAAACGCGATAAAGCAGAATCCTCGAGATGAGGTAAGAGTTGATGTGTACCTATGATTTGGTTCACAGACATGAAGTTTTGTTGGTAGGTCAATCTTCGCGAGTAGATACTTCGTGAATAATCAAAATGTTCTCCCCAAGTTTCTCTTACTTCATCATTAGAATTGTTTACATAAAGTGTGTTAAAGGAGATATTATGATTTGGATTAATGCGGTAATACAAGTTTAACAAACCTGTCGTTGCTGTTTCTTTTGTGTATTTATCGAAATCATAATTTAAGCGTTCTTCACTTTGTGCATTAATTATTTTCAGTGATCCGTTCGCATACTTATAGGAATTATCATGAGAGAGTAGGACCAAATATCCAAACCCTTTTGAGCGACTATTCGATTTTGTGGCAGGAAAGAAATTCCCCGCAGTTATTGCAAAATTGGTGTTGGGTAAAGCTTGGTTTAATTGTGTTCCAAAATTGTCTCTAAATCCAGTTGATTTTCCTTCCACGGAATTGTAAATACCATTGTTGTATAGGTTGTTTACAGCAGGGTAAGTTGATGACTTTGAATTTTCAATTACAAAATCAGGAATTTGTCTCGTTCCATCATCAAATCCGAAATAATCAAATTTACCTCCATTATAGGTTCTGAAATCATTGAATGTCGTTTGCGAATTTATCCCCGCACCGACAGTCACTTTTAAAGTTGGCTTAGTATAAAAACTTTTTGTTGTGACGTTGAATGCACCACCAGAAAAATCTCCATAAAGTTCAGACGACATAACTTTACTTACTTGAATTGAGTTCACCAAATCAGTAGGAAAAACACTTAAAGGTACCACTCTAAAATCGGGATGAGGAGAGGGAATTGGTAATCCATTTAAATAAGCTACATTATAACGATCGCCCAAACCTCTCACATATAAGGTCGAGCCAACGGTAGAGAGGCCTGTCATTTTTTTTGCTGCACTCCCAACATCTGAAGCGCCTTTTTTAGCGATCATACTGCCTGATAGTTGGGCAGTTACTTTGTCATCATTTTTAACATCTGCCACTACTTTATTCTCGGAGCCACCATCTTCAATGATTGCGGATGCCATTACAGTAACAATTTGCAACTGCCCATCTTCCTTCATTTCATGGTTATAAGTAATTGTTTCATCACTATTTATATAAAGGCGAACTGTATCTATTAGTAATGCCATGGTGGAATTTCTAAAAACCAGTACATTTTCTCCCTCAGGTAAGGTAATTGAATACGTTCCGTCAAAATCTGTTTGACCAATTTTTTGAAGTCCGTTTTCAGTCAGTTTTATAATTGGCATATATAGAGGCTCTTCTATATTGTTCATTTGCCGATAAACTGTTCCATTTACTTGTCCAGTTTGCGCCTTAACAACCATACTAAACGTGATAGTGATAATTGTGATAATTAGGCTTAAGTGTTTCATTTTAGCAGTTCTAATATTTACCACAAAGGTAGATCAGGTCGGCCTTAAAAAAGGTTGATTCCGTGTTATGAATACATTAATTCGACATAACATTCCCTTAATATTCTATTGAGGGAACCATAACAAATAGATAACACCGAGTTAATGTCTCCGCTTTATCTAATCTCTAACTTTGTCAAAAAAGTAGATTTGGAGCCGAAAGTATTGATAGTAGATGATGAGCCGGATATTTTGGATTTGCTTGCTTATAACTTCGAGAAGGAGGGCTATAAAGTGTACAAATCGAATACAGGACAAGATGCAGTGGACACTGCGGTTAAGGTTGTTCCGGATGTGATTTTTTTGGATGTGATGTTACCGGATATTGACGGAATAGAAGTTTGCGAATTAATGCGAAGGTATCCATCCCTTAACAATTCCTATATTATATTTTTATCCGCCCGTGGCGAAGATTATTCGCAAGTAGCGGGATATAGAGCTGGAGGTTACGACTATATCGTTAAGCCGGTCCGTATGCGCGTTTTAATTCATAAAGTGAAAGCATTGCTAGAACGCAATATCGACAATACAAGTAAGAGTAGAGAAAAAGTATTGATTGATCCTGAACGCTATTCCATTCAAAAAGAAGGGAAGGAATCCATTATTCCGAAAAAGGAGTTTGAGCTGCTTTCCTTTTTAATGAGTACCCCTCAAAAAGTATTTAGGCGTGAAGAGATTCTGGCGAGTCTATGGGGTGACCCAAAGATAAGCGACCGCACAATTGATGTTCACGTACGTTAACTCCGCGAAAAATTTGGTTCTGGTATAATTAGAACGGTAAAAGGTGTTGGTTATCGCTATATGGGTTAATCCACTAGCGAATAACTGTAAATCGTTTTGTAATTACCGTATTTGAATCATCAATTACTTGAACGTAATAAATACCCTCTGCTAAATTCCCAATTGCAATGGAAGTTGTATTTCCATTCACCGTTTGCACGATTTGACCCACTCAAGTAAGAATCGCAACTATCGCATTGACTTAAACTAATTTCTGTAAAAAGAGAACCCAAAAGAACAAATAAATATTTCAAAGACTTAAACATATAATAGCTTTTTTCCCCTAAGGCTAAAGCGTCAACAACCGTACTTGTTAAGATCGCAGTAACTTTAATTATATGTTACTGCAAAGGCTGTATATAGACCTTCGTTGATCTCATTAATGTTAACAATATTAAAATACTTAGTGTTTTACTTTATTTGTTAAAAATAAAATGGTTCTCCTTTAAATTCTCCGATAAGATATTTTGTAATTATTTTTGATTTATAATAATGTTATAATAACTATTGTCATTGATTGAAATTTTAACAAAATACATTCCGGATGGTTGATTGAAATTAACGTTTAGCACTTCATTAACTGCACCACTCTTTTCAATAATTTTTTGCATTTCGGAATTTAGAATTTCAATAGTATATTCTCCATCTTCACCTGATAAATCGACAGTGAAATGATCAATTACTGGATTGGGATAAATAGAAAGTAGATAGTCATTTAATTCATCCAAACTCAAATCATAGAAACTAAAACAAGTGGATGTATCTGTACAAATACCATCACTAATAACAACTGCATAAGCGCCAGGCTCTATAACAGTAAAAATAGCACTCTCTCCTTCTGCAACAATTTCACCATTGTCACAGTTGATCCACTGATAAAACTCTCCCGTGGCAGAGGCTTCAAGGGTTTGTTCAATGACGCTTACAACAGTGTCGACCTCATGCACATTTAGAAGCAAGGCAAGTATCGAGTCACAGCCGTTGATGTCTGTGAAAACTTCAGTTACAATTCCTTCGTTTGAACTGGTATAGGTACTTAAACCAAAAGTGATTGTGTCCCCCTTGCAGATAGAAAGATCAAATGTATCTATCCATTGAGGATACAAATACACACTTGAATAAACAACACTATCAGGTAAATCGTCAAGATCAAATGTTGATATTTGTACCGTATTGTCCATCAATATTGGTGCAGAACTTCCGTCAGGAAATAAATATTCTGTTTCTAAGCAAACAGTGTCACTTTCAAAATGAAGGTTGACAGGGTGGTTATTAAACCCTAAAAGCTCAACATCAGTAACAATTCCATCATATGGCCGATTAGAATATGTGTAAAGGTTTGATGTTATTTTTTCTTCAGCATCATTAGTTCTAAGTCTAAAAACAGGGTAAGAATTTTCGAAAGGTTGTGCCTTTAACAGGAAACCACTTTCAACTATATCTACCTGCTCAATCTCTATTCCAAATTCACTATTATAAAATTGATAATTGATATCTTCTGCTTCTTCATAAGTTGTAATGTATGCTGTATCAATTGTTTGCTCAACCAATTGGCGTGATTCTATTATATTTCGAACGCTATCTCCATTAGCACCGAAGACCATAAACGTTCTGAAACGAATAGATTCTCCGAAGCTTATCCTTTCCTCTCCTATTAGTATTTTAGGTGATGTAAATACGTTATAATTTCTTGCGACACCAGTGGAACCTTGTCTAAAACGACTTTTGTATGTTCTTCCATTATTTTCTTTTCCAATTACCAGCCCTAACGTTGGACTGCCCACCTCAATATCGGATGAAAATGCAGCCCAGCCACCTGTTGTATCCGCTTCAACAATTGGCGCTATGCCCCATCCTCCCGCCATAAGTTCCAATGTATTGTCAGCACGTGCAATAAACATATGGTCAAGATTTGAGTCTCTAACTCCTCCCCAAGGAATATTTAAATAACCTAAATTATCATTACCAAAATTGTAGATAAAATAGTCGACCTGTATGACCCCACCCCCTAAGTTTTTGTACTTTGTATAGTACATTATAGAAGAAGTGTAATTGGAATTATTAACACTTTTAGTGTGCGCATGTTGTCCCCAATTTACAATTGAGTATGATTGGTCAATAGTATCGGTATGATAAGCAACCATTGGTGAGTAAAATGGTGAATTTTGAGTTGAATCATGCAGGTAAACCCCAGATTGATGCACAAAATAAAGCGAATCTGGTAAAATGTTTTTGGCCAAATCAACCGCTACCATTTGCCAAACTTCATCTACCCAAGGAGCAAAATACCTACCGTACCACTCAGGGTCAGCTGGCTCCCACCTCCATTGCGGAGGGATTGATTCTCCAAAGACGCCTCTTAATGAATAAATTTGTCCCCCCTTACCTATACGCATTCTGTATGATTGGTTTGTATCAATATCGGATATATAAAGTAATTCTTTTTGAAAAACCGTGGTTTCAGGAAAACTGTCTGTTACAAACCACTCACTACCGGTTTCTGTATAATCATCTGAAAATAAAATAGTACCTTCATTCACGGTCATAGTGTCCACTCCTTCAAAAACCTTTACCAGTTTTTCCATTGGAACCTGACCTGTTGCTGTTAAAGAAGAAACAAGTATTGTAATTGATAATAAATTATTAATTTTCATTTGGTACGTGCTTAAAGTGGTCTAACCCCCTAATTATCGAATAACCGTGAATCGTTTTGTAATAACAGCATTCGTTCCGTCAATCACTTGCACATAATAAATACCTTCAGCTAAATTTCCGACTCCAATAGCGCTTGTATTTCCATTCACAGTTTGCACGGTTTGTCCCAATTCATTCTGAATAGTGACTGTTTGAACATTCACATGCTCTGCGATTTTAATGTTTAATAGGTCTGTTGCTGGATTTGGATAAACAGAAATAGTGTTGTCTGTAAACTCATTAATTCCACTATCATCAAATCCATCAGTATAAACTGAGAAATCATCAAAATAGAATCCATCCAATTGCAGTCCACCATCCGTAATTAACAAGAATTTAAAACGCACTTCAGCTTCGTCTAAATAATCTACCAAATCAATTTCTTCTAACACCCAATCCATTTGAAATCCATCATATAGCGGCTCTCCTTCGCCATCTTCCTGATTTTCAACCCCAGTATCGGTGTACTTACCGCATAATGGTAACCACGAATCTCCCCCGTCTGTTGAGGCCATGAAATGCACATAATCGTAATCGTTTTCAATTTCCCACTGTGCTCTGAAGCTAACGAAGGCATATGTGGCATGTGAAAATGTAAATGGCTCATTTAATTCAATTTCTTTCTCCACATTATTTCCATACGTATCATCATAAGGACTATCTGTAATACAGTTTGTTGGAGAATAGTAAGTTTCACCTGTAAAATCCCATTCACCCGACCAGTTAGTCAAGTCTTCACAATCATCATAGAAAACAACTGTACCCGAACCAAACGTTTTTGTTATGGTATCATTTCTTGTCCAAGTACCATTATCAGTATGTAGAACAAATTTAATTTCATCACCGAACCCAATGCCTGGGTCCAATTCAAAACTAATTGAATCCTCAATGATTTCCATTAAATCTAAATTGTGAATATTACCACCCTCTAGTGTTTCAATTCCTGTTATGGCAGTCATTGTTACAACCATTGGTCCATCTTCTAAACCAAGGCGTTCTAATTCATAGGTGAAATAACCTGTTAACTCTGAAACTTTGTTTGATCCTAATTCAGTCGTTACTCCATAAACATGCGGTAAATGAGCTAACACAAGATTTGGAAAAAACATTTCCTTACATGTAGGGACAATCGCAGAACTTGGCGGCCAAAACGAATTACCAACCTCTGGGGTTATGGCGTAAATCTCTGTATCCTCATCTATATACATCCAATCATCTGAATCTCCAGCAGCGGGATATAACCCTGTAGCTTTTATTGGATCATAGCCATTATATTCTACCATGTGGTTGGAATACTGTTGGAAATAATCATGGTGCTCCGCAAATTCGGCATAAGCCCATCCGATAGGGAATAATAATAGATCGCCATGTGCATGGGCATTAAAAGCAAATTCAAATTCATGATTTTCGCAAAACCATTTTATCGCTTGTGTTTCTGGCTCGGAAAAAGGTCCTTCTCCTGCAAAAACATCACTGTCCTCATCTGGTGATGTTCCAGCTTCATTCCAGTGGTAAGAGTAGTTTCTATTTAAATCAACACCTTTATTTGAAGATCCAATGCCAGGATTTCTGTTTTTTCTGTGCATTCCGCCACCGCCTGGATTGGTAGTTTGGTTTCGCTTATAACCATCAGGATTAATCATTGGCACGAAGTACATTTCTGTGTTATCTACTAAATATGTAGTCTCGCTATCTGTTCCATAATTCTCTAAAACATACCACATGTAAAAAATGGTTTGCGACAAACTCATTGGCTCCCGTGCATGATGTATAGCGGTGTACATTACTTCCTTTTCATCTTCGTCCACTTCTGGATTGTCAGAAATTTTTACCCAATGAATTGGTCGTCCTTCCCAAGTTTCGAAGTCACTAATACCATCTTTTTCAGTAATTAAATCCGGATAAGCAGCGCGCATTTCATCTAGCTCTGTCAAATACTCTTCGTAAGTATAATAACCACCCATTGACCCGAGTTCAAAATTGTCAGGCCTCGTTGGTCCTGCGCCAATTCCTCCTCCAGAATCAGGGCAGTCAACACGGTCTGCCTTTGGCGAGGCATCTGTGCTGTGCTCGGCATAATAGGTTGCAACGTCCTCAATTAAAATCTCATGGGTAACTCCATTATCGGTCAAAATTTGAATGTCCAGTTCGGATAAATCAGCAATGAACCAATGATCTGATTTGAGATCACCGTGATCAATAGTTACGCCTAGTGAACTAATTTCAGCGAGTTCAGCGTTTGTTGCAAATATTTTAACCTTTGAATAAAGTAATTGGTTGTAACCAATAAAAGGAAGGCATAGAATTGCTAAAAGAAGTGTAATTTTTTTCATGAAAGAAGTGTTTCTTGTGTTATAAAGTTACAAAATTTTTAGCCGTGAATTTTGTTTCTGCGGTTAAAAATGAAGTCGTTCTTGGAGTGCAACCTTCAAAAAGAATCAAAAAACCAAAAAAGACTTCGCGATTTAAGGATTCTTGTTTATATTTACAAAAAATATTTATCATGTCAGAAGAAAAATCAGATCGCCCTTTTTTCGACGATTCAACGTCTATTTTGGTACCAATTTATGTGCTAATTTGTTTGGTCATTATCTTTGGAACACTATTCTTTGGATAAACTGATTGCAGAATAATATTGGAGACTTAAATGGCGCAAATCGGCGAGTCTTTTGATATAAACAATACTTTAATGTCGCTTAATTCATTGTTTTCTTGGATAATAAAAAAGCGAATCCATCAAATAGAATTATTTAAAGAGTATCCTTTCGAGGTTCAACGTGATGTCTTTATGGAACTCATTTCACGTGGGTCGAATACCGAATGGGGCAAAAAATTCAACTTTTCTCAAATTGATACTTATGAAGATTTCAATGAAATGGTTCCTTTAACGAACTACGAAATGTTAGAGCCATATGTGCAACGCTTATTGAAAAATGAGCAGAATTTACTTTGGGACAAAGACATTAAATGGTTTGCACAATCCTCAGGGACTATGAGTGCAAAGAGTAAATTTATCCCTGTTTCTAAAGAAGCACTTGAAAATTGTCACTATAAAGGAGGAAAAGATTTACTGAGTTTATATTATAACCAGATTCCGGACAGAAAACTCTATAAAGGAAAGCACCTGATATTGGGTGGCAGTGCAAAAATCAATTACCTAAACGAGAATACAGATTCTTATTTTGGTGACCTTTCGGCTATCATTTTAAAAAACATGCCTTGGTGGGCTGAAGTTAGAAGGACTCCAGCAAAAGAAATTGCGCTAATGAGTGAATGGGAAGAGAAGCTTGAAAAGCTTGCCCATTCTACCATCAAACAAGATATCTATATTTTGGCAGGCGTACCCAGTTGGTCCTTAATTCTATGCAATAGAATTTTAGAAATCACTGGAAAAAAAAATATGCGCGAGGTTTGGCCTAATTTGGAATTGTTTATGCATGGCGGGGTAAGTTTTGAACCTTATCGCGAACAGTTTCGTAAAATCATTCCATTTGATGACATGAATTATGTTGAAACCTACAATGCCTCTGAAGGTTTTTTCGGTATTCAAGATGATTTTAAAATCAATGAATTATTATTGATGTTGGATTATGGGGTTTTCTTTGAATTTATTCCAATGGATGAATTTGATGGAGTAAATTCCAAAACAGTAATTTCGCTCGAACACGTTGAGTTAGGCGTAAATTATGCGTTAGTCGTGTCAACGAATGCGGGATTGTGGCGCCATATTATTGGCGATACGATTCGTTTCACTAATTCAAGCCCCTATCGTTTTAAAATTACTGGGAGAACTAAGAGTTATATAAATGCTTTTGGTGAAGAGTTAGTAGTAGAAAACGCCGAAACGGCCATTCACAGTGTTTGTAAATTAACGGGTTTGGAAGTGTTAGAATATACTGCGGGACCAATTTATATGGAAGATGGCAATGGAGGAGGACACGAATGGATTATTGAGTTTAAAGAGCCGCCTGCATCACTTGAATCTTTTACACAAGAATTAGACAAAGCTCTAAAGGCCACCAATTCAGATTATGAAGCCAAACGAACGGGTGATCTATCCATGCAAATGCCAGTAGTAAAACAGGCACCACGTGGTTTATTTGAGCATTGGTTAAAATCAAAAGGAAAACTTGGTGGGCAAAATAAGGTTCCAAGACTTTCGAATAATAGAGAACTCCTAGATGAAATCATGACGGCTTGGTAAAACATGCAACGGGCTAAGTCATCATAGCCAACCTGTCAAATGCTATTATGAGAGATAGCCATATGTATGTAGCTAGCAGAAACAAAAAATGGCAATCAATACTTTCGTATCAATTGCCATTCACTCATTAGCGCAATTTCTTCTTGCGAAGATTATAGACTAGTATTCGTCATCATAATCTCCATACTCATCCTCTAAGTCCATTTCACCGAAAAGCTCAAAAAGCTCTAGGTATAACAAAAACGTTTCAGAACGATATAATTTTGTTTTTGTAGTTTGGTTTGATTCACCATAGATAGTTACTTCATCTGGCATCTCATCTTCGATATTATAATCCCAGTTAGAAGGAACCAATAATTCTCCTTCAATTACACTTGCATCAATATCATCATAAGTCTTTCCGTTATATGTGAAACTGTGAGGCACTGTGAATTGATTTTCATTCACAACATAAGTAACACGTTCTAAAATGTAATCTTCTTTTGTTAAGTTCAAGTTATATGTATAGCTTGATCCATCAATTTCGAAATCTTCATCAAGGAACACAGAGTCAGTTACTGTTGTAGCTGTTACGTGATATTTAGCTTCACTTAATTCAATTTCGTACATGCTATATCCATATACTTCATACTCCATTGTGCTGTCATTGCCCTCTTGAGTAATTGAAACAATTGCTGTTGTGTCAAGCGCGTTGTCAATATGCACTAAATAAGATGATTCGAATAAATCACCATCAAAATAATTGTCCTCACTGCTGCCGCTGCCACAAGATGCTAATGCAAACAAAAGAACACCGGTAATAAGGTAAATTGTATTTTTCATTTCTAAGGTTTAAATATCCCGGTAAATTAAACGGGAGTTGCTAATAAATAAATTTCGTAGCAAAGTTACATTTTATTTTAACACCTGCGCTATCACTGTGAAAAACAGGGGCAATTAATGGATTTATTTTTTGTTTTCGGTAGGAATTGATAATTGTACCGTGTTTGTAAATCATAAAAACGGCTCCAGAAATTAAAATCCATGGCAAGATTTTGTTTAAGGAATTTGTAATCTCAGCATTCAGGATGAATATAGAGATGCAAATTACATGGAGACCAAACGCTAAAAAGAAATAGGAAACGAAAATACTGGATAGGAGTTTTTCAATTGGTGTTTTTTGATTTTGAAGGGCGTTTAATTCGCGGTTGGAAATCTCAATCATGATCGCCTTAATTTCTTCAGGCGTGTAATTATAATTGGCAGCCAATTCTTCGCGGATCTCGGTTTTTGTTATTTCATTCTTTGACTTTAGGTCAAAATAGTCGACAATTAAGAGTTCTGTGCTCATTTCAAAAGCGGTTTAATCAGTTTACCACGATTGTGTTTAGCACAGCGTCAATTTCTCTAATGTACTCGCGCTTTTCAAACTTTGGTCCATAAACATAACCGCAAACTGTCACAATTTCATTTGCTGATTCGTTTAAAATAGAGTATTGCACGAATGGACCACCACCTCCCACAAATTTATCGCCTTCGTAGATCCAAAGCCCTCTTATTTCCACGGCTTCATTTCCCTTGTAATTAAATACGCGGCCTTTTGGATCATAATATTCGGTGTATTCAGTTCCCATATAAGTGCCAGCAACTTCGCCAGGCACGTTGTGTTTTAAAGTTGAGTCTCTATCTTGCAAGGCGCCTACTACAGTCATTTGATTTGAGTCTGGAGTATACGGTGTTTTCCAAATCATGAATCCTTGTTGAATCCAAAAAGTACCACCGTCTGCTCCGGTTGATTCAATTCCCATTAAGTTTTTAGAACGATCGCGTTTAACTAAAACAAAATCCTTGTCCTCAAATTTTAATTCTGCTGTTTTTGGAACTGAAATGCTAATGCCAAATTTGTCTTCTGCTAATTCATTTACACGTTGGTTTGGTGAACTTTTATACATGCTAATAAGTTGATCGAGTTCAAAATTGTTGAACTCATCTACAATTTCATCCATCCCGTTTTTTGCATAGTCATATAAACGATTCGGATCGGAATCTTTTATAATGATAAAAAGTTGACCTTTTGCATAATAGTTATACTCTTTTATTACGGCAGTTTCTGCATAGGTTGAATCAGAATCAACCATAAATTTTAAGATGTTACGATTGAATTGATTCATGTGATTCAATTCCTTCGGACGCATTCTATAATAACTAAACATAGTTTCTGGTCGCAAATATACACCAACTGCACGGCGTTCTAAATTTGCCACAACTGCTTCACCTACAAGACCGTCCCATAAACCGTCATCCATTAAAATCAGAATCTCGCCATGCTGTCCGTTAGCTTCGGGCAAATACGCGTCCGAATTAGGGTCACTGTCGTCGCAAGAGGTAATAAATAGAATAGAAATGAATAGGAGGGAAAAGACTTTCATAATGCTTAGGTTTTTTGATGCCTACAGCTGCTTGATTTTAATTTTGTCTCCAGGTTGCATGCGTTTCGGATCAATATCCTTATTCAATGATTGAATTGTCGCAAAAGGTATGCCAAATTTTTGGCTCACCGTCCAAAGGCTTTCTCCTGATTTTAACGTGTAATATTTATACTTCCCGTCATCATGTGTTTTCGGCGGTGTTTTCGAACTAGAACTGTTTGTTCTACTAGATGATGAAGAGCCAGAAGACGTTGAGGTTGACGCGAAATATTTTCTTTCTTTTAATCGAATGGTCAATCGTTGTCCGGGGTAAATTTTATTGGTCTTTAATCCGTTCCAACCCCTAATATCATTCACCGTTACATCATACTTTTGCGCAATCTGCGCAATGGTCTCGTTTTCTTTTACAATATGCGTTTTTTTCTTTTCGAGCGCCACAAAACTTTGTCCCGTTTTATCTAAATAAGCATCATGCTTATAAAGACTATCCTCAATCACCAAGAACGAATCAATTTTGGCAATCGGTAAAGTAATGCATTGTCGGATATCCGTTTTTGGAATCACATCTGTTTTATAAACAGGGTTTAAATATTCAAATTCATCCGCAGTCATGCCTAACATAGAGTCTAAATGAGAAATACGTACACTTGAATTTAAGCAAACCGTATCCACTTCATGCAAATAAATTTGGGCCTCTTTTGGTATAATATTATGA
Source organism: uncultured Crocinitomix sp. (assembly GCA_905478225.1). Classification (GTDB taxonomy): domain Bacteria; phylum Bacteroidota; class Bacteroidia; order Flavobacteriales_D; family Crocinitomicaceae; genus Crocinitomix. The sequence goes on from CAJQHR010000001.1 coordinate 168,777, forward strand.
TCACTGTAATATGTCATCATATACATCATAGCGATAAAGTTTGGCACATACATCTGCGTTTCTTTTGGTAAAAAGGGACGCAATTTCCAGTAATTCATTTGCCCTCCTGATCTTCGAATAGCTTTGTTTACATTTCCTGGGCCGGCATTGTAAGCAGCAAGTGCAATGCTCCAGTCACCATAAAGTCCTTGTAAATATTTCAAATAACGACAAGCAGCATCTGTTGCTTTTACCGGATCCATTCGTTCATCCACATATGAATCGTTATCCAATCCAAACATTCTACCCGTTCGATACATAAATTGCCACAGTCCAGTTGCACCAACACGCGATTTTACTGTAGGGCGTAATCCACTTTCAATAACGGATAAATACTTAAGCTCTAATGGAATTTCATATTGATCCAGATGCTTCTCATACATTGGGAAAAACAGTTTTGATCGGCCGATACAAACCGCAGTAAAGCGTCTTCTATTTTTGGCAAAATACTTCACTGTTTTCAGCAAATCGTCATTGATCTCAATTTCAATTATAGTAGATTCATTGAGGTGATTTAAGCGGCTTACGTAGATAGAATCACTGAATTGCGGCTTTTCATCCGAATCATATCCAAGAGAATCTATAATTTGATAAGCTTTCTCTTTACCCCAAGTTTCATTGTAATATTCAAATAGGGAGTTTTCTACAACATCCAAAAAACGCTGGTATGTTAGGGAATCAGGATCAACATCAGCATTTGTAATTACTGTATCAGTTGCAATAATATTCGTGGTGTCTTGGGCTGAAACAGACCATACAAGGAAAGAAAATATAAATGCAATAAACTTCATAATTTTTTCATGGTTCTACTTACAGTTGCTCATCATATAATCTGAAAAAGCCAGTAAGTTACCTTCATCAAAATGTTTTGCCATCACCTGAATTCCAAAAGGTAATCCATTGCTATGCTTACCTAAAGGTAATGATATCGCTGGATTTCCAGATAAATTGGCCTGAACTGTAAAAATATCTTGCAGATACATGGTAATTGGGTCGTCAATATTTTTCCCGATTTGAAAAGCCGTGCAGGGCGTTGTTGGCATTAACACAAAGTCGTGTTCGGCAAAAATTTCATTCGTTTTATTCTGAATGACGCGTCTCACTCTTTGTCCTTTGGTATAATAGGCATCATAATAACCATGCGAAAGCACAAAAGTACCCAACATAATTCTTCGTTTCACCTCTTCACCAAATCCTTCCGAGCGTGATTTTTTATAGGTGTTTTCAACGCCCTCTGCTACTTTCGATTGATGTCCAAAGTGAACGCCGTCGTAACGCGAAAAGTTTGAAGAAGCCTCTGCCGTTGTCAATACATAATAGGTGGGAACCATCTGATCCAAATATGGAAAAGATACGGGCCTCACCGCATGGCCAAGTGCTTTTAACTGTTCGATTGTTGCAATCGTTTTTGCCTTTATTTCAGGATCAATCCCTTCACGTTCTATGCAATCGACTATGTAGGCAATATTTAATTTTTTATCAGTTGGAAAATTGATGTCATAACTTTCAGCATTTGATTGATCCAAGGTGCTATCATAATCATCTTTTCCGCTTATGACCTCAGTAACAAGCGCTGCATCTTCAATTGTAGTTGAAAATGTGCCAATTTGATCGAAAGATGAAGCGTAGGCTAAAAGACCATATCGCGATACTCTTCCGTAAGTTGGTTTAAATCCAATGGTGCCTGTAAATGAAGCAGGCTGTCTAATCGATCCGCCTGTATCACTCCCAAGAGATACGGTACATAAATTTGCAGCTATTGCGGCTGATGATCCTCCTGAAGATCCTCCAGGAACCATTTTTTCGTTAATTGGATTGAGAACTGGACCAAAAGCCGAATTCTCATTTGAACTCCCCATTGCAAATTCATCACAATTTAAACGTCCAATAATTACGGCGTGCTCATCTAATAATCGTTGCACGGCGGTGCCGCTGTAAAGTGATTCAAATCCTTCTAAAATCTTGGATGAAGCTGAAACCTTGTACCCTTTATAGGACATATTGTCTTTTAAGCCAATCACCATTCCAGCTAATTTGCCAGCGGTTCCTGCTTTAATTTTTTCATCAACAATTTTTGCCTGTGACAAAACATCATCTTTAAAAACTTCTAAGAAAACATTAAGGTGTTTTTTCACCTCAATTTGGTCAAGATAATAATGGGTAATATCCTCCACGGTAGTTCCACTAGTCAAAGCAGACTTGATTTCCGCAAATGAATTATACATAATAGTCGGGAAGCTTATTTTTTAGTTTTTTCTTGAGATTCTTCTCCTTCACCTTTCATCTCATCCTTGAATCCCTTGATGCCTTTTCCCATCCCTTTCATCAATTCAGGAATTTTTTTTCCTCCGAATAATAAAAGAATGGCAATCACAATTATAGTGATTTGTCCTGCTGACATCATTCCTGCGTAAAGTACATTTTCCATTTTTTCTTATTTAAGAACAAGGACAAAGGTATGAAATTCTAAGAAATATGACCTTTTATTGGTTGAATAATTAGTGGTGTTGGTTGAGAGTTGTGTTCAATATGATTGAATCAAAAAGAAGTGACTATGTCGAAGCACTTAAAATTCATCAATTATATCGGAGTTCTCGTCTGCACTTTAACGCGTTTAGAACCCCCACCGCCTTAATATACAATCATACCAAGTCCACCCAATAAGATCACAATCAACAACCAGGTTGATTTGCTATCATCAATGAATTTTGAGGTGGCTATTTCAACAATTGTTTTAATCCATAAAGCAAAAAATGCAATAACTATTATGTAGACTAATGCTTGAGCTGAACCCGAAATTCCAGCGTGGAGTGTGTATTCCATTAACTTTTTTTTGGATTGAATAGCCGAAAATAGTCATCCTCTTTGAATAAAAAAAATAGTCTTGGTGATTTAATTAATAACGCCATTTTATCCCTATTTTTACACTCTAGATTTCTAATAAATGAAGCACATTCAAAATTATATAGGAGGCGAATTAATGGCTCCAAAATCCGGTGAATATTTAGATAATATTGATCCATCAAGAGGAGTTATTTATTGCTTAATTCCTGATTCAACCAAAGAAGATGTGGATTTAGCGGTTACCGCCGCTGAAAAGGCATTTCCTATTTGGTCCACAACTCCAAAAGACGAACGGTCTGCAATCATTATTAAGATTGCGAATATGATCCAGGATCGTATGGATGAATTTGTTGCGGCAGAATCATTGGACAACGGAAAACCTGAATCATTAGCGAGTCACGTCGATATTCCAAGAGCGGTGAGCAATTTAAAGTTTTTTGCAACAGCTATTTTGCATTTTGCATCTGAGTCGCATTATATGGAAAATGGTTCAAGCCCAGGAATAAATTATACGACCAGAAAACCAATTGGAGTAGTTGGCTGTATCTCACCTTGGAATTTGCCCTTGTATTTATTTACTTGGAAGATAGCGCCAGCTTTGGCTTCAGGAAATTGTGTAATAGCGAAACCCTCAGAGGTTACACCAATGACGGCTTATTTACTATCAGAAGTTTGCGTTGCGGCAGGATTACCCGCTGGCGTTTTAAATATTGTACACGGTTTAGGTCAAAAAGTGGGTGATGCTATGACGCGTGATGAAAAGGTCAAGGCCATTTCATTTACAGGAGGAACGCAAACAGGGGCAACAATTGCTAAAATTGCTGCGCCAATGTTTAAGAAATTATCATTAGAATTGGGTGGTAAAAACCCGAATATCATTTTTGCAGATTGTGATTTCAAAAAAATGCTTTCAACAACCTTGAGGTCTTCTTTTGCGAATCAAGGTCAAATTTGTTTGTGCGGATCACGCATTTTTGTGGAGCGCCCTATTTATGAGAAATTCCGTGATGATTTTGTAGATCGAGTAAGCAAAACTAAAGTTTCGTATCCCACCGATCCTGAAGCGAAATTAGGCGCCCTAGTTTCTAAACCGCATATGGAAAAAGTATTGTCTTATGTGGCGCTTGCCAAGGAAGAAGGTGGCACTGTTTTAACGGGTGGAACTCAAGTACATTTAGAAGGAGAATATAGCGAAGGTTATTATATGCGCCCGACAGTTATAGAAGGCTTGGCCTATGATTGCAGAACGAATCAGGAGGAAATTTTTGGACCAGTTGTGACCATTACACCATTCGATACGGAAGAAGAGGCGTTGATGATGGCGAATTCAACAGAATACGGCCTAGCAGCTACAGTTTGGACGGAGAATTTAACGTTGGCTCACCGCTTTGCTGATCAATTGCATAGCGGAATTGTTTGGGTGAATTCTTGGTTAGTACGCGATTTAAGAACACCATTTGGAGGTGTTAAAAATTCGGGTGTTGGTCGTGAAGGAGGTTTTGAAGCATTACGTTTTTTTACCGAACCTAAGAATGTTTACATTCAACTTTAAGTTCCACTTTTCATGCGATTTATAAACCCAAAACTTTGGCTATTCGGCCTGTCTTTTATCTTGCTGATGCCAGCTGTATTTGCACAGCCAACAACCAGTATTGGGCGACAATCGAATTATATCAAAAAAATAATTGAGAAGTTTCATTACAACAAAATTGACTTTGATGATCAGTTTTCGGAACAGGTATTTGATGGGTTTATTGGTGAAATAGACGCCTTGGGTATGTTCTTTTTTCAAACTGACATTGACAGTCTCAAAGAAAAATATTACCATTCAATCGATCAAGAAATAAAACAGAGTACGGCAGCATTTTTTGCAGCTGCGGCGGGCATCTATTATAATAGCCTTCTAAAAACCAAAGAACGTGTTGAACGTTTGTTGGCAGCCGATATTGATTGGGCTACTTCGGAAATTTCATCCTATGATGAAGCCACTTATAAACTTTTTCCAGCAAATGAGACTGAAATGGATGAGCATTGGAGGTTGTGGTTAAAATCTGAGGTGTTAGATGGGCTTTTTTCGGGAGAGTTTCACCCCAATCCATTTGAAACTAGCATTGATTCGGTTTTGCAGTTCGAGGCGGAAGCTAAGGAAACTGTTTTGAAAAAAGAATTGTATCAAATTAAATCATTCACGGAACACCCAGCCGGTTACAATACTTATTTATCCTCTTATTATTTGGGCGCGATTGCGCAAGTTGTGGATAAGTACAACAGTGCGGTGAACGAAATGAATGAATCTGTTGAGGCTTATAATAAGAACAATGACCGTATGAATAATAATCGTGGCGAATATTTAGATGCCTGGAATAAATCAGCAGCTAAATTTACTGATAAGCACGCTCCTTCTGGTAAGGCGAAGTAGGAGTTGTTAAATTCCTATTATCCCCAATATCTTTCGCGCATTATTTTCGTTGCCATAATTCTTTGCAAAGTCAATATCACGTTGTGTTTTATCAGCTTGTGTAAATGGCGTTAACATTAATTCATCAATCTTCGCTGCAATCAATTTAGGTTCATTTTCTACATGACATAATGCTGCGAAAATGCCTGAATCATCCATTTTATCATTCATGATAATATGCTGGCCAGATTCTAAAGCATGTAACAGTTTTAGCTTAATTCCAGTTTGCTGAAACGTCATTAAAAGATTCACTTTCGAATTTCGAATTAAGGCATCCATCACTTCGATTGAAGGGGTGGGAATCAATTCTACATTTGATACCGTTGCTGCCATTGCAATAAGCTGTTCAGAAGGATCTTTCCCTGCAATTACAATTTTATTTTGTGTATGTTGCGCAATGTTTTCGAGAATGAATTTAGCAGCATGTTCATTTTCCTTTACCGCCAAGTTTCCTTGAAAAAGCACTTGTTTTACAGTGCTTGACTCGTCAATTTCTGCTCGGTTTTCGCTATTGAAAAATGGGGGGATGTGATGCGTAGTGGCGTATTGCGAAAAGTGGGGGATATCCATTTTTGCAACGGATAAAATTGCATCCACACCTTTCAACTGCTTTTCAAATTTTGCTAATCGTTTTGCTTCAATAAGCAAATACTGTTTCTTCAACCATGATGCCTCCCAAAGTGCTAAGCCTTCATAATATTTATGCTCAATGTTATTCGCTCTGAAAACCCGCTTGCGTTTTACAATTTCCGGATGGTTCATGAAATAACAGGTTTGAATGCCATCAAATAGAATTGGATAATCGTCTTTTAACAAGCGGTTCAAAAGAGCTTTATTGTCTCTACTAGAAACAATATAAGGCAAACGTGATGTCACCAATTTCCACGTCTTTTTTTTGCGTGGATAGTAGTATATTTCATCACAATACTGTTCTAATAGTTCGGTTGGCGGATTGTGTCCTGCGTAATAAAAGCAGTGGTATATAATTTTTCCTCCTGAACCATGCAAATTCTTGAGTTTATAATAAACATCAACAATTCCACCATAATTTGGCGGGTAGGGCACATCAAAAGCTATGATATGAAATGGTTCTGTGGTCAAAAGATGGTTTTTAGTACTTCACATTCCTTGGCCCAAGTCAATTCTTGTGAAGCTTTTTTAGTATTTGATCTAAAAGTAGCATTTAGGGCTTTATCCGTCAATATTTTGGTCAAATATTCTGCAATTTCTTTCGGATCATGTGAGGGACAAACAAGGCCCACATTATAGGTTTCAACAATGTATTTTATTTCTTTTAAATCTGAAACCAAAACCGGAATGCCAACATGGATGTAATCAAATATTTTATTCGGTAGTGAAAAACGATAGTTGACATTCGTGTCTTTGTCCATTGAGATGCCAACATCAGAAACTTGTGTATAATTCATCAAATTATCATAGGGTTGTTTCCCAAAAAACAGGATTTTTTCTCCTAAATTTTCATTGAGCACTTTTTCTTTTAAAAGCGGAACAACGTCTCCGTCTCCTACAAATATTAGAATGGTGTCGTCCATGCGTTCCACGGCTGCCATCACCTCTTCTGCGCCTCGGTCGATATTTATACCGGCACCTTGAATGATTACAATGTGTTTATTGGTGGGTAAATTTAATTCCTCGCGTGATTTCTGGTCATTGATTCCCTTAAAATCAGAGATGTTTCTGACCACTTTTACTTCGCGGTTATATTCTTGTCGATAGATGTCTGCAATGGATTCATTCACGGTATACATGACATCTGCTTTGGGCAAAGTACGGCGTTCAAGTGACCGCCAAAATTTCTGAACTTTTGGTCTGCTCACCAGTTCTGGAACGCCTATATAGTATTCATGTGAATCATAAATCAAGCGGCAATTCTTTTTGAATTTTCGCGCCCAGTGATTTGCATAAAGCGTGTCTAAATCATTAGAAAGTAAAACATCTGCTTTGTGAAATAAAAGGAAAAAAAAGAGTCTGAGATTATAATTGGCATAAAAAAGAGCCCCTTTTGTAAACCAGAGTGGAAAGCGCTTAGTGCGATAAGCAGTTTGGGGTAAATCCTTGCTGTTTTTCAGTTTGCGACCAACCAGTGTGACGTCATAATTTTGCTCAACCAAAAACTCGCATACCTTCCGCACACGTTGATCGGTGTAGATATCATTTGTAACTGAAACTATGACGCGTTTCTGAATCCCCATTTTGCAAAATTAACAAAACGAATCGATTGGTTAATTGTTGTATACAAAATGAGTGACAAACGCAATTTTTTTCCAAAAACACCTGATTATTTGCCGTTAACATACTTTTTAGTCGAAATCTCCTGTTTCTTCGCTATTTTTGGGCAACTCATTAAATCAGCAATTATGAATATGACCTTTTGGAAAACGTTTTGGGCAAGCCTTTTAGCAAGTGTAGTGTCTGGAATAATCGTATTAATCATCTTTTTCACCATTTTAAGTTCAATGATTGCCGGCTTTGATAAGCTCTTTGAATCGAGAACATTAAGTGTTGAGGAAAATACCATTCTGCACATGGAGTTGGATGGATTGATCGGAGATTATAGTTATGCTGGATTTGATCCAAACTTATTTCAAATGACCAAACAGTTTGGTTTAAATGAAATTCTAGAAGGAATTGATTTGGCTGCTAAAGATGATCGTGTAAAAGGCATCTTTTTAAATTGTGACAATGTATCTGCTGGAATGGCAACAATAAAAGAAATTCGAGATGCATTAATAGTGTTTCAAGAAAACGGAAAATTCGTAGTTTCTTATCACGAGAATTATAGCAAAAGCGCTTATTATTTATCCTCTGCTGCAGATGAGCTTTATGTTTATCCTTCGGGAATGTTAGATTTTTTAGGCTTGGGGTCTGAGATTGTTTTCATAAAAGGAGCCTTGGAAAAATTAGATGTTGAGATGCAGATAATTCGCGGATCAAATAATAAATTTAAGAGTGCCGTTGAGCCTCTGATTTATGAGCAAATGAGTGAAGCAAACCGTATTCAAACCCAAAAATATATTGACGTATTGTGGGGAGTGATGACAAGTGAAATTGGTGCCTCACGAAATATGAAAATTAGTCGTTTAAATCAAATTGCTGACAGTGCGTTTATCCGCAAGTCAGGAGATGCCGTGCAATATAGAATGGCAGACGCTTCGCTTTATTATGATGAAGTGTTGGATACGTTGGCCAAGCGGAGCGGTGTTAATTCTGCTGAGGATGTGAATTTACTTTCCTTCCAAAAATACGCCTTGAAAAAAACAAAGGAAGAGCGCATATTAGCCAAGTTGGATAAAAAGAATATTGCCGTAATTTTTGCAGAAGGTGAAATTGTTGACGGCATGGGTGGTCAAAATCAAATAGGCGGAACAAGTCTCTCGGCGCAAATTAGGGATGCACGAATTGATACAAATATTACAGCCGTGGTGTTAAGAGTAAATTCGCCTGGTGGAAGCGCTTTAGCGAGTGATGTTATTTGGCGAGAAGTGATGAAGACGAAAGAAGCAGGGAAACCTTTTATTGTTTCTATGGGTGATGTTGCGGCATCAGGCGGTTATTATATTGCTTGTGAAGGGGATCGCATTTTTGCACAAAAAAACACCATTACCGGTTCAATAGGCGTGTTTGGAATTATTCCTTATACTGGAGATATGTTGAAGAATAAATTGGGCGTTACTTTTGACCGTGTTCAAACAAATGATCATGCTATTCTATCTCTGAACAAAAGATTAACTGAGGAAGAACTGAAATTAATTCAGAGTGGTGTTGATGATATCTATGATGATTTCATTTCAAAAGTTGGTGCTGGACGAAATATGAAAAAATCAGAAGTTGACAGTATTGGTCAAGGACGAGTTTGGGCTGGTAAAGACGCTATGGAAATTGGTTTGATTGATGAATTTGGAGGTTTGCAAGATGCAATTAATTATGCAGCCGAAAAAGCTAATATCGCTCAAGAAGATATCTCAATTAAATATTATCCGGAGGTGAAAAATCCTGAATTGTTTGAGCTTTTAGAAAATCTTGAAGATCAGGGTGAATCCGCAGCGGCTCAAAGTCAACTTGAAATGCAGTTAACTGATATGTATGATTATCTGAAGACTATTGGGACAACCTCTCAAATTCAAGCGAGACTGCCTTATTTGTTTTGGATAGATTAAAATAGTCATTAGTGTGCTATTGACTGACTTTGTATATTGGCAACAGGCGAAAGATATTAGGTTTCCGCTTGGCTGCATGTTATGATGGTTTAGGGGGGTGCAATTATTAATTTGTGGATAAATAATTGATGTTGAATAGTATTGACGCAACCAATTTCGCATCTTTACTAATTAAATACCATTAAAATTATTTGCCTGCGGTCTATTAACTATTTCCTAAACAAGTATGATTGTAAAATTCTCGAGTAACCCTATTCTTCAATTTTTTGGAGTCGCATTTTAGAATATTTGGCTGTTGTTTTTCTATGCGCTTTTTGCATGCATAGCTTATATTCTTTGTCATTATTATGACTATCATTTTTTGAGCTGCCTCTGATTCCTGTAAGTATATTGGGTGGAGCCTTGGCTATATTCTTGGGGTTTAAAAATAGCTCTGCTTACGACCGTTGGTGGGAGGCCCGCAAAATATGGGGTGCCATTGTAAACGACAGCCGTTCGCTTGGGATGGAGATTAATACGTATTGCGTTCCAAAACCAGGGGAAGAAGAAGAATTGGATGTGTGGAAAAAGCGCACTACTTTCCGCCATATTGGTTGGTTATATTGTAAGCTTCCCCAAAAACAGGACTGTTTAAAAGTAGAATAATAATTCATAAATTTAAACAGTATTATGAGACGAAGTAAATTTTCACCACAACAGATCGCCAAGATTTTAAAAGAATTTGACAA
>CAJQHR010000002.1 GCA_905478225.1 uncultured Crocinitomix sp.
CAAGTTTGATGGTGTGGATAATTTATAACGTTGCCCTTTTGTGTGCAATAAAGCCGCTTGAACACGTGCAGCTTGCCCTTCTGAGAACATAGTAGAGCAATAAGAGTAATCCATTATATTTTGAACATTGTCTAAAGTTCCACAAGTTTCGCCATATACATCTCCGCAGTTATCCCAACCTATTGTGTTTGGTGTGTCTGCTACCCCATCATCAGTTGAGCAACTTGCCGGATTACCGGGGTTATTATTATTCCCCCAAGGATGTGATAAGTTTAACCAATGACCAGCCTCATGACTTAAGGTATGACGTCGACCTGTGTTGGATGTACCAATAATTCCCATATAATCTGAACGTAAGAAAATTGAACCATACATTCTACCAGCCGGAAACCAGTTTGTTGGGCGAAAAGTGTATCCGCCGTTTCCATTCGGATCACGACAAATAAAAATGTTCATGTATTTGTTTTGGGGCCAAGTGCCATGCTCAGCCTCCACGGCATCTACAATGGGATGATTGCTGGGGCCTGAATTTCCTTCATCATAGGTTGTTTCAGAATAAGTCCGTGTAATTCCAGAGTGACAATTGCCATCAGGGTCTTTAGTTGCCAATCGAAATTCAATATCGCAATTACCTAGTATACCCTCAAACTCCGGTATGGTCCCTCCTATATCTGGATTATCCATATTGAAATCCAAATTCATTTGTTCGATACCACTAAAAATCTGTTGCTCTGAAATGTTTTCAGATCCACCCAAGTGAACCACGTGTACAACCACCGGAATCACATAAAGTGACCTGTCATCAGGACTCCAAGATTCTAAATAGTCTTCGTATGCTGCTTGGAATGACTCCTCCTCCTCTTCAAGCATTATGGCAAATTCTGGATAATCAGCCATTAGGCGCTTTGTTTCCACGGATTCACCGCATAAGTTAAATTTTAAATCGTCTTTATGAATGTGCTGTTGGGTCTGCGAATAAGTCACAGCGCTTGCAAAAGCCAATGTAAGTGCCAGCGTAAATTTTTTCATGTTAATTTATTAAATGCGTTTTGAGGCGCGTCGCAAGATAAGTAAAATATATCAAGACTACTTCAGGTAACAACTAAAGTGGGTAAATTGTTTATTAAAAGGGAACACAATAATGCACAATTGCCAAAATAGATAGACGGATGAATAAAAAAACTCTTACAGAAATTACAGTTTCAGGGAATTTTAACGGATACTTAATGACCTTAAAAATCTTTTCAGCTACTGTTTTTGGGTCGGTTAATTCATTGTCATTTTTCAAACTCACAAAGCGGTCTAATAATTTAAAATTAGCAGGATTAGCCTTGCGAATTTCGGCTTGCATTTGCGTGTCTACCACGCCTGGTGCAATTGCATGAACATGCCAGTTTTTAATACCACGCGCTTCAAATTCTTCCCCAGTTGTTCTGCTAAAAAGATCCAATGCGGCCTTTGAAGCACAATAACTCGCCCAAGCATCAATGGGTTGCTTCCCTGCTCCGGAACTAATATTAATAATATGCCCTTTTTTCACCGTTTTTGAATAGGTTTTTAAAAACTTATTCATCAAAATTTGAGGAGCAATGGTGTTGACGTTAATGACTTTTTGAATAGAGCTGTCAGAAACCTGTCCTACAGGAGATACCTCTCCAATTATCCCGGCATTATTAATGAGTAAGACTTCGTCAGACACTTCCGTAAACTGAAAATTTTGGACCGCCGCGACATCATTTAAGTCAATCGAAATAGACATAAAATTCACACGTTCAGGGACAGGTGTGCGCACCATACCAATAATTTGATAGTCCTGATTAAGGAGCAAATCTACTAGTGCGCCACCAATTCCTCTGGAAGAACCTGTTATGTAGGCCAGCTTATTTTGTCGGGCAGCCATTGCTCATCCAACCCATTATTCCGCCTTGCAAGTTTTTAACGTTTGCATAACCATTCATTGCTAAAAATTGGCAAGCCTGCATACTTCTTGCGCCACTTCTGCAACCAACTATGACGCTTGCGTCTTTCGCAATTTCAGACATTCTTGTTTGAATTTGTCCCAATGGAATTTGTAATTGACCTTCGATCGCATATGAAACTTCATCAATTTCATAGGGTTCTCTTACATCAACAAAAATTGAGCCGCGCTTAACTGCTGCTTGCACATCATTTGGGTTCATTTCCTCTATATTCATATTTCTTTATTTTAAAGCTTGTTCTAAATCTGCAATTAAATCATCAACATCCTCTATTCCTACGCTCAGTCGAATTAATGAATCAACTACTCCTATTTTTTCTCTTTCTTCTTTTGGGATTGCACCATGTGTCATTGTTGCAGGGTGACCAATTAATGATTCAACACCCCCCAAAGACTCTGCTAAAGCAAATACCGTTACTTTTTTCAACATCTCCAAGGCGTTTTCCATTTTATTCCCTACGAAATTAAATGAAATCATACCACCGAAACCACGCATTTGTGCTTTTGCAACTTTATGGTTCTCATGCGTTTCAAATCCTGGCCAGTGCACATCTCCAACTCGGGGATGAGCAGCTAAAAATTTTGCAAGTTTTTCGCCATTTTCGCAATGACGCTGCATTCGAATATGCAAAGTTTTGATTCCTCTTAAAACTAAAAAACAATCCATTGGTGCTGTTACTGCACCGCTCGAATTTTGAATTCTATAAATTTCTTTTGCTATCTCACCATCATTACAAACCAATGCGCCCATTACAACGTCTGAGTGTCCACCCAAATATTTTGTAACGGAATGCATGACAATATCCGCACCTAAATCTAATGGATTTTGCAAATATGGAGTAGCGAACGTATTGTCTATTGCTAATATTGCATTGTATTGTTTGGCAACTTTAGAGGCAGCAACAATATCAATAACATTCATCATGGGGTTGGTGGGGGTTTCTACCCAAATTAATTTTGTGTTTTCATTGCAATATTCACCTATACTCTCGGCGTTTTGCATCCCAATAAAATGAAATTTGATCCCATATTTTTCAAAAATTGTTTTGAAAATACGATATGTACCGCCATATAAATCATTTGTTGAAACAACTTCATCCCCCGGGTTAAGCATTTTTAAAATGCAATCAATTGCAGCCATTCCAGAACCAAAACAGGCTCCAAATTTACCGTTTTCTATTGCGGCTAGGTTTTTTTCCAAGGCATGGCGGGTAGGATTTTGGGTGCGGGAATATGAATAGCCTTTATTCACTCCAATTTCTGGCTGAACATAAGTGCTAGTCTGATAAATCGGAGTCATAATTGCTCCTGTTGATTCATCTGGATGAACGCCGGCGTGAATTGCTTTTGTTCCAAATTTCATTTTACCCTCTTCCAAGTACTCGTTTATTAAAACAGGACAAAATTACTCATTAAATGTCTATTTTTAGGGGACTTAATTTAAAATAAGACATTCATATAACATGAAAAAGTATTTTTTAATCTTAATGATTTCATTTGTAGGATTTTCAAAGGCTAATGCGCAAGATTTTACTCATGTTGAACCTTGGGAGGAAGAGTCTTTCTTTGTTGATGAAGAAATATTGGATTCAGGGGGCATATTTACTTTTTGGGGACTTTATTTTGCATTAGGGAGCTATGAATTAATTGATACAAATAATGCTTGGAGTCATGAGATAACAGCCGAATTAATGGAGTAAAACAAGGTTAGACTTGCTGCGATTTCCGCTTATATGTTACACCACCCGACTTACATCATTGAGATTGGAAAGCACAGAGATTGTAGAGAAAGCAGTGCAAGTTAGAGAATATGGACTTATCGAAGAGCTAAAACAATTGTAGAAAAATTAGTCAAACTAGGAATAGAAGATGATCGTTTAATCCCAAAAGGGTTTGAAGAAAGTCAGCCCTATAATGACAACGGAACGCTTTTAACTTGTGAATACATTACCAGTCATTCGAAAATGGAAGCGGAGGAAATGCACAATAAAAATCGAAGATTTCAGCTTTTGTTACTGAGTAAAGATTATGTGGTTGAGGCAAAGGATTCAATTAGTTTTTTAGTACATTCTGTATTAGACAATGAAGCACCTTTTGTCAGTTACGAAATTCTATTCGAACTCCTAAGCTTTGAATTGATTGATTCGAACAATCATCATATAGTGGCAATTGTCGATTATATGAAGCAAAATCCAACTTATAAAATGGAGGTTGGTGTGCACTCCGATTGCAGAGCAAGTGAGACTCTGTCTACAAATTTGTCGCAAAGTCGGGCGCAATGCATCAAAAGAGAGTTGATTGAACTCGGTATAGATCCAAGAAGAATAACTGCGGTTGGTTATCAAGGAAAGGTGCCATTAGTGGAGGGCGGAATCGAATTAAATTGTGATTATATCGCGAAGCAACCCCTACTCAAAGCCGGTTCATTGTATCAAAAAAGTCGCCGTGTTGAATTTAAAGTAAAGAGGAAGGATTTTGAACAGCATTAGTGGCAATTCACCATGTGTTAATCACTGCTTATTAGGAAGTTTAAATCTTTTCCCATCTATTGAGGTAGCATTAACCCGGCACTATTATGAAACCTATTCAAATGCTTACCAGATTTATAGGGAGATCGTTTTAAAAACGTGCTTGAAGAAGTGGTAGATTAAAAGAACGCCCGCAATTCCATTCCGCCCGAATGAATAGTTTTGCTTTCTTCTGATTTACGGCCATTATAATTGAAGTTAACTTGTAAGTTTTTCGCCACTTTTCGCTGATAAGTGAATCCCCAAGTAAAATTATTGCCCGTTTTTAATCCTTCTAACATTTCAAAAGCTATGGAAGAGTTAAGTGCGGCATTATAATCGATATTGATATAAACAAAACGCCCCGAAAAACTTCCTTTCTTCACCTGATTGTAACGCAAATCAAATCCAACATCTCGAATGGTGGCTTTTTCAGATAACTCCGAATTGTTCTCTTTTTGACTGTATTTTGTATTCAGCGCAATTCTGAACGCACTGCTGGGCTGGTAGGAAAATACGGGAGTCGTTTCTAAATATTCAATAAAATAGTTTCTACCAGATGCATAATCACTCGCACTTTTTTTACGGCCTAAAATACTACTGATTCTAACGTTGAAGTATTTATTTAAATTCCACCTTATCTGTACATCATGAAAGGTGTTGAGACGGGTGTCAAAACCATTGGTTAAAAGTACTTTTGAGCCGTTTTCTTGGTAGCTATAATTCAAACCAAAAACAGAATTTGTCTTATTAAAATAAACGGTGTTTCTGAATGATGAGCTGATGGAAACCAAACTGGTGTCCGAAATATTGTATACGAAAGGATTGAGCAATTGAAAATTGTCCTCATAACTGGTTTTGCGGTTGATTTTGTAGACCGTTTGATTGCTAAAACGTGAAATCAATTTTTTAAATCCTTTTGCTGACCGCCAAACCCGTTCGGGCGCTAACGTTAAACTTGTGGTGAACTGATTTGTATATGCTCGCACATAGGTATTTGTTGGAACGAATACCCGTATATAATTGCCTTGATCTGCAAAAACCGCTATTTCAAATTCTCCCAAATCTTTAATGCCATCATTGTTATAATCAATCCAAGTATGGGTTCCTTGTCCTGAATTCACTTCAATAAAAACAAATTCACGTTTTAATTCTAAACCAGAACCCAACTCATAAAAACTGCTGGAAGAAACAGCACCTTTCCACAAACGCATAACATGTTCTAAACGATTTAAGATGGTGTTTTCGGGTTTAGAAAGAAATAATGTGCTATCCAGCACATTCAACCTACGGTAATTCACATTTAGGCGCAATACATTGTTCGGATTCCCAGTGAGCCCAGTCTCTAAACCAATATTTTGTGCTTTAGCGGAGAGGTTGAGCGCCGTTGAATCACTGAACCAATCGTAACGTTCGCGATAATAAATCTCCAATTGATTTTTGGTAGAATCTGAAGTTGAGATATATGTTTTCCAGTCATAAAAACGGTAAGATGTCATTTCTAAAACGGGGTTGTCGGCAAACTTTTTATGATTGGTTTCTTGAATGTCAATAAATCCTAATTTAATGTGTTTAAAGCTTTTCGAAAGATCAATTTCGTGCCGCAAAAAATTCGTTTCTTCGCGTCCATTGGAGAATAATAAACTACCATTTGCTGCAAGGCGCCATCCCTTTTTTTGGATATTCACTGTAGCGTTGTTTCGCACGCCTAAATAATCTTGTCCCCAAATAAAATTTTCAAAATTATATCCAAATGAACCCAAATCTTTGCCAATTAATCGAATAGCAGCGTTGGACAAATATTGATCTCCAGAGTAGGATTGATTTCGTACATTCCAATCACGATCAAATTCAACGCTTCTGAACCATTGGATTTGCCGAAAATTTGGATGATTATATTCAAAATTCGCCAATGTATTCAACTTCCATTTAGATGAATCACGCAATTGGTGCAAGGAGTTCCACTTCCATTTTACCGCCATACCTCGATTATCCGCAGCATCTAATGACGAAAAAGTGTTTTTATCTTGCGTAGAAAGCGCCACTTCAATGGACGACTTTATATTCTCAGTAAAGAGATACTCCGTTCCAACCGTATACATTTGTTTTTTCTGTGGCGCAATCAGCAATTGAATGGGGGCATAATTTCCTTGAGAAACTCCTCCAACAGGTTCAACCCATTTATAAACTCTTCCACTTGCTGTAAAACGGGCGAAAACATAGTCACCTTGCCCTTCACCCACTTCCGAGAAAAATGCTTGAAAATAGGCCAAGTTCGGATCAACTGAAAAAACTAAAACAGAATCGTATCCCAACGAATCAATCATTCGATAAAGGACTCTGTTTTCGGAATATCCAACACTGTCAATACTGTTTGAAAAAGCGTCCATTAAACTATCGCCCGCTTGACTTAAAATGAGTTTTTTTTCATTCGACAGGTTTTGTTGTATCGTTTGGTTTTTGGCATCTTGCTCCGAATAAATATTGACCCACGAATGATATTTTTCGCCTTGAAATTCTGCATTATATGCCAAAAGTGAACGAGCATAATTTAAATCTGAATATTGAAATTCAATGACCATTCGCACATCTTTTGTAATTAAATTATTGGCTGTAAACGTAACTTCAGCTGTGTTGTAATCAATGATATAATCAAATTCTTGGCCTCGTGTCATTAACTTGCCGTCGAGATACACCTTTTCGGTTCCTGCCAAAATCACAATAAATGTTTCATTCTCCGCTCCTCTCAACCTATACGGCCCTTGATTCCCTTCAACGCCTTGTATTATATTACGTGCAAATTTACCTTTTGAAAATGCGCCACTTACTTTATGTTTTGCTTTTCCAGATAGACCAACCAAATCCATGTCATGATATGCCTCCACTGAAACTCCTTGGGTTCTTTTATTATAATTTAAAAAATATCCAGTAGGGTTTTTTAACCAAAAATCACCCCCAATAACAGCAAAATTATCGTTGTAAACTTTGAGAAATACTTGGTCAAATTCCTGCAGTTTTTGTGTGTTTCCAGAAGGTTGAAAAGGCACATTATCATCAGATATCGATCCTTTTAAAAATATATTGGGCGCAATTTGCCCATCTAATTGCAAGTTTAGGGTGGACTGTAAAGAAAGATTTTGCGTATTACCAATGGTAACACCACGTGATATACTGCCTTGTTTGTTCAGCCTAGAAGAACCAAATAGATCTTGATTATGATTCGCTGAAGAAACCGAATAAAGAAATGGATCAAATTGCGTCACTGTGTCAGACACAATGAGGTCTTTGGATTTATGGCTAAAGTCGCTATTGAGGTCAAAAGGAGTCCGTTCGTAGCTTATTTCAAATTTACCTTTTATGCTACCCGGTAGAAATAATTTGGCATGAATAGGATCCAAATAATAGCTGTTAGATTTGAGGGGCACGCCGTCAATACGCAGTTCAAAACCTGTTCTGTAGACAGAAACGTTGTCAAATTGAACGGTATCATTCGCAAGATAAATCGACTTCACAATTTTATCTTGTGCAAACGTAGATTGGGTACACCAAAAAAGGAGAAATAATGATATGTTTAAGAGGTATTTAACCAAACCTATTTTCAATAGAAAGTATAAAGATATACGGATTTATCGATCGAAAATTGCAAATGCAAGGCTCTGGCAGAAAGAATATGCGATTAATAAGGATAGAAACTCGCTGAATTTTATGGGATTTTGAATGAATTTGGAGCCGAGTAAACTATGATAGTTTATCCGGCTTTCGAACTCTAACCCTACTCCTCACATCTCTATAACGGTTTATGATTTTTGGTTACAGGATTGTTTTATTTTGAAAATTGACTGAGATTTTCTGTATCTTCAAGCATGCTTTCAATGAAAATGAGGTGGGTCCGATTTGCAGATTCTTTTGAAGAATTGCAAGAAGAATTAAATCAACGTGTATGTGCGCCAATTTTGGTTGATGGGAGAGGGTTTTTGTTGGTAAAGCACCAGGATAAATATTATTTAGTCAAAAATAAATGCCCGCACCAAGGCGCCAAATTAAATAATGCCGTTTGTGAAGACGGAAAAATTGTTTGCCCTTGGCACCGTTATGGCTTTGATCTTGAAACAGGAAGAGGAGCAGGAATGCATCTAGAAAATTATCCAGTTGAGAAGCGAGAAGATGGGCTTTACGCGGGATTTGAATATTTCAGTTGGTTTTATATGAACTGTAGCAAGAATTGTTATTTTTGTTCCATAAATCCATAAGGGATTAGCTTACCGATAAAGTCGAAGTACGAACTTCGTTCTGTTCAACTAATCGGTACAGGGAATTTCACGAATCTGGGGGATTAGCTCATTTGGCTAGAGCGCTTCGCTGGCAGTGAAGAGGTGATCGGTTCGAATCCGATATTCTCCACAAGGCCCTTTGAAACTCGATTTTAGAGTGGAGGAGGGCTTTTGTACTTCGGGTTATTAGCTCAGTTGGTTCAGAGCACTGCCTTGACAGGGCAGGGGTCACTGGTTCGAATCCAGTATAGCCCACAATACGAGACAAGTCGATTTTTTTATCGTCTTGTCTTTTTTTATTACCTTCTAAAGCCTTGTCAATATTGAGAATCAGAGAAACAGCTCCATTGATTTTTCCGGTTCGACAATTTTTTCCGTCAAAAATTAGTTTTTCAACGAAAGTCGAACCAAGAAGATTGTGTTTTCCTTTTAAGTTGCTGTTAGTGTATATGTTATCGAGGTTTTTCAAAACTCCGAGCCCTTTGTTTAGATACTTTTGAAAGTGTATGTCGTCAGATAAAACTGAACTTTTCGGCTTAAAAAATAAGATAGAGTTCTGTCTAATTTAAGTTAAAAATTTTGATACTGCTTTTTTCTTTCTTTTAAAGTTTTGCTTTTTGTCATTTTTCGTTGTTTAATTTTCCGATATGCTGTTCCGAAATAAACTTCTGATGGCGTAACATTTTGAAGTGATTCATGATAGCGTTCATAGTTGTAATAATGGACAAACTCTTTCAATTTTTCTTCGAGCTGTCCAGGACTAAAATAATTATCAAGTTTGACAATGTTTTTCATAGATCTGTGATAACGCTCAATTTTCCCTTGCGTTTGGGGATGCAAAGGTCTTCCTCTAACGTGTTTCATGTCTTTATCATCTAGATATTCAGCGAGTTCTTTTGATATGTAACATGACCCATTGTCAGATAATAGTTTTGGTCTGTTTTTCTCTGGAACATTTGAAGCCCATAACGCTTCATCTAAGGTGTCTTTGACGTCTTCTGCTTTCATTGTTGAGCAGAGCTTTCATGTTACAATATAACGGCTGTAATCATCTAAAATCGTTGAAAGGTAATACCAATCCCAGCCATATATCTTGAAATAAGTAAAATCAGTTTGCCACATCTGATTGACGGCTGTTGTTTTATCATGAAAACTATCAGAAGCACTCATGATTCTAAATGAAGGTGTACTTATTAGTCCATTAGCTTTTAAAATTCTGTAAGCACTTGATTCACTGATGAAATACTTGTAATTATCGGTAATATACCAAGCAACTTCCCTGGAGGATAATTCTGGCTTCTCCAACGCTATTTCAACTACTTTGTCTCTGTCCGCCATGTTAATTTTATTCCAGGAACCAGTTCTTTTAGAAGCTTTACGAACTAAACCATCATATCCTTTCTCTACATAGGCATTGTACCAATTGTAAAACGTTGTTTTGTTCACTTTTAATTCCCTCAGTGTTCGATTTACCCCGAGATCTGATTGCTCAACAAGCTGTATGATTTCATACTTTTCTCTTTGACTATAATGCATATACTTCTGCCGGTTTATCCGTTTCCATTTAAGTTTTTTTTCAAAAACCTGTTTTCAAGCGAAAGCTCCGCTACTAATTCCTTTAAAGAACTGTTCTCTCCTTTTAGCTCCTGAACTTCAGAAGTGTTTGCCTCTCGCATTGTGTCGCCAGATAAGCGCCTCTTTCCAGCTTCCATAAAATCTTTACTCCATTTGTAATAATTAGCTTGACCGATATTTTCTTTGCGGGATAGCTCCGCGATTGAAGATTCTCCCCGCAATCCTTCGACAATGATTCTGATTTTTTCTTCTGAACTGTATGCTTTTCTCGTTTTACGTTTCAAGTCACTGATTAAGGTTCTGTCGCATTAACTAAAAAATCACTATTTGAAGCCTAATTCATACAAAACGAATAATCAGAAACCGTTGAATAATGTGAGTTAACTTTTTGAACATTCAAGGAATTTGATGAAAAATGGTCGAAAAATAATTAATGCGACAGAACCCCAAATTCAACCATGGTATTTTACAGCGTATTTGAAGATATACATTCGGAAATTGAAGGAACGACAACCATCAATTATTTTGATAAACAGGAAGATTTCGTATTCAAAGAGTTAAAAGATTCACTCGGGATCAAGTATCAAGGGGGATTTTCAGTAGGTGAATCGTTGGTTCAAGGATGCCAATAGAAATTTAGGAGATTCCAATGTCTTGATTTTAATACGATTATCACTAAAAATATTGCGTCTACCAAAAGAGGTGCGCGTTATTATATAAATGTTATGAGCTTTATGGAGACAGGAACTTCTTATAGTTTCTTACGAAGTTGAGTGAAAAACTAAAGATAATCTTCAGAAAAATAGTGATTGAACTTTAAATTCTTGAATTCAACTTTCTCACTTGATCCGCCATTCCAAATGAAAAGAATCAATGCATTTTTAATAATCTCTGATGGTTCAATTACGTATTGAATGGTGACCCAATCATCCTTTTTTAGGTAGGGATTTAAACTAAATACTTGGCGATTGCCATCTAATTCAACCACAACCCTAGTTTCTTCAATTACGCTTCTTGCGCGTGCTTCAAACTCAATCATGACTTTGCTTCCTTTGCGCAAATCTTGCAAGTTTGATTGCACAGAAGCCGAGTAATGCTCATAGCTGGTGACTTGGATACACCATTCATCTTGAACTAAATAAGATTTGCCTTTGATTAAATAAGGATCTTGTGGAGAGAGAACAAAGGTTTGTGAACCTTCTAATGTCCAATGTTCATGAGGATAGACTTGCGCTTTTTTCTCTAAAGACAGAAAGTTATCCCAATATTGCTGTTGCGTAGCAGAACCTCCGGTTAATATTCCGTGTCTGATTTGGTAAGCCTGCACTAAATTGAGTCCAATACAACAGAACGTAAACCCTAGAAAGAGCCATTTTTTCACTTTGCTTGGGGCTATATTTTTTAGGATTAAGGCAATCAAAAAGCCAACAAGGATGTAATGATCAATCATAACCCGTTGGCCCATTCCTGCGCCAAAATACCAGCACCACCAACTACTAAAAATGTAAATACTAACGGCATAAAAAATGACTGCTATTGTAAATTGTTTTTTATTGGTCTTGAATAAGAAGTAAAGTCCAACGGGAAGAATGAGAATAAGAATGGGCGTATAAACTAACCATCCTTTTAGATAAGAAAACAAAAATTCGCGCAAGTAGGGCTTGGAAAAATTAAAGCCTTCGTCCCCATATGAATAGACGACCCAATTACCTGTTTGTACTTTCCAAAGAAAAAAGGGAATACACAAAATGCTGCCAACAATCAACACGATTCGCACTAATTTTTTTGGTTGAAATGAATAGGAGAACAGTGATTTATAAAATGAAAAATCAGGTATAAAAAAGAAGACTAGCCCAACAACTAAAATATTAGTTGGTCGAGTTATTCCGATCAATGCAAAGAATAAAAGTGATACACCCAATTGCTTGAAACGCCTGTCCTCTTTGAACTTGATTAAATAATAGATCAACACGTTTACCATAAAAAAGGTGTAGATATGCGTGACAGATTGATCGTAAACCGTGTAGAAAACCATATTACTCGCCAATACTACTATAACCGCAGACCAAGTTGCAGTGGGCTTGGAAAATGGCATTTTCTGAAGCACTTTAATAAAGAAAACAAGTCCTAAAAACAAATAAACCCAGAGTCCCAAATCAAAGCATACTTGGTAAATAGTTGAATATCCATCTGCATCTGCCCCAGAAATTGAAGCCAAGGCATGTGCCAACAAGAAAAAGGGCAAATAAAGAATAGCGACACCCGGAAATGTTTTATTGACCTGGCCATTTCCTACAGGGTTTAAAAACGATTTTTGATGCGATTCAGGGTAATATTTTGCGTTAATATCAGGAATAAATTCATAAGAATAATCGCCGTAGATGAAAGTAGCCGGGAGGTAAGCATAATAGGCTTGAGCATCACCCGCGATAGGCCGTTCATACGGATTTGAAAAATCTTTTTGAGCGAAATGTATTACGAGAAGGGAAAGGGTAAGAAGAAGTGGTATTTTATACGATTTGATGCGACCAATCATTCCATGTTTCTAAATGCATCATCAATATAGATATTTTTTCCTTTATTATTTGCCGCATGTTTCTCAAGAGTGTTAATCAGGGCATCTCTAAAGTCAGTGCGATCTTCTGTTTTAATGACTTGCAAGGGGAACAACAAATTCAAATCGTCTTTATACTGAAAGTTGATCATATCTTGATGCAATTCAATTCTTTTAAGCCCGGTAAAATAATACAGGTGCACTTCTCGATTAAAGTAGGCTACCGCTTTTTCATTGATTCCGAGCCTAAAAGAAGGTCCACCGCGCATTATTCGAATAATGAATATAAAGCCCTCTAAAAAGATGAACGATAAAACAATAATCATGGGCAACATTAACATTGGCTCTAGGTCAGCCATAATAGAGTACACTCCAATGGCGATTAAAATAAAAACCCCTTCCGCATAGGCATAAACCAGTGAAAGATTGAGGCCCGCTTTTGCCACTTGGCGAACGAAATGGAACCCTTTAAAACGTTTCATATCCGCAGCACCAGTCCATTTACGTTTGATACGTAAAACCCCTAATAAAAAAATAATTGCCGCAAAACCTAAACAGATTTCAAACGTATACGGCATGCCTTTTAAGGAGGCAGATGAAAACGACAAATCAAATACAATGAGCATTCCAAAAATGGAAAAAATGACCAATACTATACCTGAAAATACGTTTATTACTTTATTCATTTTGTGGCTTGGTGAATAATTTTAAGTCTTAGTTTATGACCTTCTATTTCAGCTTTTGCTTTTTCAATACTACTCATTACGTTTTTGAAAAGCGGATTTGAATCATCTGCATTTGAGAAGAAACTCAAATTGTTTTCAAACTGATTCACTTCTTTATTCAATGCGTCTATTTTAGAACGAATAGCTTGTTGTTCTTGTTCAATTAAACGGTCGCTATTTGAACTACCAAGCATAGTGTCTAACTTGGCTTGGAAAAGCATTTTTTCTTTCGCTTCTTTATCTAGATCAATCGAATCGTACTTTTCATCCAGCGCCTTTTTATAACCCTTATAAATGGCGTCTTTTTGTTTAAAAGGCACATTGCCAATTTCTGAAAAACGCTTTGAAAAGTCACGCAATGCATCAATTGCCGCTTGCGGATC
This sequence comes from uncultured Crocinitomix sp., assembly GCA_905478225.1. Classification (GTDB taxonomy): domain Bacteria; phylum Bacteroidota; class Bacteroidia; order Flavobacteriales_D; family Crocinitomicaceae; genus Crocinitomix. The sequence continues at coordinate 13,994 of CAJQHR010000002.1, forward strand.
CTTATCCACTTTATATGCTTGCAATTCAGTAATTAAAGCCTCTTTCGCAGCAAGGTTCTCCGCATTGGCCGCATCTAATTGATTGAAATGTCCATCTTTAGCATTAAAGAAAAAATCGATCGGAGCGCGGAATTTTTTCCACAATTGATTTTCAAATTTCGGTCCCGCAGATCCTACATCTTTCCACTTTTTTTGAAGTGCAACAATTTTTTGCGCCCCCAATTTCCAATCGGTCAGTTCCTTCATGGCATTGGCTTCTTCAATTAAGTCCTCTTTGCGTTTTTTGATTTCGCCAAACTGCCCGTCTCTTTGCGCATAAAAAGCTTTTTTCTTGTCAAAAAACTCATTACAAATCCCTCTAAACTCAGCCCAAACGGCTTCATTTTCTTGTTTAGGACCAAATCCAATTTTTTTCCAATCGGCTTGTAAAGCTAAAAGCGCATCTGTTGTTTTTTTGTAGTCGTTATGACTACTAACTTCAACCGCAGTTACTTCTTGAGCTTGTGCAATAAGCGCACGTTTTTTAACGATATTCTCTGCTTGCTCGTTACGGCGAATTTCATAAAATGCGTGAATTTTTTCATACACTTTATTTACCGTATCCCAATAATCCTTTTTTATTTTCTTCCAATCGTCTTGATGTGTTCCACCAATTCCGTTCCACTCGTCTTGATAAGCATGTAGTTTTTTCTCGACATCCTTAATCTTTTGCAATTCTAACAGACCTTTTATTTTTTCAATAACTTCTGTCTTGAGCTTAGAATTTCGAGAAAGATCGTGATCTTTTATCTCTTTATAAATATTGATATTGTACTGGAAAGTGTCTACTAAATTTGAAAACTCTTTCTGTATTCCCTGACGCTTGTCACGAGTAATGGGCCCAACTTCCTTCCAACTCTCCTGAATATCTTTAAAACGACCGATCGCTCGCCCAATGTTTTCTTCGTTTTGTACTAAGTCTGAAAAACCAGCAATTAAAGCTTTCTTTTTACCAAGGTTTACTTTTTCTAATTCCTTTAGTGCTTGAATTTCAACCTTCTTTTTTTCTTTAAAAAGATTTGAAAACACTCTAAACTCTGAGAGCATTGGATAAACTGGTTTTTCAATTGCTTCAGGCTTTTCACCTGCCTCAATTCGTTCCAGTTTTTTAATTTTCCATTGGCGTTCTTCCTCATCCTGAATCTTATAAAATTCAGTTACTAGATCATTAAATGCATTGGCTGAGTCCAATACAAGTTCTTGCTCGGCTAAGGTTTTAATTTGCGCTACAATTTCAGCTTTCATGTTATAAATATTTCGGAGAAACGGCTTGTTTAATCACCGTTAGCAGATAAGACAGAATAATTTTACTAAACGAGTTCTTTTTTGATATCAAATTGAGCCAAGTCAACAAATTCCATAATGCGATTATAGATTTCACCTTGACTTAAGTTCTGAAGTCTTTCAGTTCCAAATTTTTCAACACAGAATGAAGCCATGGCAGAACCAGTTACTACTGCTCTTTTCATGTTTTCAAATGAGATGTCGTCCGTTTTGGCCAAAAATCCGATAAAACCACCGGCAAATGTGTCGCCAGCTCCTGTTGGATCAAAAACTTCTTCTAAAGGAAGTGCTGGAGCGAAAAACAGGTTGCCGTCTGTATTAAAAAGTAAAGCGCCGTGCTCTCCTTTTTTGATGATCAAATATTTAGGCCCCATGTCCATAATCGCCCTGGCGGCTTTCACCAAAGAATATTCTTTAGACAATTGACGCGCTTCTTCATCATTAATGATTAAAACGTCAACCATTTTAACAGTCTCCATTAAATCATCCCAAGCAACGTCCATCCAAAAATTCATAGTATCCATTGCAATTAGCTTTGGACGCTCATCAAGTCTTTCAATAACTTGGCGCTGAACAGCGGGTGCTAAGTTTCCTAACATTAAATAATCAACTCCTTGGTATGAAGCAGGAATAACTGGGTCAAATTCACCCAACACATTCAATTCAGTTACTAAGGTATCTCTTGAGTTCATATCATTATGATATTTCCCTGACCAGAAAAACGTTTTTTCTCCTTCTTTGATTTGAATCCCATCAATATTAATCCCGCGTGACTTCAAGTCTTCAAGGGTTTCATTTGGGAAATCATCACCAACTACAGATACAATTTTTTGATCATCTGTAAAGTAAGATGAAGAAAGGGCAATATATGTTCCGGCGCCACCAATAATTTTATCCGTCTTTCCAAACGGTGTTTCAATGGCATCAAACGCCACACTACCAACTGTTAATAAACTCATTTATCTAATTTTAGACTGCAAATATACGGTTTTACGAATAAGCGGGAAACTTTATTAATGCCGAATTCTACTAAAATTAGTTGTGAAGGCGAGCTAGAATAATTTCACGCTGAATTTTGAATTGAATGGGAGAAGGATGGAAGGCGTTTTTATTAATAAGTAGGATCAAACTTTTTCTTATACAAATAACCAAAGTTCAGTTGCATTGGTTTCTCTCAGAAACTTTCTATATTTAAAGATCAATGAGATTTAGAAAATGAATATTGAAGAGTTTCACGAATATTGTTTAGCAAAAAAAAGGCGTAACGGAAGGATTTCCATTTGATGAAAAAACCTTAGTGCTTGAAGACATGGGGAAGATGTTTGCATTGACAGATGTAGAGAGTTTTGTAAGCGTAAACCTGAAATGCGATCCAGAAATTGCGCTAGATTTAAGAGAGCAATTTCACGCCGTGCAACCCGGGTGCCACATGAGTAAAAAACACTGGGATACAGTAACCATAAACGGTGACGCCACAGATGAAAAAATCTATGAGTGGACGAACGATTCCTACAATTTAGTCGTAAAAAGCTTGACCAAAAAGTTGCAAGCTGAAATTGAAGACATGTAGTTCAACAAAAAGAAAGCCCCTCGTATTAGTCCACCAAATACACAAGAATTGAGGAATAATTTTCGGTTGTTTCTGCGGCCGCTTTTATCGTTTTAATTTTGTCATAAGGAATTAAAAAGTAGACGCCTGACGCATCTTTGATGACCATGTAATTGTCCTTAATAAATAAACTCTAAACTACTGTTGTCCAAATAGACACTATTATGATACGGCTTATCCGCCCCAACAACGTTAGTAATCACTCTAAATTTTTGATAAGATGACACGTTTAATTCATTAAACAGAGCCTCGCAGGATGTTTTAGTCAATTGTCCGAATGAAGCTGAGCTAAAAAACAGGATTAACACTGTAAAATAGAAAGGGATTAATTTTTTCATAGTTTATAATTTTAAATAAGGTGAAAGACGCACCCTGAAAACGATTGACGCCGCTTAGCTCATCACTGAATTAAATAGCTAAAAATAACAGGAGCATTAATCAAAGAAAATCGCAAAAGCACCCGTAAATTTCTTGATTCAAGACTAAGAAAACGTGGATAATTTCCGTGAAAAAGTATTTTAATAAAACCGAATTCCTTAACTTTAAAATTAATGGCAAGAGTAGACAAATTTATATGGGCCGTGCGTTTATTTAAAACGCGAAGTTTGGCAGCAAATCAATGTAAAACCAATAAAATTTTGGTGAACGGTGAAGCCGTTAAACCTTCTCGTGCTGTGAAAGTGGGCGAAGTCGTTTCAGTCAAAAAATACGGTGCCGTGTTTTCGTATAAAGTGCTTGCATTATTGGAGAAGCGCGTTGGAGCGAAGTTAGTTGCCGATTATATTGTAGAAGTAACGCCAGCTGAAGAAATAGAAAAGTATAAACTCTTTATGGCCGCACAACAATCTTACCGCAATAACGGAATGGGTAAACCTACTACGAAAGAACGCCGTCATCTTGAAAGATTCTTGAAGGATCAATAAATCAGGGAATCAACTGTTCTAAGCTAATTTGGAATTAATAACTGCGCTTCATTATCTACCTAAAAGCAAGGGATGTATTGTGAAAAATCAATAAAATTCTAGACAGATTACTTCAATTCTTTAATGATCATATAAGCACCAATTCTGCTTTGCATTTCTTGCGGACCATCTTCGCAAATATCCCAATTTCCATCTCGAATTTCAGCATGTACCGTTACCACTTGATCGATAAATGGATCTAAGTCTTTTTTGGTGATCTTACTTTCACAAAATTTAATGAAATAATCCTTTACTGAGGCTCTAAAATAAAGTTCGGTAAATCCTGCTGGTTGTCCATTTTTTTTTATGAATTCCTTTTCAGCAATATGACCACTGATCATGAATTTATCTGGGTCTTGTGGTTTCTTTTCCATAGAATTGTAGGAGTCTTTAGTCGTTTCGCAAGCCAATAACGAGAATAATATAAGAAATACAGTTGTCAACTTTAACATAGATACAAGTTAAAGAAAATTATGAAAGCAAAACGTTTAAACGATAAATCGCCGCCTACTCAACCACCAATTTTTCAGTCACCAAGCCTTGGGAACTTTGAACCTGGAAAATATAAATGCCGGGTAACAAATGCGTTAAATCAATACTATTGCTTGAAAGTACAGCCTCATAAACAAGTTTTCCTGCTGTGTCAAATATAGTGGCAGTGGCATTTTCAAAAGCAATGCCTTTGATGTTTACTATTCCGTTTGATGGATTTGGGCTAAGGAATAATTGCAAGGATTTCTCTTCGTTTACTGATACTGGCCCGCCTAAATCAAATACCATTAAATCGCGTTTCTCACCGGTATTCGCTTCGCCGCAGGTAAAGAAAACTTGATCCTCAATAACGAAAGAACCTGGCGCCCATCTCCCTCCATCTGGATGCGCTGGCAAAGCAGTCCAGCTGTCTAGATCCGGATCGTATTCCCAAAATTCACCAGTAGGTAAATTACTATGTGTTTCTCCCTGTCCGCTCAAGATATAGCCTTTTCCTGCATACGAAAATTGTGTGCCAGCAACGCGTCCTTGATCTGGAAAATCATCTAAAGTCACCCAGGTATCTGTTGCCGGATCGTATTGGTAAAAATCATTAAAAATACTACTGGCGTGATGTCCAAATCCAACATAAACATAATCGCCAATGCCAAAATAGTAAGGATGATGGCGTTCTGTAGAAGGAAAATCTGTTTTTTCTGTCCATGTATCTGTAGCAATATCATATTCCCACCAATCGTCTAAATCTCCAAACTCATTTGCGCCTAAGCCCATGTAAATTTTGTCATTTACTTGAACCATAGCAGGATGATAGCGTTCAACACAGGGGCATGTAGCCAATTCCGTCCATTCTTCTGTAATCGGATCATATTCCCAAAAATCATTTAAAGCGGCTCCTTCAAAAGTCTCTTCATTTTCATAATAACCGAATCCTAAATAGGCTTTAGAACCTGTTGTAACACCATACGAATAGCCGCGCGCGATTCCTGGAAAATCAGGCAATGTTGTCCATTCATCCGTAACAGGATCGTAAGAATAAAAATCTTTTAAAACACCTGCTAATGGTTTAGTTCCGGCCATAACGTAACCTAATCCGTTCAAAGAAAACGTTATTGGATGATGCCTCACATTCGCAGCTACAGGTAAGCTTTCAACAGCCTCCCATTGTGCCATTGCTGTTAATGAAAATATTACGGAAAGTGTTGTAATTAGTGATTTCATAGATGTGTATTAGCATTTATAACAACGAAAGTTGTTGCTATGTTCATAAAAATATAACCTTATTTTCAGTTGAATAGCCCTATTTTATCGGGCAAATAGGAGGGCTAACTACTCGGTGATCAAATAAGGCGGGTCATAAATGACCGTTTTTTCACTGAAATAGGTTTCTATATATTTGCCATCTTCAAATTTAATGATGCTGTGTTCGCATGGCACCACAAGTTCATGATCGGCGTTTATAATACCATATTTACCCCGATATCTTACAATATAGTAGCCGTTATCATCTTTACGCACGCCTTTAAAGCGGTATTTTTTTTGCCGTTTTCCATTTTCATTAATCAAATAATAATAGTCTCCCTCCTTCACCCAAGCATAACCCTTATAAAAGGGTCGGCATTCATCATATTTTTTCTTGTCAATCAGTAGACCAGTTGTGTCCATATAATTATACTTCAACTTGAAAAAATTATCCGTCAGCGTGAGTGAATCGCATTGATTGTTGGCGTGCAATCGGTAAAGACAAACAGTGGCAAATCCTTCTTCAAATCCAGATCCAAATTCCACAATATTTATGCCGTTAGGATCATAATTTGAAGCAGAGTAGCTTACAGGACTTTTTCCAAAAACGCGACGGGTTGTATTCACAATTCCTTGAACAATAGTTCGAATAATTCCTTTTCGGCGGCGACTGGATCCATAAGTAGATTTTTTTCTTCCAATTACAGGGTAATCACCTCCAACTTTGGCATAGGCTTCATCATTAATATAACCGTAAGTGTAACGTCCAAAAACGATAACCGTTTTGTGTAGCACCAAATCCATGATGGAAACCACTTAATTGTTCGCCAAATTCAGTGCCGATAAATTGTAAGCTGTCCTGCGCGAAAACAAACCTATTTTCATCTAAGTCACTCACATATTGCAGATCGGTTTTGATCCGTTTTCCTGTATAGTCATAAATAGCTAATGCTGGAAATTCATTTGTTGTGTCGCCAAGCGCATAAATGGTGTTTGTTTTGAAGAGGAATAAATCATAAGCTCCCGCAATAATTGGACTCAAGTTCTCGGTAGAATATAACCCACGTTTTTCATCTTGTATGATGCTGAAATAGGTTGGATCAATGATTTTAAATTCCTGTAAATTTTCTATTTCATTTGCCCCTGTCATTGCATAAATGCCAAAAGGGGACGTGGCCTTATAAACCAATAAATTATTGGCATATGTTTCAAAGGATGAGATGTCGTCCATTTTTAAGGTTCCTTTTTCTGCATTATAAAGTTTATGAGAGTGGTGATAGCGATAGGCTATTTCTTTTTTGTCAGGCAATAACCTTCGGTTTATTGTGCGTGTGTATTTTTCTTTTGTAATGGTAGTTGAAACTAACCAATTGCCCATTGTGTTTATGGTGTCCAAATTCTTTTCCAAGAGTTTATCCGCGTTAAAAAGCCTGTTACGAAACTGGTCCCCTACATAAACAATTTGTCCGTATTTAATAGGTTTATCGGTGAATGAATACTCCATTAGAAACTCACCGTTGGCCGTCATTAGGCCGTATTTTCCTCTTCTATTTTTTAAGATTCCGGGGCCCTTAATAAAGGGGTTAGTTCGGCAGAATTTGCCTTTGTGAATGACTTTTCCGATCGTATTAATATAATAGGCCTTATCTTTTTTATAAGCCGTAACAATTCCAGTGTCGCCAAAAATTAGGGAATCATATTTTGGTTTTTTTACGAACTTATCCTCGTGTGTAAACCCAACCTTACCTTTTTCTTCAGCCTGCGTGAATTGCGCGGCCGCTGAAGCTGCAAAGAGGAGGGATGCTATGTAGATGACTAGGCGCATTTATTGTTATTCATTCATCTTTAAAATTGAGGCCACATGTTCAAATTGTTGAATTCCACTTCCTAAAAGATCCGTTCACTTCATTTTTTATAAAATTAAATATACCAAAAAATACGGGGAGGTAAATCGGTTAGACTTCACAGTTATTAAATAAGAACTGGCTCTCAACTTCTCTCGAAGGCTGAAGTTTGTTAGGGCCGCGAATGGGCCTGTTCGGCTTGAGCCCCTTAAGAAGATTTTTTTCGTAGTTTTTGGCCGAGCATAAAGTACAAATCCACAGCGAAATAGATCGCATTTTATGCATCCTCTGCAGTATGTGCAAATTTTACACGAGTTGCATTTTTCGCAAAAAAGAAATTTGGCACGCGGTTTTCAATAAGGAATATCATTACAATCACTCTAAATTTGTAGTAAAGTTTTAAATGATGAAAAAAGGGGTTAAAACAATTCGATTAGGAGTAATAGGAACACTTTTCTTTACAGGTGCTGAAGCTCCACTATTATTGGTGAGCTTTTTACAGGCAAAATTGATTCGAAGTCTTTTCTAGTTCTTTAAAGCACTATGAGGCTTCAGGATCTACTTTTACAGGAATCCAATCGCCGTATTCCTTAATAAGTGCGACTAATTCGTCCAATGCGTCAGTTTCAGGGATATTCTTTTTAACAACTTCTCGCTCTTTATAGAGGTTGATTTTTCCTTTTCCAACACCAACATAACCGTAATCAGCATCCGCCATTTCGCCGGGACCATTTACAATGCATCCCATAATTCCAATTTTTAATCCTTTTAAATGATTGGTTTTAGAACGAATTTTTGCCGTGGTTTCTTGCAAGTCAAACAAAGTTCTTCCACAAGAAGGACAGGAGATATATTCTGTTTTGGAAATTCGCGTTCGAGTAGCTTGTAGTATCCCAAAACTAGTGGATGTAATAAGTTGCGGTGTTGCGCAGTTTTCGGTATGAATGGCAATTCCATCACCCATTCCATCTAAAAATAATAAGCCAAAGTCGGTTGAACTATACAACTGAAATGTTTCATCATCTAAGTTAGCATAGGTATTCCCCATAACTACAGGAATTTCAATATTGGCCTGCATTAATTCAATGAAAAAACGACGCATTTCAACACCATTATTAACATTCTTGCTTTGCAATACCAAAACCGCATTTGTAAACTTATCCTGCTTCAGGCTTTTCACCAACTCTAATTCATCTGCGTAAATCTTTACGAAGTTTAATTCTTCATGCATTTTTTCTGCAGACAGAAAGGTTTCAAAATCGAAAATGGGATACACCTGATTTTTATTTTTCCAAACATTTGCTTCGCAAATTACGCCTAAAGTTCCTGGCAATTCAAAATTTGGAATGTATGAGCCAGTATAAATATAGTCAACACTTTGTTCCTTTAAATGCCATTTATCATCATCTATTTTGTATACATATCCAGAAGCGTATAGATGTGCGGGTTTTAGATTTTCATGTTTGCTTAAATCTGAAATGACAACAGGAACATTGTGGTCACCAATGTTCTTAACTGCAATAGTACTTCGTCGCTTATATTCATAAGGATTATAAGGAAGTTCGCCGGCAATTTCAGCAATTGGTGCATTCTTTTCAAAATTGGAATAGCGCTCCACTAATTTTCGTGCAACAGGAATTTCAAGTTCTGGCGCCTCGGTTAAAGAAACCCGCACCGTATCGCCCAAACCGTCGGCTAAAAGTGTACCGATTCCAACGGCCGATTTAATTCGTCCATCTTCACCTTCTCCCGCTTCAGTTACACCCAAATGCATGGGGTAAACTTGCCCACGTTTAATCATTTCACGCGCTAGTATGCGGTAAGCCTCCACCATGACCTGTGGATTGCTTGATTTCATTGAAATTACTAAATCGTCATAACCGTTGTCCTCACAAATTTCAATGAATTCCAACGCCGAGTTCACCATACCAGCAGCAGTGTCACCATAACGACTTGTAATGCGATCTGAAAGCGAACCATGATTGGTACCAATCCGCATGGCGCGCCCTAGTTCTTTGCAAAGCAAAACAAGTGGCGTAAACTTTTCGCGAATTCGAACCAATTCTGCTTGGTAAGATTCGTCCGTATATTCTATCTCTTCAAATTTCTTTTTATCCGCGTAATTCCCCGGGTTTACACGAATTTTTTCAATATGCAAGGCTGCCACTTCAGCTGCGTTTGGCGTAAAATGAATATCAGCAACTAAAGGTGTAGTTAAATTAAGCTTGTTTAGTTCTGCCCGAATGTTCTTCAGGTTTTCGGCTTCGCGTTTAGATGGAGCGGTAAACCGCACTAATTCGCAACCCGCTTCAATCATGCGCAACGCTTGTTCAACCGAACCTACTGTGTCCATGGTGTCCGCAGTGGTCATTGATTGTAACCGAATTGGATTATCTCCACCGAAATTTATGTTACCTATAGCCACTTCTCGACTTACTAGGCGGTTATATTCGGTTAAACTATTGCAATATTTTGTGTTTCTATTCAAGTCTTCTTAACTAATGTCACTCCCTGGATTAAACGTAGTTTCTTCTGGTGATAAAAAACTCAACTCTCCGACCGAATTTTCAGCAATTAGTATCATGCCTTCCGAAACAACTCCGCGAATTTTTCGTGGCGCCAAGTTCATTAAAACGCTTACCTTTTTACCAATAACGTCTTCAGGTGTAAAATGTTCAGCTATACCTGAAACTATTGTGCGTTTATCTAAGCCCGTATCCACGAGCATTTTTAATAATTTATCCGATTTTTTAACTTTCTCGGCTTCCAAAATTTCACCTACGCGAATGTCCATTTTCATGAAATCGTCGAAAGTAGTCTCAGCCTTTTGGACAGGATGCTGAATAGGCTGTGCGGCTTTATCTTCAGCAGCTTTTTCCAACTTACTCGCCTCTAATTTTGCAACCTGCGCTTCAACAAAGGGGTCTTCTATCTTACTCACAAGAATTGAAGGTTTATTTGAATCTAGTGCATGACTTGCGGCTAAAATATCAACAGACCCTGCCAAATCCCAATCCAATGTTCCACAATTCAGGAAGAAAGCAATAGTCTTCGCTTTTTCTGGCAAGAACGGTGCAAAAACAATCGTTAAATTTGCTGTTATTTGCAAGGCAATATTCATGATGGTTTCAACCCTTTCCATGTCCGTTTTAGCCAACTTCCAAGGTTCGGTTTCCGCCAAGTATTTATTTCCCAATCGTGCAAAATTCATTGCTTCTGACTGGGCTTCTCTAATTTTGTATTTGCGAATTAACCCTTCAATTTTAGCAGGGAATTCTGCCATTTGTGCAATCACATCCTTATCTACATCCGTTAACTCACCTCTGTTTGGCACGTTTGCATCAAAATACTTGTGCGTAAGAACAACCGCTCTATTCACAAAGTTTCCAAGAATGTCTGCAAGTTCGTTGTTAATTCGGGCTTGAAATTCCTTCCAGGTGAATTCAGCATCTTTACTTTCAGGTGCAATTGAAGTCAATACATATTTTAATTCATCAATTTTATCTGGATTCTCGGCCATGTATTCGTGCAACCAAACCGCCCAATTTCTTGAGGTAGAAAATTTATCTCCTTCAAGGTTCAAGAATTCATAAGCAGGCACATTATAGGGTAAGTTAAATTCGCCGTGTTCTTTTAAAAGAATAGGGAATATAATGGCGTGAAACACAATATTGTCCTTCCCAATAAAGTGAATCAATTTAGAATCACCGGTCCAATAATCTTTCCAGTTTTTGTTATTTTTTGCAGCCCATTCTTTCGTTGCAGAAATGTATCCGATTGGAGCATCTAACCAAACATAAAGTACTTTTCCGTCCGCTCCTTCAACTGGAACTTTTACGCCCCAATCTAAATCGCGGGTCATTGCTCTTGCATGTAAACCACCGTCAATCCAGCTCATACATTGCCCGTTCACTTGGTTTCGCCAAGTTTTAGGATCATGCTGTTGTTTCCCGTCTAAAATTCCTTCTTTAATCCATGGACGCAACCATTCTTCATGTTGATCCATTGGTAAAAACCAATGTGTTGTTTCTCGTTTAATAGGCGTTTTACCGCTTAAAGTTGAAATTGGATTAATCAAGTCCATTGGACTTAGTGCTGTTCCGCATTTTTCACATTGATCGCCATAGGCACCGTCATTGCTGCAATTTGGACATTTTCCACTAATATATCTATCCGCTAAAAATTGTTTAAAATCTTCGTCGTAATATTGCTCGGTTGTTTTTTTGGTAAAACTTCCTTTATCATTCAGTACCTTGAAATAATCACTTGCCGTTTGGTGATGAATAGGGTTGGATGTTCTTGAATAAATATCAAATCCAATTCCGAAATCGACAAATGCTTTTTTATTAATCTGGTGGTACTTGTCAACGATTTCTTGTGGTGTTGTGCTTTCTTTCTTTGCGCGCAAAGTAATAGCTGCACCGTGTTCATCACTGGCGCATACAAATACAACATCCTCCTTTTTCATGCGGAGAAAACGGACAAAAACATCTGCTGGAAGGTAAACTCCCGCCACGTGCCCTAAATGAAGGGGACCATTCGCATATGGCAATGCAGCTGTAACGGTATACTTATTATTTTTCATGTACTTATAATTTGGATGTCGCCCTTCAAATGAGGAAGGGTTTCCCATCTCTTTTGCAAATATAAACTGAATCACGGGATTTTGATTGCTGGGGTTGATGAAACTTGATTTTTCTTATTATGCACTTTGAAACGCACTCTTTTCTTGAAAATTTCTTATTTTGGTAAAAACAAAACGGATGGGATTTTTTGATCGATTAAGTAAAGGATGGCGAATGGGAATAGCCAGTTTAAAGGTTATTCAAAAGAATAAACAATTGGTGCTTTTCCCAATTATAAGTGGCGTTGCATTAATTCTGGTAGTCGCCAGTTTTGTAGGTATTACTTATGCCACATTTGGCACAGATTTGGATCAAATTGCAAATGAAAGCAGCGCTACGGATTATGTCATTACGTTTTTGTATTACCTCATTTGTTATTTTGTAATTGTCTTTTTTAACGTTGGATTGGTTCATTGTACCCGTATTTATTTGCAAGGGGGTGACCCTAAATTTGTAGATGGTGTGCGTTTTAGCTTAAAGCGAATTCCTACAATATTAGGTTGGGCTGTTCTTTCTGCTACTGTTGGATTGCTTTTAAAAGCAATTCAGGAAAACAGTGGCACGGTTGGTAATATCATAGCTGGTATCATTGGTGTTGTTTGGTCGATCGTCACGTTTTTTGTCGTGCCAGTATTGGCTTACGAAGAAGTAGGACCGTTTGAGGCTTTAAAAAGATCTGGAAAAATCATGAAAGAGAAATGGGGCGAATCTATCGGTGCATCTTTTAGTTTTGGAATTTTAAGTTTAGTTGCGATATTGATCATAGCTGTCCCCTTAGGATTTATATTTGGAATGATTCATCCAATTTTTGGAGTTAGCATTGGATTGTTAGCGGTATTCTTAATTCAAAGCGTTGTTTCATCCGCAGAGATGGTATTTATCGCTACAGTTTATCATAATGTTGTGGAAGAACAACCAATTGATGTTTTTGATTCGGAATTAATTGATGATTTGTTTGTGCATAAAGAGAAAAAGGGAATGTTTTAAGGTAAATTCTCAATTCTTCGGATTTCAGCAGCCTTGAATTCGAACTTTCTTATCAAAATCATTCTAGCGCCGTGCGATAAATCGCGTCAAATTGCGCTTTATCTAAATATTGCTGAAACCTTGTTTTAAGGTGTTTTGTTTCACCAATGTAACAGAGATATTTAACATGTTCTAGTGTGCCAGCAATATTGGGTGCAATTGCAAAAAAATACAACCCTTTTTCATCATATAATTTTGTTAAACTGGATTTGTTAAATCGAACTGAAAGCCATTTAAACTTATCAAACTTATTCCCCAATGTTACTCCATAATTTAGAGCTTAGAACGAAATTCCTCCTATGGTATAAGAGGTCTTGACGATACAATTTGTTGGTTACTGGATCGTGAAGTTCAGATTGTATGGTTTTTATTCTCTTAGCCATTAACCCAAATGATTTTGTATGTTTTCAATAGCTGCTTTCATTTCTCTTGGTTTTGCTTTTGCAGCTCTCCTATTGAAAAACATTCTAATATTTCCATGCGCTTTATCTTTTAATAGAATTAGCCATTTAACTTGGTCAAAGATTAAAAAGGAAACCAAAAGTGCATTGGGTAACTATGCTCTTCTCAATATTTCTTTGGTGGTATCAAATACCGCGGCCCTGGGCAGTTTTGACATTATTTTTTTTATTGATTGAAAATTAAGATCAATAGATTAAATTCTTCTTCTTTTTATTACATTTAAGATATGAAAAAGATCCGCCTCGTTTCTCCAGCCAAGCATATTGAACAACACGAGGTAGACTTTGCTGAAAATTTTTTAACGGACAGTGGATTTGATGTCGAAATTGGGACCTATGCTTTAGGTGTTCACAATTACTTTTCGGGCACGGTTGAAGAACGCTTAAGTGATTTTCAATTTGCATTAAATGACCCCACGGTTGATGTCATTATGTGTACACGTGGCGGATACGGATCGGTTCAAATCCTCGATCAGTTGGATTTTACGGGTTTTATTGCTAATTCTAAATTAATAATTGGATATAGTGATATCACCGTTTTCCATGAACATATTCCTAAAAATTTTAACGTACCAAGTGTTCATGCCACGGCACCCCTAAACTTTGCCGAAAATTCACTTGAATCTTTATCTTCTTTGGTCAATGCAATAATTGGCAAATCAAATCACTACGAGATTCAGCGACATGATTTGAATATTGAAGGAGAATGCCATGGCCCTGTAACAGGAGGAAATTTGGCAATTGTATATTCCATGTTAGGAACTAATTCTGAAGCGGATTATAAAGGAAAAATACTTTTCATAGAAGAAATAGGTGAAGCCGTATACGCTATCGACCGAATGTTTCATGCCCTTAAAAAAGCCGGAAAATTGGATGAGATTACAGGGCTTATGGTTGGAAGTTTAACCAAAATGAAAGATTCAGAGATTCCTTATGGTTCTTCTGTAGAAGAAGTTATTCACGGTCACATAGCCCCATTGGGGATCCCATTATCCTTTAATTTCCCAGCAGGTCATATACTTGACAACCGAGCCTTAGTCATGGGTCAGGACGCAACGTTACGTGTTGGTAATAAGTACAGCGATTTCGAGCAATAAAGAACACCTCTTTTATTTAATTCCACCCATCATTTGAATTATAAAAGGAGAAATGAGGATTGCCTGTAGCCGAAAAAAGGTAATCCATCAAACTATTACCCAAAACGAAAAGCGCTATACTTAAAAACAGAAGTGCGCGTAGTTGAAAAAATCTCAATACGCGCACTTCCTATCAATTGCTAGGCGGTAAAGAAGCTTTTATTGCTTTACAAACGGTCTTCTTGTCACACCATTTTCATTTCTAATTTCAATCATATAAGTACCATCTTCTAAAGAATCAACTGAAACTATTTCTTGGTTCACAGACTGACCAGTAAATACCAGTTTTCCATCTAAACTATAAACCAAGTAGTTGAATGTTCCTTCTAATAGAATGGTTAAATTATCTTGAACAGGGTTAGGGTAAATTTGAAGCGTTTCCGAATCCTCTTCTCCAATTCCAACTTGCGCATCAACGTATATAATTTCATTGGATTCGCATCCTGCTTCATCAAACTTTGAAATGTGCTGGCGTTGGAAGCCATATAAACACTATAAAAACGCTTTTCGAGGGACCAATAAATGGGTATAAATACCTATTGATGTTCGTATTGGAACCTTTGAACAGTCGCTATTTTATAATTATTGATCCGGATGATTGACCGACCCTGAAAAAATAAACACCTGTTTTTACTACCGCAAGATTAACTTTTGAATATCCGTTCAAATGATGTACTTTTTCGCTTAAAACAAGTTGGCCAGTTTGACTATAAATCTCAATTAAATCAGCCTCAACTGTTTCAAAATAAACATGATCTGTTGCTGGATTTGGGTAGGTAATAATTTTCGTATTTTGCTCACTATCTATTCCAGTATCATCAATTGGTGGATCTTCATCATAAATCCAACTTACGTCATAAGACCAAATGGAACGCGAATAAGTACCTGCAATCAATTTTTCATTTGGAGCATCCATATGCAGCTCACTAACTGTAACGAATGGTAAGCCTACACCAACATATTCCCAATGCTCGCCTCCATTAGCGGTGAAATAAACACCTCCATCAAGTGCGGCAAATAAATATTCATCATCCTCAAAACCTGGTACAACTAAAATATCGTTGACGGTGATGTTTGGTAAATCACCAGAAATATCAATCCAGTCACCAGACGCAGCGTTATTCCTGCGATAGAGATATGATCCTTCTTCATCTGACTTATAACCTGACATGCAGACATAAGACGTATTATAAATATTTGGAGAACACTTAAGCCCTGTGATATAATGATCAGGTAAATCATCTGTAATGTTAATCCAATCCCAAGCAAATTCGCCACCATCTGTTCTATCACCAATCCATACTAAACCGTCACTTGTACCTACATACAAATTATCTGGTACACCTGCGAACATATCAATTTCAGTAATGGTATGATATCGTTCAGCGCCAAAAGCTTCACCCATTCCAATTCTGGTTAAATCCTCACTCACATAAGTGTAAGATCCAAAAGGTGCATCCGGCATCATTTGAATGCGAGAAGTACCTACAAAAAGTTCTTCACCTGATTCTCTGATATAATAAGGCATGTCCCAATTGGTGCGATCTGGATCTGGATCGTCAGGAGAGATATTGGTCGTTTCTCCGCCTGGATCCGCATAACGCAATCCTCCATTTTGAGTTTCGTAATAGGCCGCATAAGCGTCTTCCTCTAAAAAGGTAACACGGAATCCGTCTCCGCCATTTAAGCGCTCCCAATCATTAAAGACTGAAGCGTTACCAGACATGGTTCCATTATCTTGAGCCCCTGCTCCATATAAACCATCTTCGTGTGGATGCACATCTATATGATAAAGTTGTGTGATTGGAATGTTTTCAATGTCAGCCCAACTATCACCATTATCATCCGTTCGATACAATCCGCCATCTGTTGCAATAATGTATGAGTTTTCATCTAAAAATGCTACAGCATGTTTGTCTGCATGCACTTCATAAGTCCACCATTCTGGTACGTTTTGGTTCCAGTCTAAACCAGCATCTAATGATTGGTACATTTCAACACCAGGAATGATTAACTGGTCATTATCATAAGGGTTGAGGTAAATCTCACCAAAATACCAACCGAAACCGCCCATGGCATTATCCGGTACATCCTCATCACCACCGTGTATATTTAATCCGTTCCATGATATTCCACCGTCTGTTGTTTTATAAACATCATCCACATCTAAATTATCACCATCAACATAAAGCGCAAATAGTGTATTTGGATCGTCATTTGAAATGGCTAAACCAATACGGCAATCATCTTCTATTGGAAGTCCACCCGACAATTGTGTCCAAGTATCTCCCGCATTCACGGTTTTATAAATGCGGCATTGCGGACCAGTTACGGTTGAAGAAAAATAGTTTCGCATTCTGTTATACCCAGAGGCATAAAGGATGTCAGGATTACTAGGGTCCATGACCATGTCAGAAATTCCAGCAGAATCAGCAATGAATAATTTGTTCGACCAAGTTGTACCACCGTCATCTGATCGATACACACCTCTTTGGCCGTTTTTAACATGCGGATTTCCTAAAGTGCTTGCAAAAATCCGGTCAGAATCTGTTGGGTCGATTATAATTTTTGAAACAACCCCGGTTTCTTCTAAACCAATATTATCCCAGGTATCACCACCATCTTCGGATTTGTAAATACCATTTCCTAAAAACGAACTTCCTGTAAAATTACGGTCTCCCGTTCCAACATAAACAATGTCCTCATCTTCCGCGTCAATTGTTATAGCACCAATAGAGAGGTAAGGTTGATCATCAAAAATGGGGTCCCAATTATCGCCACCATCTGTTGTTTTAAAAACACCACCATTTGTTGCTCCAGCATAAATAATATCATGATCAGTTGGGCTCAATGTTAGTACATCAATTCGGCCACCAATATTTCCAGGTCCTTCTTGTACCCAATCTATGCTGAGATCAACTTCGCGAGAATCACCAACGGCATAGGCTTGCATTTTCACTTCATCCATTCTTTCCAAGTATTGAGCTTGGTCAAAGGTTCCGTCGGGGTAGGACCGTATTGTCAACCATTGGTCGTGCGGCTCTAGGCTTTTTCCTTCCTCGTCCATTTGGAGGGGAGGAGTAGTTGCCATTATTTCGTTTTCTATTGTTGTTTCTTCTTGTTGAGAAATCAGAATATATGATGTTGCAGCGATCGCCAAAGCGCTAACAGCTAAATAACTAATTGTTTTCATGGATGAAATTTTTTAAATCCGATCGAAACCGGAATGCAATGTTACAAAGTTAAGGAAAAATCAGTAAACGACTTGCAATTCAGTGAGAAGGGTATGAACCTTTTAGTGAACGGCTGCGCTATTACATTAGTAAGTGACAGAAATTGACTTCTGTCTATTTTGCTCTGTGCAATTACTACAAGCGGCTTTTGAAGATTTATAGGCAGCGTATTTATGGTGTTTTGCAACATGTCCTCCCATTGCGGATCAGTATCTAGGTACCCGATTTCATGGTTAAATACTTGAAAGAAACTGGATAAAAAGAAATTACCATTTACAGCATTTAACCATGAAACTTGACCTGGACTAGCGGCTGTTGCAATGATTTCTCCTCGTGACTTTATGAACAATTACTGCAGGACAAGTCGTGCAGTTTGCGCAGGATGATTCGGTAGATTTCTTTCTACCGATAAAATATAAAACCCTTTACCAAAATCAGTACTTCTCAATTCATACTTATTGCCAATGAAATTTGCATCTTTGAAAACTTAGTGGCCTAGCACATCATAAATGCTAAACCTGAATCGTCACTTTCATCCTCGAATAGTGTATTTGTTGGACCCGGCATCAATTGTACTTTGCTCGGTTAATTGCGCAAATTCAACAAAAGACCAAAGAGAGAGTAGTCTCAGTGTCTTTTTTATGTTGGGGATAATAAGAGTTGTTTTCAGCTGTAATATACAACTGTAGACACATGAAGCCAAGGGGTTAGGTTGGTTTAGTTATAAGTGCGTTCTGGATTTTTGCGGAATACGAGTCTAAAACCAACGTTTGCCGCCGTACTTTCTTTAGACTTAAATCGTTTGGCGTAAAGCCCTTTTACATTCACGCCATAACTCGACCCATAGCGCTCATCATACCAATTTCTGCCCATAATTAAATAGCCATTTTTATCATTTTGGCGATCAAAATTTAGGTCGATATTGCGCTGGTTTTCGAAGTATTCGGGATTGGAAAAACAGTTGTAATTGATGTAGGCTTCAAACAATGCTTTATAATGCGATTCGTAATCTTCGCTCATCCATTCCGAGGCGTTATTTGAAAGAAATTCAACACCACTGGCGAGGTAGTTTTGTTGTGCTCAGATAATCGCTTCACGCTTTGTTCCAAACATGCTAGAATATTTCGAAGAGTAACTCTTTTTGACCAGTTTTAAAAATTTCCGGTGTGCCTTGAGATCTTGCATATCATATGGGTGGTATACCTTTTGTAAAAGTGACTTCTCTGCAATATAATTCTCAGGCCGTATTTTTTGAGACGCAGTTGTGAAGGTATCGAGGCGGAGGTAATTTGATGTGTCGTGGCCCATTTTCCAATCCACGTAAACTAATTCTGACGGATCTACATAATGGCGCAAACTATTGGCTTGAATGTGATTAACTGAATTGTGTAAAGTTGAAGCCGGGTCAATTAAAACGAAATTCTCTAAATCTTTAAGTGTTGCTTTATCAATTTGAACCTTACGCGGTGTAATTGTATAAACGCCATTAACCGGATGGTAATAACGCACTGTTACATGCTTTTTGCCCAATATATCAACTTGAATGGCTACTTTTTTGGTTTGAGCAGTTCCAGTTAAGGGAATAAAAAATACGAGAAAGATTAGACTAAAAATCTTCATTAATACTATAGTTCAAAGTTTGAATTTAGTTACTTAATGCACTTGTATATTTTGAATTGGTGATTACTAATTTGAATTTCAAAATTGGTGAAATGACGTTTTAAAAAAGCTTCATAACCAACATTGGAATTGGCAACAATTGTTAATACCCCTCCAGGTTTTAGGCAACGTTTTGCCGCCCTGCATAAGTTAATTGGAATACTGATGTCTATCGTATTTTCGAAATGAAAAGGGGGGTTGGTTACTACCCAATCCAAGCTGTTTTCTTCAAAATCATTCAACTCATAGTTGTGATGGAATTGTGGATTTGAATCTTTAACATTTAACTGTGCAGAAGCCAAAGCGAGATGTGAGTCATCTAAAAAATGCATTACATCCACTTTTGTTTTATCCAAAATCCATTTGCCAATTATTCCGTTCCCGCAAGCCAAATCCAATACATTATTATGTTGATAAGGAACTTCTAAATTTTGCAATAAATATTGAGTGGCTATGTCCACTTTTCCAGCTGAAAAAACGCCCTTATGCTGTTCTAAATTTAAGTGCTCGTACTTAAATTTTTCAATATTATTTGAAGGAGTAATTTCTTTTTTACCACTTAAGATTATGAGCCTTGCTTTCTTTTTAGCCTTGCTTTGCTCCACGATTTCGAAATATTTACCGGCTAATGCAAGCCAGTTTTTGTTAAAATATTTCGTCATAAAACCGCAAATCACTTTTCCATTAACATCTGTATTGGCGTGAATATGTTGCAAATATGTCTCGAACAAACCTATTGACTTTGGAATTTTTAAATAGGCAATTTCCAATGATTTTGGAAGGGTGTCTTTGAGTAAAAAAAATTGCTCGGGTTTAATATCAATTTGACTGCTTTCCGCATTTGTTTGAATTGCGGTTGCTTGGCTTTTAAGGTCCGTAATAATGGATGCATTTGCACCCGCTAAACGGCAACTTAAATAACCAAATGCATCATTATAAATTCCAATAGAGTGTTCTTTTGTGGAGGAATAGTCTGCCATTAATTCGTCCGCAGCATTCCATGCTTTTAAGGAGGGATGATCGGTTGCTGGAATTCGGTTAAGTTGAAGGTCGTTGTCCATTAAATAAAAGCTATAAAGTTTGCGTGTTTATCCCAACCTGAAATTAATGGGAATTGTGAAATTAACCTTAACAGGTTCGTTCAATTGTTCTCCAGGGATCCATTTTGGCATCAATTGAATGACGCGCGTCTCTATCTAAAATTTTCTTCACTCCTTTTCGAATGCCAACATCAGTGATTCCCCCATCTTTATCCACTACAAGCTTGACGAAGACTATGCCTTGATCCCCCACCTCTCTTGCCTTTTCGGGGTAGTTAATGTTTAGCACAATAAAAGAGATCATATTGTCCATTCCACCAATAAAACATGGATCAACTTCCGCAAAATCAGGAGTAGGCCCTTCTATATCTGCTCCTGTAGAGTCATCATCCTCATTGTTTTCTTTACCCAAATAAACAACCTTAGTTTTCGGATAGGTTTTATTGACCAGAGCGTCTGAGTTTATATAGTTGTTGGCAAGAAAAATTTTTCGAGCCAAAATGATAAGGGCGATTCTTTCAAAAAGTACGTCTTCAGCAAGCATATATTTTTTCAGCTCAAATAATTCATAAGTCATATCATTTGGCCGCGTATCATTCAGCGGCAGGTTATTCAAATGATTGATATAGATCCACAAATAAGTAAAAGCGTTTCGGTCTTTTTCTAAACCATTTACCATGATGATGCGATATAATTCTTGCTCTAAAGCCTTAAAGTGATTTGTACCTAAATGAGCAATACTGCTTAAAGTGGGGTAATTTAGTTTGTGAGATAAGTTGAACTCTTTAGGACCTTTATTTCTTTTTTTTGGTTTGAATTGGGAAATAAACCCCGAAACGTTTGTTGCCTTTTTGTAATTCTCTTGCGCATAAGTAGAGAATTCTGCGTCCGCATCATTCTGTGAAATATTATTGGCTGTATAGGTTGAGTCTAACCAACTGTTTAAATCATTTTGGGCATTCGCAAAAATAATGGAAGATATTCCAATCAGCAATACAGTTAAATAGTTTTTCATCTATACTTTTCTCTTCTCGCCGGTCCATCCAGTCCCAACTAAATCCAACACTTATTATTTTTTGTTCTAGCGCAAAACTTCATCAATCATCAGCGCTTCCTTCTTCTAGATCTGCTCGTATTTTGATTCCCTCCAGCAGCATTATTCGCCCGTTTTTCCTTCAACCATTTTGGCATTTCGCGCTCCTGATTTTGAGGTGCAGCTGTGCCCATTAATCTTGCTAATAACTCTGGTTTACCCGCATTATTTAATTTATCTTTTACCCACTGTCTATTCTCTTGTTTATACCAAAAGAAAAAACGGTGTTGGTCTTTCTTTTCCTCTTTCGTTTTAGGCGCAAAAGTTGGTTTTAAAGTATAAGGATGTACACCAGAATAATAAATAACCGTAGCTACTGTCATTGGAGTTGGCGTAAAATCTTGCACCTGTTCCAACTGAAAGCCCATTTCTTTCGTTTCGGCTGCTAGGTTAGCCATATCCTCTTCTTTACAACCCGGGTGAGAAGAAATGAAGTAGGGAATAAGCGGTTGTTTTAGTCCGTTTTTAGATTGAATGCGATCGTAACTTTCTTTAAACTTATGAAAATGCTTAAATGAAGGTTTTCGCATAATGCGTAAGGTGTCATCCGCCGTGTGTTCAGGAGCTACTTTTAAACGACCCGAAACATGACGCGTAACCACTTGTTCTAAATATTCCTCGGCCTCTTTTTCATTCAAATTTTTATTGTAATCTTTTACCAATAAATCATATCGAATTCCGGACCCAACAAAAGCTTTTTTCACTTTCGGATGTTGATCTACTTTCTGATATAGCTTCGTCAATGGTTTATGACTGGTGTCTAAATTTGAGCAAATTACGGGATGAATACAGGAAGGACTCACGCATTTTTCACAAATGCCCATGTCAATTCCTTTCATGCGATACATGTTTGCTGAAGGACCACCTAAGTCAGAAATATAACCTTTAAAGTCGGGGTCTTCCACCACCTGCTCTACCTCACGCATGATGGATTTTTCACTTCGTGAAGCAATAAATTTTCCTTGATGCGCCGATATGGTACAAAAGCTGCAACCACCAAAACAGCCCCGGTGCATATTAATGGAAAACTTAATCATTTCATAAGCTGGAATATCGCCTCGCTTATAATATTTTGGATGCGGCAAGCGCGTATATGGCAAATCAAAAGAACGATCAATTTCATCTTCCGTCATGGTTTTGTATGGCGGATTTATGATCAATCGATTTTCACCGCTTTCTTGAAAAATTCGGCGTGCAACTAATTTATTAGACTCTACTTCTACTACTTTAAAGTTAGCCGCATAAGCAATTTTATCGTCCAAACATTTGTCATGTGAACTCAGTTCAACATCTTCCCAATTTTTGTTTTTCGGAATTCCATCTGCCTTTGGCAGAAAAACGGCCGTTTGCGGAATCGTTTTCATAGATTCCAACGGCACACCTTTTTTCAAAAGGGTTAAAATATCGCGTAATGGCTGTTCGCCCATTCCATAAACCAATAAGTCGGCCCCACTGGTTTCTAAAATTCCAGGCATTAATTTGTCAGACCAATAATCGTAATGCGTTACTCGGCGCAGTGAAGCTTCAATACCGCCAATTAAAACGGGTACATCTGGATAAAGTTCTTTAAGAATTTGAGTGTATTTAATGGTCGCATAATCAGGCCTAAATCCTGCTTGCCCTCCGGGAGTATATGAATCACTTGAGCGTTTTCTTTTTCCGGCAGTATAATGATTCACCATAGAATCCATACAGCCAGATGTAACACCGAAAAAGTATTTGGGCACGCCAAATTTTTTGAAATCCCGCAAATCATCCTGCCAATTGGGTTGTGGAATAATGCCTACTCTAAATCCTTCGCTTTCAATAATCCTTCCAATAACTGCAGGACCGAAAGACGGATGATCTACATAAGCATCTCCCGAAACTAAAACTACATCTAGTTCCTCCCATCCATGCGCCTCAAGCTCTTTTTTGGTAATTGGCAACCAATCTGATACGGGTCTTCTTTTTTGCTCCATTGATGCAAAGGTAGCTGAAATTTACTTGATCATTGAGTCATTATAGTCTGAGACTGTTATAAATTCAAATTTGCCATCCAATCCGTTTGTACCACGTTTACCATCTCTTCCGCTATAACCATCTCTTCCCATCACTCCATTTCCTAAACTTTCGGCACCAGCTAGTTCCCTTTTTCCATAGCGACCTAAATCGCCACCGTTTCCGCCAAGTCCACCATTAACAAAGACTTTGATTCTACGCACATAAATTTCAGTATTTGGAGAATACATAATTTTGATGTGCGCACCATTGCCGCCATTTCCACCATATCCAACGCCTGACCATCCATCTGCTCCATACGCACCATCATGTCCGTTCCCTCCTTTTCCGCCATTGGCTTTTAAAACAATTGATTCAACTTTTCTGGAAAAATAAAGTGTTCCGCCTTTTGCGTTTCTTGCTTTGTAGGTTATTATTAAAACAGAGTCCTGTGCGCATGGATGAAGCCCAATTTCTAGGAAAAACATATAATCTGGAGCCTTGTTTCCATCTGATCCGTCAGTTCCGTTGCGTTTAACAGTTGGTGTTACTCCATCATCCCCATCAATTCCAGCAATCCCGCTAAAAGGACGGGACTCATCATTCTTTTTAATGGTGAAAACTTCATCTGTAAAGATTTTCGGTCGATCTATTAAAGATACGCGAACAACTAATTGCGAATCGCATTCACCTATTTTTTCAGGAATTATATAGGCATTTTTGGAATCATATTTACCACCACTCAGTACTTGAATTTTAACAGCATAATACCTTGTTTTCCTATTCTGAATTTCTAATCCCTCCTCCTCACCTAAATCGGCGAATACTCTAAAAGGGAGTGATTTGCGTTCAATAATACTATCTCTATCCATATATAAACGCAGGCTTTTTACATGATCTACGGCCTTGTAAATTGGGATTTTGAATTTGTAGGACTCTTCATAACTTGCATAGCAATAGTAATACTATCTGCAGCGTAATCTTCAGGAATAATTAAGGTAAAACTCTCCTTGGACGGAGACATTAATTGTATACCCTTCGTTATTTTATAGGTAAAATCTTGGTAAGGATATTTGGGATATGCATCAGTGCTATGAAAGACATTTCCACTGGATTTTGTGACTTTCAGGGAAAATACAGGACTATTTCCTTCAAAAACAGTTGTTTTATCAAAGACCAATTCAACACTTTTAATTCCAGCTTTGGCATTAACAAAGTTCAATATAAAAAATAGAAATGGGGTAGGCTTTAATAAGCCATTTAGATTTGCGATCATGGGTGTTGTTTGCACTCATTTCAACAAACTTTATACCAAAACTTAATTAAAATATCCTGCAATTAATTTCAGCTCTTTCTTTGTGAGCGTTGGATAATTTTCACGAAAGTGTTTTGAACAGAGCATTTCGCCATCTGAAATTCGAACCAATGCCATTTCTGTAAACCGGTTCACCGCAAAATATAAAACAATGTGTGTTGGATCTTTTCGTTCAAGCGTGCTATAATACTCCTCTTCAGCCAATAATCGATACTCAACACCAAGCTTATCCAGCTCTTTCCTTACAACGGCGTGGCGTGTTTGTTCTCTATTTAAGATGAGAACATTTCCAACAGAAGGACCATCATCACCAGTTACGGCGGCTGAAACTAGGGCGTTTAAATCTTCAGGTTCACCAGTAAGGCGCTCATTTTTGATAAATGAGAAACCTTTATTTAGAGCTTTAACAAGCATATATGCGTAGCGGTATTCATTTTCATTCGATACCAAATCGTAAAAACCATTGATGTACATATAACCTAAGGTGTGCTCCATCTTAACGTCTTTACGCGGCACGTAAATCTCAGCATGTTGTAAAACTAATACATGTTGGTTTTTACGATCCATCATGTGTTTTTTGGTAAACTCTTTGGTTGTAACGAACAAGGCGGTTGAAGTTTTGTCAGGTCGCTTGTATTGTTCTACAGTCGAGAATTCTGAGAAAGTCCAATACTCCTCTAAATTTGCAATCATGATACTATCAAAATGGGCGTCACCCGTTTTTACATAGGTTATACCATTAGTGACCATGTTTTTGAAAGTAACTTCATTTGCACCAAAATTATAAACTTGTGCAAAGCTTAAATTGATTCCAAAAATAAAAAGAATGAGAAAAATGTTTTTCATAGTGGCGTTGAAAATTGAGGGACAAATATAATTAATGCTTTGTGAGTATCAATTATGACGCCAGACTAGTTTTATCATTCTTTTTATTTTAGTAATCCAATAACTAATCAGCACCCATGAAGTTAAATTTACAAGAATAAATCTTTCACGTTATCTGCGAAAAGTTTAACCGCAATGGATAATAGAATAATACCAAAAACTTTTTGAAGAATAGCGATTCCACCTTTCCCTAAGAACCGTTCAATGCGTTTTGTCAATTTGAGCACGAAAAACACAACAATCATATTTAGGACGATTGCAATAGCAATATATTGCATTTCATATTCCGCCTGAAGAGATACGATCGTTGTCATTGTTCCAGCCCCTGCAATTAAAGGAAAAGCAATAGGAACAATGGAAACAATTTTTTTTGAGCCTTCACCTTCATCTCTAAACAACTGCACGCCGAAAATCATCTCAACACCTAAGGCAAAAATGATTAATGATCCCACCACGGCGAAAGCTTTTATTTCCACTCCGAGAAAACTAAGAATGCCTTCACCAATAAATAAAAAGGCTAACATTATTCCCAAAGCAACAAGCGAAGCTTTCATGACATGAATATCTCCTGCTCTCTTTTTTATTTTAATGATAACCGGAACAGATCCAAAGATATCTATCACAGCAAAAAGTACCATAAACGGTTTCCCAATATCAACTAAAACTTCATAATTCATAGCGTTTCGTATTAAATAAGCTTGTTACTTTATTTTTTAAAAGCGCGCAAAGGTAATTAGTTTGTTAGAAGGATTTATAACAATAGATAAAATAATTCTCTTTTATTCGCCTAACTGCATAAAACAGCTCACTAATAGCGAGTTAAGGCTTATGATTTTAGTAATAACATTTCAATACTTTGGGCAAAATATTGATGTTCCAGTTCTAGCACAAGCTTTTGAACTTGCTCTGGACTTGAATTCGGTGGAATTATGCATTCATGTTGTTCTATGATATTGCCCTCATCATAATTTTCGTTGACATAATGAATAGTAATACCACTCGTTTTTTCGTTTGCTTCAACGACTGCGCGGTGTACATTCATGCCATACATTCCTTTCCCTCCGAATTTAGGGAGCAAGGCCGGGTGAATGTTTACAATTTTGTTTGAAAAATTAGCAATGAGGTCAGGATGGATTCGTTTAAGATAGCCGGCAAGAACAATGAATTTAATTTCAAATTCAGACATTGTGGCTACTAAAACACCATTATCTGCATCCTCTTTTGAATGCAAAAAGCAGGGAATTTCATGATTCTTTGCTCGCTCAATTACAAAGGCGTTGGCATTATTGGTAACAATAAGGGCAATTTGAGCAGTATCTGAATCTACAAAATGTTCAATAATCACTTCAGCATTGCTGCCATCACCAGATGCAAATATGGCTATGTTTTTTATCATTCCTTCACCCTTTTATAGCTTTAGACACCGTCTTAGCTTTCTAATAATTAAAAACAAAGGTATTGGAATATCATGGGATAGGTGCAAAAAATCCCTATTTTTAGTGCTTAATACTTGGCAAAGAAACCAGAATGAGAATAAACAATTTAGCCCCGATTCCCTATAAACAGGTAAGTTTTGATGAAGAAGAAATGATAAAACGGTCAGAATCGTATTTTCAGTTTATGGATAAGAGGCGTTCGGTTCGGGATTTTTCTGATAAAGCCGTTCCAGTTGAAATCATCAATAATATTTTAAAAACAGCTTCAACGGCTCCCTCGGGTGCACACAAACAACCTTGGGTTTTTTGTGTTATTAGTAATGCTGAATTAAAAAATAAGATTCGAGAATTGGCAGAGGAAGAAGAAAAAAAGAACTATGCGGGTAGAATGAGCGAAAGGTGGATTCAAGATCTTTTGCCATTAGGAACAGATGACGTAAAAGAATTCATTGAAATTGCGCCATGGATAATTGTGGTGATGAAGAAATCGTATGATTTTGATTCGGCGGGAAAGAAGATGAATAATTATTACGTAAATGAATCAGTTGGGATAGCGAGCGGTCTTTTAATTTCAGCTATCCATAATGCAGGATTAGTGACGTTAACACACACTCCAAGCCCCATGAATTTCATTTCAAAGGCATTAAACCGCCCTGAAAACGAAAAACCGTACTTACTTTTACCAGTTGGATATGCGCTTGAAAACTGCGCTGTGCCTGATATTGAGCGAAAACCGCTAGAAGAAATCGCAATTTATTATAAGTAAATTTTGGGTTTCTGCGTTTTTAGTATTTTCTTTGCAGACTGAATAAACCATTTAAAACAGATTAATATGTCTGATGTAAAATCAAAAGTAACGTCTATTATCGTAGACAAATTAGGAGTAGCCGAAGATGAAGTAACTGCAGCAGCAAGCTTCACGAATGACTTAGGAGCTGACTCTTTGGACACAGTTGAACTTATCATGGAATTTGAAAAAGAATTCAATATTGCAATTCCTGATGATCAAGCTGAAAAAATCCAAACAGTAGGAGATGCAATCTCTTACATTGACGGTAACGCAAAATAATTCTAAAACATATTGAGTTTTAACCTTAACTTATAGCAATGGAGTTGAAAAGAGTAGTTATTACTGGACTAGGAGCTTTGACACCAATAGGTAATACTATTGATGAATATTGGGAATCCTTAAAAGCCGGAGTGAGTGGTGCTGCTAAAATCACAAAATTTGATTGCGAAAAGTTTAAGACCCAATTTGCCTGCGAGCTGAAGGACTTCAATATTGAAGACCATATGGACCGCAGGGATGCAAGAAGATTAGACCCATTTTCACAGTACGCTATAGTTTCCACTACGGAGGCTATGGCGGACTCGGGTTTAGATGTAGAGAAAATCGACCTTGAGCGCGCTGGCGTTATTTGGGGATCTGGTATCGGTGGTTTAACAACTTTCCAAGAAGAAGCTAACGCTTATGCTCTGGGAGATGGAACACCGCGCTTTAATCCTTTCTTTATACCTAAAATGATTGTAGATATTGCCGCAGGGCATATCTCCATGAAATTTGGATTCAGAGGGCCGAATTATGTTACAGTTTCTGCATGTGCATCTTCAAACAATGCAATGATTGATGCGTTTAACCTTATTCGATTGGATAAGGCTGACCTTATTATTTCAGGTGGATCTGAGGCTTGCGTGAACGAACCTGGTATTGGTGGATTCAACGCATTAAAAGCTTTGTCTACAAGAAATGATGATCCAAAAACAGCTTCGAGACCCTTTGATTTGGATCGAGAAGGGTTTGTTTTAGGAGAAGGATCAGGGGCATTAATTTTAGAAGAATTGGAGCATGCAAAAGCAAGAGGAGCAAAAATTTACGCAGAAATCGTCGGAAGTGGATTGTCTGCAGATGCTCATCACATTACCGCGCCGCACCCCGAAGGGTTAGGCGCAATTAGTGTCATGAAGCAAGCCTTAAAAGAGGCCAGCATTAGTTCGGAGGACATTGATTATATTAATGTTCACGGAACTTCAACACCTTTGGGAGATATTGCTGAGACTAAGGCAATTAAACACAT
The DNA here is from genome assembly GCA_905478225.1 of uncultured Crocinitomix sp. Lineage (GTDB taxonomy): Bacteria > Bacteroidota > Bacteroidia > Flavobacteriales_D > Crocinitomicaceae > Crocinitomix. Next base: position 43,427 of record CAJQHR010000002.1, read on the forward strand.
TTTTGGAGATCATGCCTACAAACTTAATATTTCGTCTACCAAGTCAATGACTGGACATTTATTAGGAGCCGCGGGTGCTATTGAAGCAATTGCTTGTGTGAAAGCAATTCAAAATAATATCGTTCCTCCAACAATTAATCATTTTACGGACGACCCGGACATTGATAATAAACTTAACTTTACGTTCAACAAGGCCCAAGAACGAACGGTAAATTATGCCTTAAGCAATACTTTTGGTTTCGGAGGTCACAACACGTCTGTGGTTTTCAAATCTTATGTGGGCTAATCAAGCACGATTTAGACTTTTTTTTTCAAAGAAAAGGGAACCATCCGAGCAGCGGATAGTGGAATTCATTGCCAAAAAATTTGGCTACAGAATTAAGAATATGTCTTTATTTATTGATGCCTTAACTCACAAATCTTATAGTAATACATGTGAAAATGTAGACAGCAACGAACGCCTTGAATACTTGGGCGATACGGTGATTGATTTAATTGTCGCGCAATATTTATACGAGCGTTTCGCGAAAGAGGATGAAGGCTATTTGACCAAGGTAAAGTCGAAAATAGTTAACCGAAAGATGTTATCTTCGATCGGCGGTGAAATTAATCTAGCCGACTATATTCGCTATCGCAAAGGTCGCTCAATCCGAATTTCAACCATTGAAGGAAATGCGCTTGAAGCACTAATCGGTGCCATTTATTTGGATTCTAACTTTGAAACGACAAAATCTAGTTTTGAAACCTATATCATTCAACGATTTATTGACTTTAAAGAGATCCTTTCTCGGGAGATAGACTTTAAAAGTTTATTGTTGATTTGGGGGCAAAAGAACAAATTCGCCATTTCGTTTGAGGTTAAAGATGCCGCTACAAAGGAGAATAACTTCATTTACACCTCTGTTGTCATCATTAACAAGAAAGAGTGGGGAATGGGCAAAGGAACCTCTAAGAAAGAGGCTGAGCAGCAAGCATCAAGTGAATCTATGACCTTATTAGGGTTGCATTGATTCGCTTTGCTCATAGTTGTTCGTCATTAGTGTTTAGTCAATAGTTTTTTCTTGGGGTTTTCCGCGCGCGTATTAATTCTCGGCAAGATCTGTGGAAATCTGCTCGATCAGCGTCATCTGCGTCTTTGGACTGACTTCTATTTTGTATTGGACAGTTAGGGATTTTTGGTTTGGGGGTTTTGCTGAATATCCCTCAAACACTTTTCTAATAAGCTTCCTTCAACCACGCTCTTAATTCTTCATCAACTTCAACAATTTCCAAAACTTTAACACGGTGTGTACACATAGTTCCAAAAGGCCCAGAATTTTCAAGTCGATCACCTGTTGGCTTGTCCTTAATTTTTAAACCAAGATCGATTCTAGTTTTAGTGGCTGGTTTAATTAGGGCAAACTGTCTTTTGCGGATAATGCTAACGGTTCCTTTTTTTGGGGGTACAGTGATGTCATCTCCAAGACTTGCGCAATACGAAAGCGGGGCTTCATAAATTGGGGACAAGGCTTCTTTGCCTTTATACTGTCCTTCTACAAGGTCGTCATTTGACTTCTTCTCGGCTTTGGACAAGGCAACAATTGTATTGGCAAACCCATGCGTTACACCGAAGTCCTTTTTCAAAAAGTTCATGGCTTCTGAATGTTTTTGGAAAGCTTTTGTCTTTAAAAGGGACTTCCATTCTAAATCCCTTTCTCCCCAAATTAAGATGTCATCAACATCTTGCCCAAGGGAAAGGTTGACAGACAAAATCCCGAAAAGAAAAAGTAGAATCGCTAAATATCTCATGTTAAAAGTGAATTAAATATCAAGCCTTTAATTTTAGGCTATAACCTCATCTGAAAAATCATTATTGTGATCCTCCTTTGAAAATCTTAGAGCGATTTCCCCGCCAATCCAAGCCATTGGCATATAGGCAACAATAATATCTAATGCAATGAACCAAATTGGTCCGCAAATCATATAATTCACCATTATTCCGCCAAGTAAAAAAAAGCACCCAATTGCTATTGCAAATTTCATTTTGTGTTTTGCTGCAGTTAAAGCTGCTACAAATGCACCAACTAATGTTCCTAGCGCATGTGCTAAAAATGGAAAAACATAAAATTTAAAATCTAAGTTTTTATAAACTTCAGACAAATTCGCCATAGATTCAGGATCATTCGGATCAAAACCTGGTATTGGTGTTAGACTATAACCCATGTTTACAAGACTCATGTTAACGACCATGCCAACTGCCAACCCCAAGATTAGGGCAATTATATTTCTAAGAATAGGATTCATAATTGATTGGTTTTATCAGATTGAAAGATACAAATTAATCGCAAATGCTTGCGCGTCATTAGTCAATAGACTTTGCACACTTCGACAAATGCTCAAGACAGTGCATTGCTATTGTTAATTGAGAATTATCAATTGAAAAATCATGATCTCAAAACCCACGATTTCATTGGTCGAAACTGTTGTGAAGGTTTTCAAAATTCACTTACTCCAAATTCACACGCCAAACTCAATCCTGATAATCACCTTCCTCTAAAAGATGTACGCTTAATTTCTTTAATGATTTTTGTACGCGCATCCTCTGCTGTGCGAACTTGGATAAAGCTGCCACCGCCTTTACTTACTACATTGCCCATGTGAGTAGTTACGTATTCTGAGGTTTTAATGCCCACCACTGAAAATAGAATTCCGCGTTCTTTGTAATTTTTCTCGATAGTTTCCAAATAGGTTTTGCTGCCTTTATTGAAAGCTCCATCAGTGATCATAATCACGATATTATTGTGTTCGGCTGAGTACTTTTTACGGTTGATGCGGTAAGCAACTTGAATCGCATCTCCACCTGCAGTTGAACTGCTTGTGCGCAGGGCTGCAACGCGCTCGTTTATTTTTTCTTTGTCTGCTCCGCTCAAACCATCAATTACTACAGAAACGTTTGAAGAGTATTTTATGACTGAAATAAGATCTTCTGGACGTAGAATCGTTACTAGGTTCGTCATTGATTGTTTTAATAATTCTAGTTTTCCGGAAGGGTTCATAGAACTTGATACATCTAGAATGAAAGTGATATTGTTGGTTTTAAAATGGGCTTGATCAAATAATGAATCGGGCAATTCAGCCAAGGTTCTATTATCTATCACCACTGGTTCTTCAATCACAATTTCTGGAACGGTATCAACTACGACTTCCTCAACAATTTCTTCCGGTGGTTCATCATTTAAATCTATAATAATCTCTGGTTCTTCAGGAAAATCAGCAATTAGCTCTGGCGGTGCATCTTCAATCGGTGGTTGTTGTAATTCAATTTCAATATAATTCCGCTGAAAGTTTAAATAACCTTCTTTCAAATTGGTAATATACGTTTCCTTTTCTGCAGCAATAAAATAGTAACCCACTGGAAACGGGCGGTGAACAATGCCATCTTTATTGGTGTAATATTCTCCTATTAAGTCGTTGTTTTGAACGACATAAACTTTTGATCGTCGAATGGGTTCGCGTGTTAACGAGTCAATTACCTTAATGGTTATTGCAAATTCGTTTCGGTTATTCGGGGGCGGATTATTGTTAAAGTCAGGACATGCCGTCATTGGATTTCCGCCAACCTCTTTTACATTTCCAGTTAATCGAATGGTTGTTGGTTGATCTGAATCGCTAAAGTAAATATCTACTTCGTGGTTGAATTTACCTTTTCTTCCCTCGTTAATCTTTAGGCGAATTATTATTGAACTGTCGGGTAACAATGTTTTTCCCGAAAAAATATAATAAACATCTCGCGGTTTGTCTAAGGTTAGTAAAAAGTGTTTTTTGTCGGAGTTATTCGTGAACTTAATGTCAACGTAGGTTTGCGCATTCGGATAAAGATCACCAAAGTTATGAACTTTTTTTTCGACCGTAACTTGACCATTCACCAAAAAGGGGGTCAATAAAAAGAGTAAGCTAAATACAATGCGCATGTTTCAAATATAGTTCTAATTAACCCAAAGGTTACAGAAATTATACCAACTTTAATTTGTAGATTTCTGTTATTTATAGATTTAATTGTCTTCCATTATTGAAACGGCAAAATGTATAAAAGGATACTATTCTTGCTATTAATTTTTTCAAGCCTCTTTTCTCAGGGGCAAGAGATCCTTAAGGGCTGCACGTTGGGTTTGGCATTTTCATTTGGATCGGAAACCAATCGCTTGGGTTTACGCACGGCGGCTTATTTCAATTATAGTTTCGTTCAAGTACACTCGGCACTCAATATTTCTTGAAATTTAATGTCATTCTTGAAAATGATTTATCGGGAAGTTTTGTTAATCAAGAGGATCGATTCAGGACAGGTGCTTTTCGGTTTGAGGCACGAACCAAGGATGCCAAAGTTGGAAGATACGCGATTTATGTACACACGATTATTCGCATTGTGCTGTCATATCATATGAGGCCACAGAAGATTGGGCTATTATCAGCATGAAGCGAGCCAGTCGAGAAACTCGTCTTTGGGGATTTTTAGTGTAGATGTAAAGCAATGGCTGCCCTGTAACCAATTGGCGGGCTTAAGTATTGGTGTAAATAGTGAAAAAGTGTGGAATTTAATGCAAAACAAATTTATTCATAATCAACCATTTTCGCCAGATGCCTTGATTTGGCGAAGACCAGCGCATATTCCAATGTTCACAACAGATGACAAGCCCTATTTACATGATGAAGAAAATCCACAAGAAATTCGTCCAGCTCGTTCCTATTATAATTTAGGCTTGAACACCATGCCGTCGTATTAAGCTGAATTATTCGTGGTTTTAGCTGTTTGAAAAAGGTCGCTTAAAAAAAATAACATTAACTTAGATTTCCATAAAAATTTGGCTAATGGTAACTAAACTAGATATACTTAATTCCAAGAAAGAGGAAGCTGTAAAAGGCGGTGGAGAAAAACGCATTGAATCTCAGCATGGTAAGGGAAAATTAACTGCGCGAGAGCGAGTTGAATTATTGTTGGACGACGACAGTTTTGAAGAAATTGGAATGCTCACCACTCACCGATCCACCAATTTTGGATTGGACAAACAGAAGTTTTTAGGAGATGGTGTGGTAACTGGATACGGAACAGTTCACGGAAGACCCATCTATGTTTTCTCACAAGACTTTACTGTTTTTGGAGGCTCACTAGCTGAGGTACACGCCAAAAAAATTGTGCGCATTATGGATTTGTCCATTCAAAACGGAATTCCATTAATTGGATTAAATGATTCAGGGGGAGCAAGAATCCAAGAGGGAGTAGTTTCATTGGGCGGCTATGCAGATATTTTTTATCGCAATACCCTAGCTTCAGGAGTAGTTCCTCAAATTTCGGCGATTATGGGGCCATGTGCAGGTGGCGCGGTATATTCACCCGCCTTAACAGACTTTATTTACATGGTGCAAGATTCTTCGTTCATGTTTGTAACGGGACCAAATGTTGTAAAAACAGTAACGCATGAAGAAGTAACTTCTGAGGAATTGGGAGGAGCATCTACACATTCTCAAAAATCAGGTGTGGCGCATTTCTCGGTTGAAAATGATTTGAAATGTATCAACGACATTAAAAAATTAATGGCTTATTTGCCGCAAAATTGTGAGGAAGAATCACCTACATATCCTTACGAAAAAACAGACGAAACAAGAATTGATTTAAACACAATTATACCAGATAATCCTAACCAGCCTTATGACATGAAAGAGGTCATTAACGAATTGGTAGATAAAGGATCTTTTTACGAAGTGCAAGAGAGTTATGCAGAAAACATAGTGATTGGATTTGCATTTTTAGCTGGAAAAAGTATTGGAATTGTTGCTAATCAGCCGGCATTTTTGGCGGGAGTTTTAGATAGCAATTCTTCAAATAAAGCAGGGCGTTTTGTTCGTTTTTGCGATTCATTTAACATTCCTTTATTGGTGTTAGAAGATGTGCCTGGATTCTTACCTGGAACAGAGCAAGAATGGGGTGGAATTATTAACAATGGCGCTAAGTTATTGTACGCATTTTGTGAAGCAACTGTGCCGCGTGTCACTGTGATTACTCGTAAGGCGTACGGTGGAGCTTATGATGTAATGAATTCTAAACACATTGGTGCTGACATGAACTTTGCTTGGCCAACGGCAGAAATTGCGGTAATGGGAGCTAAGGGAGCAGCAGAAATCATTTTCCGTAAGGAAATTAAAGAGGCAGCTGATCCGCAAGCAAAATTAGCGGAAAAAGAAGCCGAATATGCTGAACTTTTTGCCAACCCATATAACGCAACGGCTCACGGATTTGTTGATGAGGTCATAGAACCTGGATTAACGCGTAAAAAACTTATTCGTTCGTTTGATATCCTTAAAAACAAAGTGGCGCATTTACCGAAAAAGAAACACGGTAATATTCCATTGTAGTTTTAGGCGGTTATGACAAACTTGGCACATTTAATTATTGAGGCCGCAAACGGTCCTTTATCAACCGAATGTGTTGATCGCGGAATTATTTCTTTTTTAAGTTTTATTGAATGGGTGGAGCAATTGCCCTACGGGCGCAATTCTGATCGTGCAGAATATCGCCTAGTTTTTGATGAAGAAAAGGGAACTTGCAGTACAAAAAATGCATTGGTTAAAGGTGTGGCACTTGAAAATGGTTGGGATGATGTAAAGTTGCATTTGGGTGTCTTCATGATGTCTGAAAAAACGCATCCCGTTTTAAATGCAATTTTAAATAAGCACAAATTAAAAGCCATTCCTGAGGTGCACACATACCTCAAAATTAGTGGTGAAATTCGAGATGTAACTGGGTTAGAAACTGGCGCCGAGTCTTTTGAAAAATCGGTTCAACTTGAGGTGGAAATTAAACCTGATCAAATCGGTGAATACAAGGAGAATTGGCACAAAGCTCAAATGATTGCTTTTTCATTTGAAAACGGAATGAGCCCAAATGACCTCTGGGATATTCGCGAAAAATGTATTGCAGAACTCGCAAATTAGCTATTTTTAGCGGATAACCCATCAATAGTTTAAGTCTGAATCTAAATCCGATAGCTTTTTTAACCGCCCATTAACCCCCATTTAACTCTGCAAACTTTTCTATTAGGATACATTTGATCAAAAAATTAATCACATGAGAATAGGAATTATAAGTGCCAGTTTATTATTCTTAGGCTTAGCTTTTGGTCAAAATCAAGGGGAAGTGACCTACAAGACTAAAATTAATAAGCACGCCGAGTTGCCAGATACGGAAGTGAACTAATATTTACGACTGCTTCAATTAATGAATTCATTCGTGATTTTGTTGATCGCTATTTCGTCAAATTCATTCTAGGAAAATCTTTTGATGAAGGGAATATTATACCTATCAGTCCTCATTTTTCCCAAATTCGCTGCTAGTCAAACCATATTGCCAACAAATTCATCTCCGACAGGATTTAGCGTCGCACCGGTTGGGTGGACAATTCTTGCTGGAACAACCGATATTTCAAATAAAGATTTTTGGGCAGGAATTACACCGTGGGCTGAGAGTACCGTGAATCTTCCAAATGGACACGACGTTTGGGTAAGTGGATATCTTTTTGAATCGGTAGGGTCCACAATTAGTGATTTGACCATTGATGCAAGTTATACTATGAGTTTTTACATGTGTGAGCTCCGCTATTCTGCAGTTGGTGCTCCATACGACGGAACACTTCAAGTCACTGTTGGTACAGAAGAATTCTTGTTTCCATTTACCGGGGGTTATGATAGAATGGGCGGGTATAAGATCCGTGGTGAAGGACGTATTTATATGCCTGTAAGAACGACTCGTTATTTAGCTGTGCGTTTTTCAGTGCGACACATTATTATTAGAGATGACATTGCAATTGGAATGGAACCATTTACGGATCAAAATGGCTGACAAGATTTCGCCTATTTTCAAAACACACCCATGTTATTCAATCGGATCAACACAAATTTAGATGTGAAATTCGGGTTTCAAAAAATTAAAAGAGGCGGTTTAGTTCTGTATTTTTATACAGGATTAAGTATAAGAACAGTACAAGTAAGAACCAATTCTGAATTGCCTGTTGGCGGAGACTTTACGGATCAAGGTGGTGTTTGGACCTTAAGAGATAATTATAATTTAACGTATCCAACACCAATCCTAGGATTGAAAATCGGATTTACGAGATAGCTTATTTATAATATTTAAAAGGGAATAAAAGCATTCCAAAACAAACGCCCTCTTCTTTATACTGATTTTTGTGATGCACTTTATGTGCTTTTCTAACTGCTCTAAAATAACGATTATCTGTATTGTCGAACCATTTTTTACGACGGTGAATTAGGATTTCATGAACTAAGAAATAGGCTAATCCATATGCGGCTATCCCAAAACCAATTCCAATCATTATATCGTTTTTATTGATAAAACCAAACATAATATTTAGCCAAGATGGAATTGCAAAAATCAAAAAGAACAAATCATTTTTTTGAAAGATTCTTACTGTAGGTTGGTGGTGGTCTTTGTGAAGGCTCCATAAGAAACCATGCATGATATACTTATGCGCAAACCACGCCATAAATTCCATAAAAACAAATGCTATGAGTATGAAAAGGGAAATAATCATGGTTCAAATTTATTATGTTTTTTTCTTAAAACAATTTAAAATAGTGATTTGTTCTAAATTTTAGTCTTCAGATTCAAAATAAGCTTTGGCTTGTTGCACAATAACGTCAATGTCTTGGTTGGCGGCAATAATGAATGGAGCCTTATTCGCATCAAATAACTAAAATGCGTCTACAGGCTCGTTCAACAGCGCATCACTTAACTCTATTGTATCTGTGGGAAAATATACTTTAGAATCATTCGCACCATAGCGCGTCATTTGATGTCCTATCGATTCATCTGCGATTTCTGATAACAGTGTTTCATATTGTGTGCTAAAAACTTCGCCAGGACTCTCTAATATGCTGCAGGCAATAATATAAGAGGAAATCACTTGCTCGTTAGGGTGAATAGGAACCTGATTCAATGTGAGTTCAGTCTCATTAGTGCTCAATTCATAGTAATAATCGGGTGTTTGAGTGAACTCTAGCTGCTGTTTTTCACCCATATTCAATAACATAGCATTTTTTGAAAAAACGAAAGTAACACCGGTCGTTTTAGGGTTTATATAAACATTATCTGATCCGTAATCATGGACTAATTGTTCGTCACTCCATTCTAATATGTTGAAATAATCTGTAAGTGAGGGTTGTGGATAACGATTGACCTTAATCCAGCGATCTGTCTTCGAATTCCAACTCAGATAATCAAATTGTTGATTCTCTCTATTGGTTTGACAAACAAATGCTTTTTTTTCACCGCCCAATTCAAATGTCATGAACTCTAACAATACATTACATTCTTTATGATAGGCAGTTAAGTAATTTTCGCTGACTTCAAACCGACGCCACTCATCAGTGCTATCGTTTCCATATAAAATAAGTTGACTGATTGAGGAATAGTCATAACAAAAGTCATTACCAATTATGTTGGTTCCCACAGCAAAAAAATCTTGAATGGTTTGCGGTTGTTGCTCTAAAGCAATTTCATCAAGTTCAGCTTGAGACGGTTCAACCTCCATCAATATTCCAGTCACCTCATCTGTTTTAGAATCGCCCTGGCAATTTGCAAAAAGAAATGCACAAATGATAATAAGTAATGTGCGCATGAGTCAATTATTTAATTACGCCCAATTCCTTACCAACCTTTTGAAATGCTGCTATGGCTTTGTCTAATTGCTCTTTCGTATGTGCCGCTGAAAGTTGAACACGAATCCGCGCCAAGTCTTTTGGCACAACTGGATAAAAGAACCCGATTGCATAAATGCCTTCATCTAATAATTTAGTGGCAAACTCTTGTGCTATTTTGGCGTCATACAACATCACTGGTACAATTGGTGAATTCCCTTCACGCACGTCTAATCCTGCTTTTACAACGCCTGCTTTAAAGTAAGCTGCGTTTTCTTCTAATTGGTCTCTTAGTTCGGTTGAACCGCTTAATAAATCAAATACGGCAATAGATGCACCAACAATATTTGGCGCTAATGAATTCGAGAATAAGTATGGACGAGAACGTTGTCTTAACAGATCTACCACTTCTTTTTTAGCAGCTGTAAAACCTCCCATTGCACCACCAAGTGCTTTTCCCAAAGTTCCGGTAATTATATCAACCCGACCCATTACATTATTATGCTCGTGTGTTCCACGACCTGTTTTTCCAATAAATCCTGTGGCGTGACAATCGTCAACCATTACCATGGCGTCATATTTTTCAGCTAAATCACAAATTTTATCCAGTTTGGCAATATATCCGTCCATTGAGAAAACACCGTCAGTTACAATAATTCTATTGCGCTGTGCCTGTGCAGATATCAATTGCTCCTCCAAATCTGCCATGTCAGAGTTCTTATAACGATATCTGGCAGCTTTACATAAACGCACTCCATCAATAATTGAGGCATGATTTAGTTCATCTGAAATGATGGCATCTTCTTTTGAAAAAAGTGGCTCAAAAACTCCACCATTCGCATCAAATGCTGCGGCATATAATATCGTGTCCTCCATCCCTAAAAAGTCGGATATTTTTTTCTCTAATGTTTTATGAATGTCTTGTGTTCCGCAAATAAAACGAACAGAAGACATACCAAACCCATGCGAATCTAATGCTTTTTTAGCACCTTCAATCACCGCTGGATGAGAGGATAATCCTAAATAATTATTTGCGCACATGATGATCACGTCATCACCAGAATCTACTGTTACTTCTGCACCTTGCGGTGACACAATAATTCTTTCTTCTTTATATAATCCTGCGTTGCGAATTGCAGTGAGTTCGTCTTGCAGTTGTTTTTCTAGTTTTCCAATCATAGCGTTATTCTTTGTAATAAGTGAAACAAAGATAGTGATTCAATTGAACTATTATGAACTGATAAATAGGAATAATTGAAAGATTGGGGTGAAGCTAAGTGACGATCAAACATGGAGCAAAATTTAGGGTTGAAATATCCAATATTTTGAGGCAAATAGGTGCGCATCTAAACAGGTAGATGCATAAAAAAGGCCGTCCACTGTAAGCGGACGACCCTTTATATTTTATGCTCCAATTAAGGAGTAATATTAATTATTGTTTCACAACCTGAACATAGTTAATGTCATCCCCCGCTGTTACTTTTACGATATAAGTACCGTTAGCTAAATCTTTCATTGATAATTGTTCTTGATCAACAGCAGTTCCAACAGCAACAACTTCTCCTAATAAAGTAGACACTTCATAGTTGAATTGACCATTATATGAAACTGTAAGTAGATCGTTAGTTGGGTTTGGATAAGCAGTCAATTGAGAAATTGTTTCGCCATCCAATCCAATGAATCTAGTTAAAGTATATGTTTCAGTTGAGCTACACAAACCTGGATCAATTGTAATATCGTCAATTGAAACTGTATAAATCACACCTGCAGTTAATCCAGTTACATCTTCTGTAATTGGACCGTGAGACCAAGAGTATGTATAGTCACCTGAACCACCGGCTACAGTGATATCGATTGAACCATCATATCCGTAATACTCATCTACAACAATTGCACTAGCAACGTAAGGTAATTCAATAACAGTTACAACTAAGTCATCTTCACCAGAACAGTTGTTCATATCAGTTCCATTAACAGTATAAGTTGTTACGCCAGCATCTGGAGCGAAAGGAACACCATCAGTAGCTGTAGGAGTCCATTCGTAAGTTAAAGCTCCAGAACCACTTAAAGTAATTTCATCACCTTCACAAACGGTAACGTCAGCACCAGCATCCACAGTTGGTAAAGGGTTAACCACAACTGTTACAGTTGCTGTATCAGAACAACCATCATCACTAAAACCTATTAATGTATGAATAAATGTTCCAGCTGTTTCTTGTACAACTTCTCCACCATCTTCGAGTCCACCTCCCCATAAATATTCAACGAAACCATCACCAGTACCAGCAACGATATATCCATCTCCTAAGCAAACCTCAGTTGGGTCAGCAGTTGGTCCTACATCCGGAGTTTCACAACAGATTCCAAAAACAGTTATCTCTACACCACAATCTTCTTCACTCGTAGAAGATCCAGTTAATGTTAACCCTCCAGGAGTCAAAGGAAAAGGAACACCATTAAGTACACCCATGTCCCAAGTAATTGTACCACCAGTTAATGAGGTACCTGTAACAGTAATTTCTTCTCCAACACAACCAGAGTATGCTGTAACGTCAAGCTCAACTCCAGCACAATTAACTTCAATTGTTACTTGACCATCACCTTCTTGGAAACCTGTTTCATTATCTGGATCAATACCAATATTATATGATCCACCGCCACCTGCAACACGACCACCTTGGCCACCGCTCCAGCCGCCGCCGCCGCCGCCGCCGTAACAACCACGTCCTTGACCACCGCCGCCGAAGCCACCTTCAGCTGCATCACCACAAGAACCAATATTCCCTCCAGCTGCTCCGTTCAAAAATGCGAATCCACCTTGGCCATTCCCGCCATCATTTCCGCCGTTTCCAACAAAACCTCCGCCTCCTGATCCCCAAGAGCTACACAATGCAACACCACCAGCTTCTGGCGCAGTAACAGGGGAACCACCACCAGAAGCTCCACTACAAGAGGAAGATGTACCTGAATTTCCAGTTACACCTGGATTTCCATTAGCAGTTACAGAGGTTCTTGTTCCACCACCACCACCAGCTACAATCAAAGGTGTAACATTAGTTCCAGCATGTGGACCTGATCCAATCGTATAAGCTCCACCTGGGTCATTCACCACAACGAAAGTTCCGCCGCCACCGCCGCCATTAGAGTTACTGCTTTGTCCTTGACCTTCGCCACCGACAACTATAATTAATTCATCTCCAGGCGTGACATCAAAGTCTCCTGACATTTTAGCTCCGTTACCACCAACATAACCAGGATCTCCGGAAGCTCCTTGAGCTCCTAAAGCTTCAATATTAATAGATGAAACACCTAAAGGAACCGTGTATGTTACGTAATCACCAGTATAGTCTATCACCGTGATTTGTCCCCAAGCTGCGGAGAGCCCAAGACTCAAGCAAAAGGTAAGTAATAATTTAAAATTGTAGTATTGTTTCATATCTTCAGTATAAATTCATTTTCACGAATTTAAGAAAAAAAAGTTAAACTGTCACCAATTAATAGCCGACGATTCGAAGATATCAAGCTAGACGTTAAGATTAAAAGATTTAGGCATCCAATTTAAGCGAATAAAAGCTCGCACTAAATCCAGGAAAATCAGCGTTTCTGGAGGTTCTTGTGTCTGAGAAATGAAGTTAACGGCTATTAGGAATTCTAATCTGCCTTCTTGTTAAAAAAAAGGGGGGTAAAATTTTCTGTTGTTTTTTAACAATAAACACAATTAACGTTAAAAATATGTCTTTTTCGGAGGGGGGGAGGTTAACGCTGTTTAAGTCAGGATGTTAAGTACAGTTAGGTCACGTTATTGTGCCGCAATAAAATCAATCAAGAGGGATTGAACTTCGTTAAATTTATTCAAGGGCGTGTTTTCCGCTGTATCATAAATATCATGGTAATTTTTGACCGACCCCATTGAATAGATGAAGAACGCCGGAATTCCAGATTGAGAGAAGAAGTAGTGATCAGAGTTGGCTGTTGGCCCTCTTTTTTTAACGCGTTCCAAATAGTTTTTTTCCGCATTAATTTCCACAAGGGTGTTAAAAGCTTCTTCATGTTTGGTTCCATTAACGACGGTTATTCCTTTCTCGGCGCCTCCCATAATATCAACATTTAATACAAATTGAATCCGTTTTAATTTTATATAAGGATGCTGAATAAAAAATTTGGAACCTTCCAATCCAGCTTCTTCTCCGCTAAAAAAGCACAAAACAATTGAATATTCTGGCTTATTTGCCATGAAATGTTTCGCCATTGAAAGCAGCATTGCTACCCCACTGGCATTGTCATTAGCTCCCGGAAACATAGCATCTGGCCCCATTCTGCCTAAATGGTCATAATGTGCTGATAGCAAGATATACTTTCTTTTTTTCTTGCCGGGAATAAAGCCAATTACGTTTTTGGTCAAATACTGCGGTTTATAGGCATTGTTCACCTTTAAATTTACACGACTTGCTTTGTAATAACTGCTCGAATCAATTGAGACTAAGGGGTAATTTTGTTGTGACCGACCAACACTGAACATTTGTTTATTTTTTTCAACCCAAATGACGGGGAAATACTGCATGGCCATGTAAGCAAACGATTTTATTTCATTTCGTTTTTTAGCGTCAGCAATATCAGTAAAGTTAAAGGCAAATATTTTTTGTGCGGTAGATTGAAGACTGAGATCAGCAACTCCGTTAAACTGCTTCTGTAAATTCTCACTATTAATTTCTACGAGTTCAAATTCACCTTGCGCGCTTCCAGAGGATGGGTTTACCAAATAGTCGGCTCCAGGCACTAGTGTATCGCCTCCCAAAACAACTTCAATTGGATATGGAAAAGTATTTACATTTAATTTATACGGTTGAGCAAATGGGTTTTTTTTGAATGGGATTACGCCAATCGATTCGAGCTCTCGAATAATGAAATCTGCTGCCCGAGTATCACCTTGGTTTACATAACCGCGCCCATCATAATGTTCACTGCATAAAGAATCAAGAATAACTTTTGCGTAGGATTGCTGTGCAATAACAAAATTGTTGAAAATAGTGCAACACACCAGGGTTAGAATTAAAACTTTCATTCAGGAATCTTTTCTTTAAAGATAGCGTCTTTCTACTAATTCAATAAAGTTAATGATTGATTTATTTTCTAAATCCCAATCCTGATTTGTAGTTAATTCGTTCAATTTTAATCGCGCATCATTTCCAGTAGCGCATGTGTTCAAGAAATCGATTGCTTCATCATAAGCAGCAGGATCACCATCAAACATAATTGAGATATACTCGAATTTTTTTGCAATACTAATATGCGATTTGATGTTAGCTATGGGTGTATTTTGTAGTTTCTTTCTTAATGAAACTTCGTCTTGTTTCAAACTTTGATTCAGTGAAGTCTCATCTTCATCATCCTCACCTGCTTGAACACTATCCGCAATTTTTTCTTCGAATTCGATTTGCTCCTCAGTCTCGTCATCTTCAACTTCTTTCTCCTCAATTTTGGGTTTTTCCTCATCTAAAGTAAAATCAAAACGTGGTTGTTCCTTTTCTTCCTCGGCAGTAAACCCTGTAAAATCAAAAGGTGTATCCGCCACTTCCTCTTCAACTTCCTTTTCAATTTTTACTTTTTCAACAA
>CAJQHR010000003.1 GCA_905478225.1 uncultured Crocinitomix sp.
TGGCATTACGCTCTGTGTCTCCATTTAAACGCTTTTTACCCGCTTCAATAAAGTCCTTGCTCCAACGATAATAAAGTGCTGGTGCTATGCCTTCTTTACGACAGATTTCTGAAATAGATTCTTCTCCCTTTAATCCTTCAAGGACGATTCTGATTTTCTCTTCAGAACCAAACTTTCTTCTGGTTTGTCGTCTGATGTCTTTTACAACCGCCTCGGCTGTTCTTTTTCTTGGTCTTCCTACTTTTCCCATTATTATTTACTTTTTAAGATTTGATAAAGCCTTGAAAGACGTCTTTCAAGGTAATAAACTGTTACTTAACTTTATCTCTTAAGTGGTAAACATTAGGCTGACATTTTACAGTTACTTTCTTCTCTCATACTGTTCTTTTATCTTGTTCTGAACTTCTATTGGTAATTGACCAATCCCTTTCTCCAGTACCTTCTTACCATTTTCTAGGATTGATTCCCGATACTTTTCATAATTAATAAACAGGTTAATTAATGATGTAGTCGTATCAAAGATTTTATCTGGTGGTAAATGATAACCTAATTCTTTAGTAAAATCAAGTAAACTACTCATCAGTTCACCGTGTAATTGACCGGTTGATTTTTTCATATTATTCTCCTTTATTATTTGATTCCCCATAGTGAGTCCTGATTGTGATACTCTTTATTCAGATACGATATACATCGAGTAGATTTTGATTTCTCAAATAATCTGAAATCCGTATTACCCTAATCCTTGAGTAACTTGGGAAGTTTCTTGTATGATTTAATAATCTTGTTTGTTTTGATAACCATATGGATGTGTGGTTTTCTATCTGATGTATACTCTCTTACCCAAAACAGTTCTTCAATTAGGTAGTGGTTACTGAAATGTTCCATCTTTCTATTGATTGTCTCATCGGATAACTTGTTTTTGAATGTGGTAGTCACATAGAAATTATAGTTCTTATTTGATAACCATTGTGTTAGTTCATCTTGTTGTTTACTGTTCATCTTGTTGTTATTGGGTATAAGAATATCAATCCCATTACTGGGTTCATTCCTTATAAATAATTCTTAATTAGTACCTACTAACTGTAGGATTTGGATTGTTCACTTACACCAATAAGTATTGGATTTAAACGATAAACGATAGAAAATCACAGAATTTCTCAAAATATTTTCTGAGAGATATTCAATCGGGGAGTAAGGGATTGAAGGTGTTTGGAGATAATCCTAAAAAGTGGAGTAGGGGATAACGTTATGTGAGTTTGTTATAAATGAGGAGTTACATAGGTTCTATATGAACCTGACCTACCTCAACAATATCTTCTCTATTCATTCTTTCCTCTCTAATCTTACCTTTTTTGTAGATAGAGTGAATATGATTGTTCTTAAAAGTACTTCCTCGAGGTGTTTTTAAACCCTCTTCATTGAAGATTTGAGATGTCTTTCTATACCCTATAGGGGTAAGAAAATGGTGTTTATATCCACAAATTCGGTTGAATAAATACTGTTGATATTCACTATAATTTGACTCCCACAATTTGGTAGTAGTTACTGAAAATGAGAATCTTACAATGAGTTTTAAGGGGTAAGGATAACCGGTTGTTTCTGCTACTCAACAGTTACAGATTTGGCTAAATTCCTTGGTTGATCTACGTTACATTCGCGCATCACCGCAATATGATACGAAATGAGCTGGAATGGGATAGTTGCTAAAATTGGAACAACAAATTCATCAGAATTTGGAATTTCAATCACATGGTCTGCAATTTCCCGAACCGTAGTATCCCCTTTTGAAACAATAGCAATTAGCTTCCCCTTACGGGCCTTAACTTCTTGAATATTGCTCACTACTTTTTCATAATTTTGCCCTTGGGTAGCAATTACAAAAACAGGCATGTTTTCGTCAATCAATGCAATTGGACCATGCTTCATTTCAGCCGCCGGGTATCCTTCTGCGTGGATATAACTGATTTCTTTTAATTTCAATGCGCCTTCTAAGGCAATTGGGAATGAACTTCCTCTTCCTAAATAAAGTGCATTTGGAGCGTCCTTATAAATCGCAGATACTTCGCGGATATAATCGTCGCTTTTTAAGAGTTGCTCAATTTTACTTGGCAACGCTTCCATTTCATCCAATAGGGTTTGGAATTTTTTATCTTCAATTGTACCCCGTTTCTTTCCGATAGAAAGTGCCATCATAGCTAATAAAACCAATTGCGTTGTAAATGCTTTGGTTGAAGCCACTCCAATTTCTGGGCCGGCATGGGTATAAGAACCTGCATCCGTCACGCGTGAAATAGTTGAACCTACTACATTCACAATTCCTAGTAATGTGGCTCCTTGTTCTTTCGCCATTTTTAGTGCAGCCAACGTATCCGCCGTTTCACCCGATTGCGAAATTGCAATCACAACATCATCTTTTCGAATAATTGGATTACGGTATCTAAATTCACTCGCGTATTCAACCTCAACAGGAATTCTTGCCAAATCTTCAAAATAATACTCAGCCACTAAAGCCGCGTGCCATGATGTTCCACAAGCAATAATTATAATTCGATTTGCTTTCGCAATTTGATCTTCGTAGTCTTTTATTCCACCCAATGAAACCCAACCCTCTTTGGCGTTTAAACGGCCCCTAAAACTGTCGTGAATAGCGCGTGGTTGTTCATAAATCTCTTTCAACATGAAATGCTCGTATCCACCTTTCTCCAATTCTTCTAATTGCATTTCAAGCTCTTGCACATAAGGAGAAACCTCTTTATTGCTAATACTAAATATGCGAAGTCCGTTATAGCGATCGATAATTGCAATTTGCTCATCCTCTAAATACACTACATTTTTAGTGTATTCAATAATTGGCGTGGCATCTGATGCTAAATAATATTCATCCTCACCCATTCCAATAACAAGCGGACTACTTTTTTTAGCAGCAATTATTTTATTTGGTTCTTCTGGCGAAATGACCACAATTGCATAGGCGCCGTGCACCTCATTTAATGCAATTCGAACAGATTCTGCCAATGAAGCACCACTTTTTTCTTTAATATCTTCAATTAAATGAACCAGTACTTCTGTATCTGTTTCACTTTTAAATACGTGCCCACGTTTAATCAGCTCTTTTTTAAGAATATCATAATTCTCAATAATACCATTATGTACGAGCGTAATTGAACCATCTCCTGAGGTGTGCGGATGCGCATTAATATCATTTGGTAAGCCATGCGTTGCCCAACGTGTATGACCAATTCCTACAGTACCGTTCGTAGGATTGTCTGCAACAAAATTTGTAAGATCAAGTACTTTTCCTTGTCTTTTAAAGACGTTTAATTTCCCGTCTTCTAACAATGCAACCCCCGCACTGTCATAGCCACGATATTCTAATCTACTTAATCCTTTGATTAAAATTGGGTATGCTTTTTTATTCCCAATGTATCCAACAATTCCGCACATAAAATTCTAATATTCCGTGTAAGTAATTTCTAATCTTGGTCTATCCTTTAAGCTCGTATTTGAACCATTAAATATAATGCGTTCAATAGATGAAGCAAAGAATCCTGACGCATAAACTCGGTATCCAACATTTTCTAAGTCACCATTTAAGATGGCCTGAATTTCTTGAGTCATTAAAAAACGAAACTCTTTATTTTCCTCATCATAGGTAACTGTGTTTCCTGATACTGCTGTCCCGAAACTATAATCGAGAATAAATACCGATTTTTTTTCATCTTCAACTCTACCCAAGAAAATTCGTGTTGCCGGATCATATGGATCGGTTTGAAAATCTTGAATAGGTAAAATCAACTGAGCATTGTTTATGATTTTAGGTTCAAATTCACCATCAACATTTGTGTAAAAATCAGTGATGTGAGGGAATTCAATAAAACCACGAACAGATCCACCTTGCAAATAAAAGGCCTCTTCACCTAAAGTTTGATCTGCTAATGCGTCTGCTACAACAGTTCCAGTGCGGTCATAATCTATTTTATTATAGCGAGCCGTAGTTGTATTGATTCTAAAATCAAATTCCTCTGCTTCACCTTCACCATTCGTATAATACAAAGTCAATCTCGATAATATATCCTCCAAGTTAAAATAGAGTACCGTTCCTGTTCCAGGTGCTTCGCCTCCAACAGCAACTTTAACATATAATCCTTTAAAAGTTGTGGTTTGAAAGTTCGATCCCATTTGCCCGTCTAGTGCATCCGTAATTAAACCTTCTCCTACTTCGGTGTCCAAATTAATTCTCAGTTGTGGCGAAAGTGTATCTGCACCAACAATTGAATTGGCTACAAAGTCCACCTTAATTTCAGTCCCTTCAATTGCATCTAGCACTAAGTTATTACTGGCATCAATTAAAGTTGGAGTATCACTTGTATAATAATCTTGATCTTCTCTCGTCAAGACATCATCAATTTCATAAACTTCAACCACAATGTCTTCAATATTTGCATAATAATTGATTGAGGTATAGCTTAATGCCAACACCACAGAATCCATATTGAATTCTCCTAAATCAGTAAATTGAGGATCTAAATTTTCAGGCACTATTTGTGTTACAAACCCACAATTTACTTTCCCAAAAACCGGATCGTTATAAGCGCCTAACAGGCCCACACTCGTTTCGTCACTCTCCATTTCAACAATCTCCTCTGAATAGGTTTTGATTGTAAAAGTATCCTGCACTATCACATTCAAGTTCCCGTTTTGTAAATCGGCACCAATTCCTGTCTCCTCTTTTTTACATGCAATTAATACAAGAACTAAGGCAAAAAAAGTGGCGGAAAGTTTGATAACTTTCCGCCCTGAATCTATTTGTTTTTTTATTGTCATTTGCTAAACAGCTGTTTCTTCAAAAATTTGGTCGTAAAACTCATTTACACGTTTAACGCAAGATTCTTCAGAATAGTATTCAAGAGATATGGTATCTGAATCTTTAATTGCCTTTGCAATTTCTGAATCAATTGTTTCACTTCCCTGAATCACTCCGTCACAAACTTGAATTGCTTTTTTAGTTAATGTTACAAAATCAACGCCTTTTAAGTCGGCGATATCTGCATCATCAAAGCCGTCAAATTTAAGCTTTTCGAGGAATTTGGAATCCCAATTTTTGTTAAAACCATTATCATAAACAGAATAAACAACTTTTGCATCTGTAAAATGAGGATCGTCTTGATACAATTTCTTGATGTATAATGGCGTTAATGCCGTCATCCAACCATGACAATGAATAATGTCTGGTTTCCATCCTAATTTCTTAACTGTTTCTAAAACTCCTCTTACAAAGAACATAGAACGTTCGTCATTGTCCTCGAAGTAGTTCCCTTCATCATCACTAACAGTCGCTTTACGCGTGAAAAAATCCTCATTATCAATAAAATAAACTTGGATTTTAGCCTGTGGCACTGAGGCTACTTTAATGATTAAGGGATGATCCACATCATTAATGATAAGGTTCATTCCCGATAAACGAATGACTTCGTGTAATTGGTGTCTTCTTTCGTTGATACATCCATACCTAGGCATAAATGCTCTTATCTCTTTTCCTCCCTCTTGAATGCCCTGAGGCAATTTTCGAGCCGCCGCCGCAATATCTGATTGTGGTAAAAAAGGTGAAATTTCCTGAGAAATGTATAGTACTCTTTTCTTCTCCATAAAAAATGTAAGCTAAAATTCGAGTACAAAAATACGAAAAAAAAGGCAGATATTCAATTGTAAACTATATGTTTGTGGGCTTCTCTAAGTATTTTGATGTGATTATAACCGAGAACCAAAGTGAAATTATTGAGGCGATCAAAACAGCCAAAATCCAAAAGTTGGATGCTATTGTCGGTTTTGTAGCAACAATGGGCGCTTTACACGAGGGGCATACAAGTTTGATTGAACTTGCTAAAAACCAGTGCGATATAGTAGTTTGCAGCGTTTTTGTTAACCCCTCTCAATTCAATAATCCAGACGATTTAGCGACTTATCCTCGCACGATTGCCGAAGACAAAAAACTCCTTGAAAACGCGGGTTGTGACATTCTTTTATTACCTACTGTGAGTGCCGTATATCCGGACGGAATTTTACCATATAAGATAGATTTAGAGGGCTTAGATGAAGGAATGGAGGGCACTTTTAGGCCAGGACACTTCACAGGAGTATGTATGGTTGTGCAGCGTTTTTTAGAAATGGTACAACCAGATAAGGCTTATTTTGGCAAAAAAGACTATCAACAACTCGCCATTATTCAAAAAATGGCAGCGGTAAGAGCATTGGATGTCGAAATAGTTGGCGCACCAATAAAAAGGGCCAAAAATGGCTTAGCATTAAGTTCAAGAAATGCTTTGTTAAATGAGGCTCAATTAGCAAATGCCCCACAAATTTATAGAGCACTAAAATCTGGTTTGCAGTTTTCGCTTTTAAATAAAAACGCGGACGCTATTGTAAATCACATTGAAGCTCAATTTCTTGATACTGAAATGGAACCTGAATATGTAGCCATAGTAGATAATGTCACACTTGCCCCTGTTGCAGTGGTTGATGAAAATTGTACCGTTTGTATTGTCGTGTTTTCTGCACAAGTCCGTTTGCTCGACAACATGCAATTTTCTAAGGTATTAGCTCCAAAATCATAACTGTAAATCAAAATATTCTCGATTTAAAACGAGACGATTCACAATTATTTCTACGGTGGGCCCGCTTACCTTTGTCATTTTAACTATTTTTGCACCTCATTTAAATACTGAAATTTAAGACTATGTCATATTTATTCACATCTGAGTCCGTTTCAGAAGGACATCCTGATAAGGTAGCAGATCAGATTTCTGACGCAATTATTGATAACTTTTTGGCTTTTGACCTCGAATCAAAAGTCGCTTGCGAAACCCTTGTAACAACAGGACAAGTGGTTTTAGCAGGAGAAGTAAACACCAGTACTTATCTTGACGTGCAAAAAATTGCCCGTGATGTAATCAATAAAATTGGTTATACAAAAAGTGAGTATATGTTTGACGGAAACTCTTGTGGCGTATTTTCTGCCATTCACGAACAATCACCTGATATTAATCAAGGTGTAGATCGCGCAACTAAAGAAGAGCAGGGTGCGGGAGACCAGGGAATGATGTTTGGATACGCAACTGATGAAACTGAAAACTTCATGCCTTTGGCTCTAGAGCTTTCACACAGATTGTTGATTGAATTGGCTGAGTTAAGAAGAGAAAACAAAGACATTGACTATTTAAGACCTGATGCAAAATCACAGGTAACAATTGAGTATTCTGACGATAATGTTCCTCAAAGAATTGATGCCATTGTTGTTTCTACACAACATGACGATTTTGTAAGCACTGGGAATAAATACGCGGATGACGAAAAAATGTTGAAAAAAATTGATGCGGACATAAAAAACATTTTGATTCCAAGAGTGATGGCAAAATTGCCGGCTAATATTCAAGCTTTATTCACTGATGGAATTACTTATCACATTAATCCAACTGGAACATTTGTAATTGGCGGTCCACATGGAGATACCGGTTTGACTGGAAGAAAAATTATTGTGGACACATACGGTGGAAAAGGAGCGCACGGCGGTGGAGCTTTCTCTGGAAAAGACCCTTCTAAAGTAGATCGATCTGGAGCATATGCCACACGTCATATTGCAAAAAACTTAGTTGCTGCAGGATTGTGTAAAGAAGTATTGGTTCAAGTATCCTATGCAATTGGAGTTGCAAAACCAACAAGTATTAATGTTGAAACTTACGGAACTGCAAATGTTGATTTAACAGATGGAGAAATCTCTAAAAAAGTAGAAGAATTATTTGACATGAGACCTTATTTTATCGAACAACGATTAAAATTAAGAACTCCCATTTATTCTGAAACTGCTGCATACGGTCATATGGGAAGAACTCCTGAAATTAAAACAGTTGCGTTTACTTCTCCAGATGGAAAAACGACTTCACAAGAAGTAGAAACGTTTACTTGGGAAAAATTAGATTACGTAGATAAAGTTAAAGCCGCTTTCGGACTGTAACTTTTCATCAAACGATATATAATCCCGCTAAAAGTGTATTTCGAGGACCTCAATGTACGTTTTAGCGGGATTTTTTATACCTATGAATTTTATAGCTTGGGGATTAATTGGATTATTCGGCGGCTCGTTTATTGCGGGTTCACTTATCCCCATGCCATCAGAAGGGCTGGCTATTGGCGCCTATGAACTCAATTATGATTTTTGGACAGTTTTAATCGTTGCAACGCTAGGGAATTTTTTAGGCGGACTCACCAATTATTGGATTGGGTATAAGAGTAATTCAGAAGGCTTAAAAAAGCACTTTAAACTAAGTGAAGAAAAAATTGCGAAGTGGGAAAGACACTTTAGTAAGGGGGGCGTGTGGTTAGGACTGCTATCATGGATTCCTTTTTTAGGTGACCCCATGGTTGCGGTATTAGGTTTTTTTAAGGTGCCGCTGCGCGCATTAAGTGTGTTGATGCTGATCGGGAAATTTGGGCGGTATTTTGTTGTGTTGTGGTTGTATCAAGTTAGCTTGGGATAATTGTTCCAAAAACAACCTCAGCTCATTTAAAAACTTGGCGTTCCATTTCTTTTTGCCAGGTCACTAATGTGTATTTATCTCCGAAACCACTTTTGTTTTCTTTAAATCCTTGGTCATAACAAAAGTAAAATGTTTCCCCGGTCAAATTCGTCCAAAAATGCGTGAAAAATCGTGGATTAAACCCTTTTTCCAGCATAATTTCGCTGGCTATTTCCGTTCCATTCCGCGTGTTGTATTTTGCTAAAATTGCTCGGTTTTTTCGCAGTATTTCATCCACTTGGCTCTTAAAATAAACCTTGCCACTTTTCTTGTGTTCAGCATAATGATGTTCTGACTTACAATAGCCCGAGCAAAAGAGACGATCGCGCCTGCCCTTAACGGTTTTATTGCAATTTTCGTTTTTACATATTTTGATATTATTGATCATATAATAATATATTTACACGTTTAAATATACGCTTAAATATTTAGAAAGCGCGTTCTAAAAGGAAAATAAAAAATTCTGACCCGAAGCTCGATCAAATATCAGTTAACTACGGTAAAGGGCGAAAAGACCATATGACTATTTTGAGTGAAAAGGTATTGGTTAACCTGCGACAGTATTTTAAAGAATGGCGGCCAAAGACTTATTCATTTCAAGGGAAAGTTGGTGATAATTATAGGGCGAAAAGCATTCGTAAAATTTTAATGAATGCATCCAATAAGGCAAGGATAAATAAGAATGTTACTGAATACATTTTAATCCATTTCCCCTCTTTTAATGGACATTACCTGCATTAAATATGCAGCGTCTTTATTAAAGGATTAGAACAATACAACGGAATTTAAAGGATTAAACTAGGAGTTTTTTGCTTATAAAATTACATTTTGTTTAATATTTTGAATATTCTGTTAAACAAAACTAAGTTTTTTTTTAACTTTGTCCCACAAACAAAAACAATTATATAAAAAAATGAAATTTTTAGAAAAATATTACCCGGTTATACTTGCATTTTTAAGTTTTCTTTTATCCGTTTACTTATGGTTCAATGGCCAGAAAGATGAAGGTATGTTTGTTGGAATATGGGTTCCATCTATTTTAGCTTTAGGAATATTCATCAGATTAGTAAAAAACGATTAAAAATGGGAAACACAGAAATTTTTATAATAGGATCATTAATCTTTGTTACTTATATTTTCTTTTTATTAAGAATGGTATCCAAGCAACACAAAATTCAAAAGAATGAAGAGAATACAATTCTTAAAACTGAAAGTCAAGTGAAAAAAAATCAAAAAGACTGAATGAAATCTCCGGACTTTTTAAAACTAAAATCAACTTTGGCTTTTTACCTCCAGAATATATATTTTGTGATTTAGTTGTTTTGAAGATTTTACATGGAATGCCAATTACAATAAATGTAAACTTGGGGAATTATCAAATTCTTCAAATACAGCTGTTGCTCTATTGAATGCAATACTTGCAGCAGCCCATTCCAAATCTTTAGTTTGAATAACGTTCTGTGATTAACTTGCCAAGATAGAAAACAACAAACAACATATTAAGTAAATAAAATTCCATCCTTTTTGCCATCAATCTTCCCTCCCATTTCGTTTGCAAAATCCTGGGATGTCGTCACGCCGGAACGAACAACTCCATGAGCTTGGGCAGTATTACGGCTAATATGGTTCATAAATCTGAAGTACCGCTCTTAGTTTTTTATGCCTAACGATTACAGTTTATTTCAGGTTAGTACACATAATAAAGTTCACTGGTTCTATGTTCAACATGCTTCACCGGCGTATTTAAAAATGTCTATCTTTACTTAATGGTTATGAGTAAAAAAATCTATTTAACGGCATCAGTCATTTTAGTGATAATCAGTAGCACGCTGATATCAAGCACAGTTGCTTACATTGAATCTAATGATAAGAAAGTCATTGAAGTGACTCATTCAGAAGAAGAATTAAAGTTGTTCAAATTAATCAAGGATTATCGGTCAGAAAACGATCTTTCAGAGGTGCCGTTATCCACATCCTTGACCTTTGTTGCACAGCAACACTGTATTGATTTACACGAGAATAAGCCCGATTTACCAGCAACATGTAACGCACATAGTTGGTCCGAAAATGGCGCTTGGTCAGCTTGCTGTTATACCCCTGATCATAAAGAAGCTAATTGTATGTGGAATAAACCAGCTGAATTGACTAATTATGAAGGTTATGGATTTGAAATTGCAGTTGGAAGCAGCGAACCCATTTATGACGGTTATTTCATGACGGCAGACTATTCATTCGAAGCTTGGAAGAATAGTTTTCATCACAACAATGCCATTTTGAATCTGGACGTATGGGCCAACACTGAATATAAAGCCATGGGTGTTGGCATCTACAAAGGTTTTGCTTCAGTTTGGTTTGGTAGGGAAACTGATCCTGAAAATTAACGAATGCCCTTATTTGGTAATGACAGCATGAATGGATTTATTCAAACCGGCTATACACTATTAAGACGCACTTAGCATGGAAGCTAATAATCAAAAAGATCGCTTAGAAATTGACAAATTAACAGGTCAATTTTTTAATGTATTTGACAACAAAAACAATCGTACTCCTCAACTTGATAATCTGAGAACTATTTTCATTAAAGAAGGAATAATAATTAGCAATAACCATGCAGCACCTTTAGTCTACAATTTGGATAATTTCATTAAACCAAGAATGGAAAGGGAATAGCAAGAGGAGCAAAGAAATTATTTGGAAATGTTGCTCAACGATTTTGCTTTTATGAAAAATCTGGAAAAATAAATGGCAAATACTTTAAAACTGAAGGAGCGAAAACAATTCAATTTATTAAAGTAAATGAAGTATGGAAAATGTCAAGCTTTGCCTGGAGTGATAAAGCATAAATGTATGATAGATTTAACGCAGGCCGAGAATCAAATTCACAATGTCAAAAATTTTCAACACCTTATTTCAACGCCGTTTCAAGGCGCCATCAATGCCCTATGTTGGTCGCGTAACCTCATAGGTGATTTTGCTGAGATTGTTGAAAAAGTAGCGCTAGATGGAAATATGGCAATACTTGATCAGGAGGAATTGCGTGAACTTCAACTGAGTGAACAGGGGCAGCTTGCACGCGAAGTTCTATTAAATGACTTAAAGGTTTTACAAGAACATGGTGCATCTCCAATTCTCAACGTCATCAAGTGCTATGAACGAGATGATGTTTACCCATCTTTTCCAACGGATGTTTATTCTTTTCATGTCGACCGTTCACCTATTCCAACCGAAACATTTTTATGCACTTACCATGGTAAGTCAAGCGAAATATTGCCAAATTCAAAAGCCACGCAAAAAATACTGGTTCCTAAAATTCGTGCTGAACTCAAAAAACTATATGGCGGAGCAGAAGAAGGCTTTGAAGCATTTTTAAGTGAATTCTTCTTTGATCTTCATTATCAAGCCGAACCTGATGCTTACCCAATTAGCTTAGGTCAGGGTCACCTATGGAAATTGGCGATTGATCATCCTGAAAGTCCAGTACTCCCATGCGTTCACCGTGCGCCAATGGAAAAAGATGGAAAGAATCGCTTGCTGATGATCTGTTAAATTTAACTCAGGTTTTAGCTTTTGCCAAAACAAATCAATAAGAATATTTAACGAATAATAAATCATCTCCTAATTCTTAAAACGGAATAGATCAAAGAACCTTATTACTGATAGATTTGAGTAATGAAATGGCTTAAAAAAGGAGTGAAATACATTGGAATTGCGATAGCAGTTTTTATGCTTTTTAACGCAATAAGCATTTATCAATACTCCTTAAAATATTCTGAGAAAAAGAGTGATGTGGCTATCGTACTTGGAGCAGGAACGAGTGATGGAATACGCTCGCCTGTTTTTACTGAAAGAATAAATCATGGCATCTACCTCTACAAAAAAGCGCGGATAAATAAAATAATATTCACTGGCGGTAAAGGCGAGAATCAAACTCTTTCAGATAGTCAAATCGCAAAAGAATATGCAATTGAACAAGGAGTGCCTTCAAATGATATCTTTATTGAAGAACACTCAATTTACACCTATGAGAATCTGGCAGAAGCAAAATTAATAATGGACTCGCTTCATTTTTCTTCAGCACTAATCGTAAGCGATCCTATTCATATGCAAAGATCAATGGAGCTTGCCATTTCTGCTAAAATTGATTGTGAATCTTCCCCTACTCAAACATCCATGTATAAAAGCACCTTTCCAAAACTTAAATTTTTAGCCTATGAAACCTTCTTTTATACACTTGGAAAACTAACGTTTCAACATTAGTTAGAATCGAAAATCAAAAGATTTAAAACAGCGTAAACCCAAGACCGCTTCTCGTCGAAAGCTAATCTACATATTTTTTCTTTGTTCAAAAACTCTTTTAAAATGGTACATTTGAAGATACAATTTGAATTATGCAAGAGATCTACGTTAATCGAGAAATAAGAAATACACTAATAGATTTAGCCGTGAAAAATAAAACGGTTACCTACGCTAGATTAAACACAAGTTCAGATTCAGGATATGATTTTCGAGATCCGGACGAAAGAGATAGTTTTGCTGAAGATATCGAAGCCATTTCAATGAGTGAAGTGAAAAATGGAAGACCACCAATTGGTTGTGTGGTTGTTTATAAAAGTGGGTCAGTTAGCAAACCTATTCTCGAGAGCCTTTACAATATGTGTAAGGAACTTTATGATTTATCTCCAGAAACTACAAAACCAAACTCCAAGTTTTTCAAAGACCTGCAAGCAAAATGTCATGCGTTTTGGTCGGTCAGAGAAAACTATCGCGCATTCGGACCAAAAAAATGGTGAAAGGAGTACAAGACTTTTAAGAATGAATTTTCGTTAGGCTTTTTAAAACGCAAATAAAACGAATTAATAGTTATTTCTATTTAAATAAGACTAACCTTGCTCTACTTAAACAATTAGTTATGAAATTTAGTAGTACAATAATTGTTCTGTTTACCTTATTATTTTCAAGCGTTTCTTTTTCCCAAACGAAAGACTCAACTTGGACGGACGAAACATTCGTAGGATTAATCCTTTCGAAAAACGAAAAATCAATACTGATTTCCGTTGGTGATAAAATTACGGTTAAGACATCAACCTATAAATGCAGAGGAGTTCTTGACTCCCTTGCTGAGGGGAAAATTTATATGGATAACAAAACCATATTAGCAGAAAATATCGACAACATTAAATATGCCACGTCAGATCGAAAAAAAGCCGGAAAAGGCTTTTTAATTAGTGCTCCAATAAGCCTTGTTACAGGCTTAGGATTTGGATTTTGATATTTAGGCACTGGTGGAGAATGGACTAATCTTACAGCCATAGGCATACTGATATACGCACCGGTAGCTGTAATTACAGGTTTGACATTGCTTAAAAGGAAAAAATATAAACTAAAAAATGGCAGGGAAATGACAATTGCTTATTGATAAATAGCGCCATTAAACGTGAAATTCAAGGTTTTATAAAATTGCCTTCAGCTTTTCCTTTAGTACCATTTTAGATGTGGCTCCGACCTGCTTGTCCAATACTTCTCCATTTTTAAGGTATAAAACGGTTGGCATATTTCGAACACCAAACTTCGCAGTTAATCCGAGGTTAACATCAACATCCACCTTTCCTATTAACGCCTGCTGCTCAAATTCAACAGCCGTAGTCTCAATTGAGGCACTCACTCCTTTGCAAGGACACACCATGCCGCATAAAAATCAATCACCACCGGTTTTGAGCTTTTGGCGATCAGTGTTTCAAAGTTTTTATCTGTTATTTCTAGTTCCATAATTATTTCGCTTTTTCTACAAATATCTTAAATAAGTCTTATTTTTGAAAGTAGTTATCTAAAACTAACCTAGTATGTATAATTAGACCTTTAATGATTAACAGCTAATTATAAAAAGGTAAAATGTGAAAAAATTTCAAATCAGATCTGTATCTCCAGTCGATTATACCATGCAAACCATTGGAGGAAAATGGAAACCCATTGTCATCTATTTGATCTCTAAAGACATCAACCGATTCGGACTTTTAAAACGAGGCATTTTTGGAATTAGCAAACAAATGTTAACCAAGCAACTCCGCGAACTTGAGGCAGATGGTTTAATAACGCGGAAGATTTATGCTGAGATTCCTCCACGCGTTGAGTACTTCATAAGTGAAAAAGGTTATTCTATTTTTCCTGTGATTGACTCTATGTTTGCTTGGGGAGAAAAACACATGGAATTTGATGACAATAAAAATGTAAGTTTTAAGGAATGAGTATTGTTTAAAAAAAAGAATAATGATGGAAAAAGCGTCAAATTATATAGACGGATTTACACTTACTATTCCATGAAAAATTGCTAAATGAGTCCAAAAAAGAATTATCTATTTCGAAAAATCACGCTCTTTGTGATTGGGATAACGTTAATTCTATTTCTCTTTCTCCCGCAATACGCCTATTGGAACCCAACAACCTGCGAGCAGTAGGAAGAAATCTACTTTTACGAAGACCAATTCACTTTAATCGGTTTACCTCCATTTTATATTTTCTTTGCAATCATGCTATCCAGCAAAAATGCCCTTTTAAAAACCGTCTCTAAAGTGATTCTCTTTCTGCTAGCTATACTCTATTTTTGTTTCGGACTAATTGCTGGCACTAATGCTCCAGATTTTGCCCCAGGGCCAGGGGCACTTCTACTGCTATTAATTTTACCTGAGCTTGTCTACCTTCATTATATGGACATGTGGATCAAATACAATAAAGAAAATTCCATTACATAAAACCGCCGAGTAACACTTTTAAAATAAACGGAATTAATGTATCTTGTCGCCCTATCTAAGATGAAAATTATGGAAGCCAATAAAATGCTGAATTATATTAAAGATGTATTAGAAAATATGCCGTCAGGTTGGCTCGACTTAACCACCCACAGATTAGATATTTATGAGGAAAGATTGGCGAAAACTCAATTCTTAGAGCAATTCGAGGCATTATATGAGGCTAATAATTCTAGCGCATCTGCATTAAGTGAATTACCCACAGCTTATGATTATATTAGGTTAGGCCATCCATTATCTTGTATTCTGGAATGGGTAATTGCAAGCTTAAATAATACAAATCCAACTAATGTCATTAGTTTTTCTTCGAAGACAATTCCTATTTTGGCCATTCTAAGAAAAAACTTATTAGCCAATAAAAATACGCGAATTGTTTATTCAGAGGATTTACCTGATTTTTTTGACGCCCAAATACTTAGAGAAGTATACAGCTATGAATTTGAGTTAAAGAAAGTGGGGGATGTTGAAACCGATACTGAGTTTAACGGCAGCACCATTTTCATTTCGCATGATGATCAAATGCACGCTTTAAATCTTACTTCCAATATTGACTTTTATATCGGTTTTCATACGCACCTTGGAAGTATTCTATTGGTAAACGGAGAACAAAACGAAGCTTATGTTTCAGAAATTCAACATGTAAGAAGAAGAGAGACAATTGCCATGACACCGGCCAATTCTTTAGACGCTATAAAACTACTCATGGATAGATCTTCTGTACATTCAATTAAGTGTGATGTTGAGGGAAACAAAGCGAGTGTTTTAAATTCAATTAAAACAATTACAGGTACGCAGACCAATCCATTAGTTGCTTCGAGCGGATTATCCATGCAGTACGCCATTATGATGGGGCTAATTCATGATGCGTTGGAAAATCATAAAGGAAAAGCGATCAAAATTGTTGTGCCTCCAAATTGTTACGGTGGCACCAATGACCAAGCACGTCGTGTTGCTGCTTGCCTTGATAACGTTGAAGTGGTAGATTTACCGGTTGATGGTGATCATGATATGGTTCAGAGTATTGACGTGGTTTTAGCTGAAATTGCTGCCGCAAATGCTGTTCCTTATATCATTGCTGAAATTCCTACAAACCCAAGAGTTGAAGTTCCTGAACTCATAGAACTGAGAGCAGTTTTAAGTCAAACTCGCAAAACTGGGACAGGTGAAGTTGCTATTGATCCTGTTTTTATTTTAGATCAAACATTTTGCCCAAACGTGCTCTTTTTAGGTGAGGGTGAAATACTTTCAACCGTTCGAACTATTTCATACGTGAGCGGATCTAAATTTCCAAGTGGTGGACAATGCACTGCCGGCTATTGTGTAGGAAACACAAAAACAGAAGCCTTGATGGATAAAATTGAAAAGCATTTAATCCTTTGCGACAACCAAGCTCGAAATCTTCAAATGGCAATTTTGGCCAAACAATTGCCTTCAATGAATCAAAGAATTAATGACGCTTATAAAAACACCCGTGAATTTGTAAACTTCATTCAAGAGACGTTGCCAACTGCTAAAATCAATTTTGTTTCAGAAGAATTGGCCGCACAAGGATTTACGCCGTCCGTGTTTTCATTAGATCTGCCAACCAAAGGAAATTCAGATGAAGAACGAGAAGCTTATAAAAGAGCCTTAAATCATAAATTGATCCGTTTAATGATTACTGAAATTCCGAATGAAAGTAAATATTGTGTGAGTTATGGGCAGCTAAAAGGTTGTTATTGGACTATTCCTGCAACATCTACGCAGGGAACGACAAAGGAAGGGGACAAAGATTATATAGCACGCGTGGCGCTTTCTGCAAATATGGACTTGGAGCATCATAAAAAGGTCTTCGCAGATTTTGTTTCGGGTATTTAATTATTCTTCAGATAATTTACGATAAACTGATTTTTAGTTGATTACAAAGCGATATTCAACTCCTCTAATATTAACAATCTTTAAACTTGAATCTGCTTCTAATTTTTTACGCAATTTTGAAATAAACACATCCAAAGTTCTACCCACGTAATCGCCTTCATCTCCCCAAACAACGTTTAAAATATATTCTCTTTTCTGGGTTTTATTTTCATTTGAAGAGAGCAAGCAGAGCAGATCTGATTCTTTACTCGACAATTCAATCGATTGTGCTTTCAAGGGAAGTGTCATCCCTTTTAGATCAAATTGAAATAGACCAATGTGAATTAAATCGGTATTTACTTTTGCCTTTTTCTTTCTCCCAAAAAGATAAAAAATCACATAGGCGCCAACGATTAAAAATAGAATTGCGAAAATGGATATTACGGTGGCACTTATACGCGTCTCTTCAAGAACCATATTTTCAACCATGGTAAAGTAGAACACATAGCAGTCCAACGGCAATTCTCTCAACTCGCAAATAACGCCACATAACACGATTCGCCAATCGGTACGCTTTTCGCGTTCTTTTTTTTGGAGACATATTATCCATTGCAAATCGGTTAATAGTGACTATTTCAAAGTTACTAAGTCACCTATGATAAAGGGATTTTAATTGAATTATTTTTGAGTCAGAATATCAAACCTTCACAGGATATATAGCGTATGTTAGTGAAGGACATATTTTAAGAATTGTTTTAAATGTAAAAAAGAACTTGTTTGAGTTGTCTTAATAAAATTGATTTTACTCTTCAAACCAACTTGCATACATGCGATAATTTTTCGCAATTCGCATCACTTCACCTTTAAACATTTCGGTACTTAAATCCTTCACTTTTTTGGCCGGAATACCTGCCCAAACACTTCCGGATTGAACATGCGTGCCTTCTAAAAGCACAGCACCTGCAGCAATGATACAGTTCTCGTCAATGACACAGTTGTCCATTACAATTGATCCCATTCCAATAAGGACATTGTTTGCCACTGTGCATCCATGTACGAGTGCATTATGTCCAACAGAAACGTTATTACCCAAGGTCGTTTTGGTTTTTTCGTAAGTGCAATGAATCACAGCGCCGTCTTGAATGTTAACATTATCGCCCATAGTAATTGTGTTTACATCTCCGCGAATAACGACGTTAAACCATACTGAGCAGTTTTCACCCATATGGACATCCCCAACGATAGTAGCGTTCTCGGCCAACCAACACGTTACGGGTATTTTTGGTGTATTGTTTCTGCAAGATTTTATAAGTGCCATAAGTGGATTTTAATTGTGTGTTTACATCAGCATATTATCTTAATATATTTTCGGTAGCGGTGATTGATTCGAACGTTATGTTCCCAACCTTTAACAACCCGTAATTGCCTTTTAAGGCGTTACAGCCAGACAATATGACGGTAAATTAGTTTTTTACGGATGGCCTCAAGTTCTGCATTTTCAATGGGTGTTTCAGCAAATTCATTGGTAACATAACCCTTAATCATGGCGCCCCAACTCCGGCTAGAATTAACAATTCCACCCCAAATTTTTCTAGTTTCCCAAGTTCTATCATAAGCCGAGTTATTTTTAAACCCCACATAGAATGCCACCGCAATGCCAATTAGTGTAAGCGGCACCCAGGGAATTTTTAACCACTCATATTGATGAAATGAATATAAGGTGACTATTAATGCTGAATAGGCGATAAAAATGATCACTGGAATCAGCGAAAATCGTGCAATATCTATGGGGTTGAATATTCGTTGTACGTACATTTGCTGTTGGATTTATTTACGTGTGTATTTTAGATATAAGAAAGTGAATTCGAATACTAGTCGTTTGATTGAATAAAGTTAATTTAAAATCGGCTTTTGCCGTTTCGTAATAATATACTGTAAAATTATCATCTAAGACTTCCTCGGTTGCCGATTCTCCTAAAAAACGGTCAAATTCAGAATAATTATCGAGGTAGTTACGGCTTCTTAAAAAGACCTTAAATTCATTTAATACTATGGTGTTTGGCACAATAAGTTCGGTGCTATCTGCAGGAAAGTAGAAATAATTATCCTCTTCCTCAGCGATAACTTCAACAGGCATTTTTGCAATTTCGTTTTCTAATATATCACTCGTTACACCTAAATAAATGTTCTTGAATTGTTTGTCCGGAAAATTCAAAAAAGCAGGGTAGGGATGTACCGTGTTTTCTTGCATTTTGCTTGTGTTATTCTCTTGAATATCTGTCTTGTTATGATCACTGCAGGTATAGAAAACGAGGCTGGATATGCAGCAAAAAATAAGCGAGTAGTAGCGGGTAAAATTCATTGAGAATGAAGGTATAAAAAAAACCGCGAATGGAATCAAAACGGGGCTGAAACATCAAACGTTATTTCACCTTATCTGCCGAGTAATTAATTTTAATGGCATTAATATCTCTTAATTCTTCCTTTACATCTGATACAAGGCGCATACCTACATCTTCGTGCACTTTCAATGAAGTTACGATTTTAACAACGGTTTTACCTTCACGTACTTTTAATAATTTCCATTCGCCCACTGCACGTGTGTTTGGTGCAAGTCGATCGTCTAATTGAATTCTTGGCTCTGTTCCCACAGCGGCATCAATTGGAAATCCAATATAAATAAAGTCTACGTCATCTTTATTTTCAATAGGGACAGCTTGGCTTGCTTCTGGCTTTACAACCTCAACCTGCATATCCACTTCCTTCATTGTTGTCGCAACCATGAAGAAGAATAAAAGCATAAAGATAATATCAGGTAAAGCTGATGTGTTTACACCAGGAATTCCCTTTTTCCCTCCTTTTCTAAACTTTGACATAATTAGCGATCAATTTTTGATTCTATAATTCTTTCAGGAACTAAAACACGCAGTTTTGCAATATATTCCTGATCATCTGGATTTTGCTCCTTCAGTTCGAAATAATCAGGAAAACCTAATCTTTCGCACTCAAGCACGCGCAATTCATTTACAACTTGCTTTAATATGTTTTGTATCTCCATATACAATCCATAAGACGTTCCTCCTTGATTTTTCAACTGGATGATTGCCTGCTTATTCATTTCCTTGTATGATCCACCATCTATACTTTTACACAAGATCATTTTGGTTTCCCATTTGTTCTTTTCCGTTTTAAAGACAATGTTTTCCGGATCTTTTTCAAGTAAAACATTCAGCTTATTGATTTCAGTATTGCAAATGTTTACATCAACGTCAGTGTAATTTGGCATGTTTATATCTACATCCTTATTGACTTTGTTGATCGTGTAAAAATCAAGAACTATATCATAAAGTTCATCAATTTCAATCCATTTGTTTTCCACCAATAATTGGTCATTTGAGTTGGCCATAATTTCCAACACATTCCGCTTATTAATTTCAATATTAATATCTGGCGGATTCTCCAATTTAATTGGAAGTTGCCGACCAATACCTGCATCAACCTCCATGGTAGTTGTAACCAAGAAGAAAATTAGTAGCAAGAAGGCAATGTCTGCCATTGATCCTGCATTAATTTCTCCAACTTCTCTTCTAGCCATAATTCAATTTATTTACTGAAATAACCAACTAAATTTCTAACTCCTTGAAATGCAATTGCAGCAATAGCAACAAACACTAATGTATAGGTTGTTTTAATTCCTAAACCACCCCACCATAGTGTGCCTTTTGTTGTGCCCTCAAGTTCCATAATTTTACCTGATGTCTCTACATTGATAAAAGCAATGCTGAGCAATACTAATAATCCGAAAACTGCAATCCCAATTGCCGTTGGGATAAAACGTTTTGGATTTGTAGCAATTGCGTAAACTGTGAATATGGCAATTGCACCAATAGCAATGTAAAGAATCCACATTGAAAATGACACAACATTGGATACTGCACTTCTATCAGCTATATCTTGTTCTGTTACAGGATCCAGCTCCTTACTATAACCCATTGCTAAAAATGCAAGGATAACTCCGATTATAATGATAACCGCAACACCAAATTTTAAAATGAGTGATGTTATTTTACTGTCCATAATTATCTATATTTTTTGTGATAAACTAAGTGAATTGAATTGCTTTAAAGCAATTTACTCTGCCACTTTGTGTTTGATCAAAATATCAACCAATGAAATTGAAGCATCTTCCATATCACTTACTAAACTATCGATTTTCGCCAAAAGATAATTGTAAAAGATTTGTAGAATGATTGCTACAATCAAACCGAATACAGTTGTTAATAATGCTACCTTAATACCACCTGCAACTACTGCTGCTGAAATGGCTCCTGCATTCTCAATCGCATCAAATGCATCAATCATACCGATTACTGTTCCCATGAACCCTAACATTGGAGCCAAGGCAATGAATAATCCAATCCAAGACATTCCTTTTTCCATCAATCCCATTTGAACACCTCCGTATGAAACGACTGATTTTTCAACCATTTCAATTCCTTCTTCAGATCGGTCTAAGCCTTGATAGAATATGGATGCGACGGGTCCCCGTGTATTTCGGCAAACTTCTTTTGCTGCGTCAACACCTCCTGAAGCTAGAGCATCTTCAATGCTTTCTAATAACTTCTTAGTATTAGTTGTTGCTAAGTTTAGGTATACAATACGCTCGATAATTAAGGCTAAACCTAAAATCAAACATAAAAGTACAATACCCATAAATCCAGCTCCACCTTCAATGAAACGTGTTTTCAACTCAGTAGAAAGAACAAATCCTTCTTCTTTGTCGTCGCCACCTGTTGCTGATGTATCCTTATCATCACCTGATGTGTTAAGTGGTGGTGGCGCAATATCTTGTAAAGAGTCTACTGCCATAGAATCTACTGCTTCAATTATATCTTCAACTGCGTCATCCTGAGCAAATACTGCTGTTGATGTTCCAAAGGTTATAAAACCTGCAAAAGCGACTAATGCTAATACTTTTTTCATTGTTATTTGTTTAATAAAATTTATTTAAAAGTTGTGCTTCTTTTTTTCGTTTACCAAAGCAAGTTGCTAAAGTACAAAAATTTATAATTTAATTTAATTCAGTCCAATATTTTTGGCAAAATCCTCCATTTAATTCCAACAGTAGGCGTTTTACTTGCTATTATTTAACCTTTTGTTAATCTACGATTCTGTGTAGGTCAATTCTCCACACAAATTTATGGTTAGTCGCCTCTTCTTTTCATCCAGACTGATATCTTCTCCTAAAACAAACATCATTTTAGTTAAAGCGGCCTCGGTTGTCATATCTGCTCCACCAATTACACCAGCTTTTGAAAAGATTTGGCTGGTTTCGTATTTTCCGTAATCGACTTTTCCTGTTACGCATTGTGTCACATTTAACACAACACCGCCACTTGTTATGTAGTTCGTGAGTAATTTTTCAAATGCCGGATTTGAAAATGAATTTCCTGCGCCAAAACTTTCAATAAGCACTCCTTTTGTTTGATTGATATCAAATAATGGAGCTATTGACCCAATTGGCATTCCTGGAAACAACTTCACCAAAGCTAAATCGGTGCAAAAGTTCGTTTTTAATTCAAGCGCTGGCAATTTTGATCGAAACAGTGCTTCGCTATTAAATGCGATATACACTCCTGCTTCTGCCAAATTGCGATAATTTGCGCTGTCAAATGCTTCGAAATTTTCTGCACTTATCTTTTGTGATCGATTTCCTCTGTAAAGTGAGTATTCAAAATAAAGGGCTACTTCTTGCACTATTGATTCTCCATTTGCATCCAACATGCCAGCAATTTCTATTGCTGTAATAATGTTTTCCTTCCCGTCTGTCCTAATTTGACCAATAGGAAGTTGAGAACCAGTTAAAATTACTGGTTTCTTGAGTCCTTGGAGCATAAAACTTAAGGCTGAGGCCGAATAGGCCATGGTGTCAGAACCGTGCAAAACGACAAAACCGTCGTAGTTAACATACTTGTCAAAGATCGTGGTTGCAATCTCCGCCCAAATAGAAGGACTCATCTCAGACGAATCTATAGGTTCGTCCATTGAATAAGCTTCCAATTCATAATCAAACTGTTTTAACTCCGGCACACTATTATATAAGTGTTCAAAGTCAAAAGGTTTTAAGGCTCCGGTTTCAGGATCGTTTATCATTCCGATCGTTCCGCCAGTATAAATGATTAGAACCTTTGGGTTTCCCATTACAAAAACAAATTAACAATTAATTAAATAAA
This sequence comes from uncultured Crocinitomix sp., assembly GCA_905478225.1. GTDB lineage: Bacteria > Bacteroidota > Bacteroidia > Flavobacteriales_D > Crocinitomicaceae > Crocinitomix. Next base: position 23,443 of record CAJQHR010000003.1, read on the forward strand.
AAGTACTGACAAATTGAGTTAACGGCTACTATCGTTTATTTTACCGTTGAGAAGAGTTCAAGTGCATTCTTACTTGTAACCTCTGCTATGGTTTCGATAGAGGTGTTTTTTACCTCGGCTAACTTACTTGCTATTCGTGTTACGTATTCACTTTCGTTTCGTTTTCCTCGAAAAGGTGTTGGTGCGAGGTAAGGTGAATCGGTCTCTAAAATTAAGTGATTCAAATCAATTTCAGCAATAACTTTGTCTAATCCGCTATTTTTAAAGGTTAAAACACCACCTAATCCAAGCTTAAAACCTCCATAGTTGATAATGTGTTGGGCTTGTTCAACGGTTCCTGTAAAGCAATGAAAAACTCCTGTCAGGTTTTCGTCATTAAGTCGATCAATTATTGCCAATGTCTCATCAAACGCGTCGCGAACATGAATCGCAATGGGTAATTTTTTTTCTTTTGCCCACTCAATTTGTCGCGCAAATGCCGCTTCTTGAATTTTTAAAGTAGACTTGTCCCAGTATAGATCAAGTCCAATTTCTCCTACCGCACAGTATTCGTTTTGATCGAGGTTACTTTTAATTACCGCCAAATCTGCTTCCCAATTTTCGGTAACTGAACAAGGGTGCAATCCCATCATTGCAAAACAATTATTTGGAAATGCTTGCACTAAATCATGCATTGGACCAATTGATTCTAAATCGATATTGGGTAAAAGCATCTTTGTAACACCAGCAGCAATAGCTCGCTCTACTACAATAGTTCGGTCTTCGTCAAATTGTTCCGTAAATAAATGGGTGTGCGTATCAATGAAATTCATGATGGTAAAGATAATGGGCAATTATCAATTAAGTTTGATGTGATCAGATGTATTTTATCATTACACTAAATCATTACAAGGGAAAAACTTAAGACTCTTGCTCAAAACTCAATTCTGTTATCTAATGCCAATCAGGGCAAGTGTCGCAACCATTTTTTGTTTTGAGATAGAAAAGCACCCCTCCGAGTAACTCCCATTGGCCATAGACAAATTTTTGTTTCGCGAATAAATCATCCACAGGTGCGGTTCTATTTTTTGGCAAATGTATAAAGCCTCCCGACCAGTTTGAAGCTAAAAAGAAACGGCTAAAAAAGTCAAATCTAACACCGCCATGCGCAGAAAAACCATAACCGGATAATCCAAAGTTAGTGTGATAAATTTCGCCGTCCCAATTAAAATCAGTCTGTGTAACAACAGGGCCGAGTCCGAATCCTGCACGGCGTTGGATCGCAAATTTACGATCATTCGTTTTGAATAGTGGTGCGGTGTTACTGAGTTGAAAAGAGATATAATTTAAACCATTGGTGTTTTCATAGTGTAAATCATCATATCGAATTGGAATTAAACCATCCTCGTCTGTATATTCTCCAATAAGTTGACTTGTAGTGGTTGTGCCCGCATCACCATTTATATAGAGGTTTTGATTCTTCTTCATGACATATTTCATGTGATCATATCCGATAGAAATGTCCCAACGGAATTTATAGTACCAGCCTACACGAATATTGAACTGCGGAACACTTATGGTGGCAGGATTAATATAGGTAGCAAACTCACGAGAAGGTCGATCCGAAGCCGCTAACTTTTTTACTGTGAAATCATATTCTGGACCATAAAAATTAACGTTGCTCTTGGAGTAAATCGAACGATTATATCCCCAGTAGACATACATAGTGTTTTTTTGTGTCCCAAATTTTTTCTTGAACGAATAATTTTGCCCAAATCCTTTTGAACTCACTAGCATTAAAATGCAAAGAGATATGAGTGATAAAAATGACTTCATATTGCTATTATAAATCAATTTGAAAGATTCCGTTACCAAAATTACGAAAATGTACACAGGTTTGTTAATTATTCGAGATATGAATTGCACAGGATATTGTTCGTTTTTAAATAATTGATTAATTTTAAAAGTTCAACTTCTCTTTCTAACCCCTTTTAACTAAAAGTCAAAAACTTGACTTTATATATCATGTTATGGCAGATCATATTGAATTGGGAAAAGAGGGTGAAATTATTGCCGTTGACTACCTCCAAAAAAAAGGATTTCAAATATTGGCGCGTAATTTCCGTTTCAAGCGGGCTGAGGTGGATATTATTGTTTTTAAAAATGACCTTTTAAGAATTGTTGAAGTAAAAACGAGGCAAAGTCATTACTTAGCAGGCCCTGAAATTACAGTAACAAAGAAAAAACAACGGGCTATTGTAAAGGTCGCAAACGCCTACATTGAAGACAACACCTTTATTGGTGAAACGCAATTTGATATCATTTCAATAGTTCTGAATAAAAATGGGCTGTCAATTGAGCATTTAGAGGATGCTTTTTATCCTGTACTTTAAAAATACTTTATAAAATACGTAATTCACAGGCAGCTTCTAAACCGATTTAGTTAGCAACTAAACGTTTTAGATTGTGTTTTGGCACAGAATTTGGACAAATGGGGAAAAGCATTTAACAATTCCCATATGGTTAGAACATTACTCATTGCATTTATTCTTGGTCTTTCTTTTAACTCTTTTTCAATGCGGAAGAAAAAGCAGTTAGCATTAATTGAATCCTGTAAAATTCTTTCAGAAAAACGCTCAATTTTTGCAGGAACTTCTATGCCCGTTACTATGTCATTCGCTTTGGAAACAGGAGAGGTGGTATATTCAAACAAAGGAGCTCGCTTTGGTTTTAGAGATTTTAATATTTCAATATCCGGCTCGGGAAAAAGAAAGTGGTGCGGCAAAAGAAAAATGACTTTGGGCTCATATTATAATGCATTAAATGACCCCTATATTCACATCAACGCCCAAATGATCGAAAAACCCGAAATTTCTTATTCCATATCCATTCCAATACATTTTAAAGGACGCTATTCATTAAGTTATAATGGGTCAACGGGAGACTGCGGTGCACGTGGGCATGACGCGAACAACGTTGAAGTCTATGTTTCACGAGTTGATTTTCCAAGAGGCGAAAATAATTTATTGCATATTCAACGAATTTTAGGCTAATAATTGATTGAAAGACTGTCTTTAGTGGTTTGTAGCGGGTTTTAAAAATTAGGGATAAATACGTATAATTCTGAGATACTTTTGATTAAATTTACAGTCGAACTTAAATTATTAGCTATGAACAAAAATTACACTTTAAAACATGTGTTTCTAATAATCGCAATCTCTATTGTGGGATTTGTGCATTCTCAAGAAACTTTCACTTTTACAAATTGTGGGGCAACAGGTCAGGATGGTCCTGACGCAGGCGCCGTAACTGCTGAGTATGTTGGGACTACGCTTGAGGGTGATGTTACCGAAACAGACGGAATTCAATACTGGACGGTTCCTGCAACTGGTGAATACTCAATTCAGGTTTCTGGAGCACAAGGCGGTGACGCTGGTGGGCTTGGAGCAAGAATGTATGGAGAATTCGATTTGGTTTCTGGGCAGGAATTAAAACTATTAGTCGGTCAAGCAGGAGCTACTGATGACTTCCAACATGGAAGTGGCGGTGGCGGATCGTTCGTTGTTTATTCAATAGATGACATGCCACTAATTGTTGCCGGTGGTGGCGGTGGTCATGGAAAAGGGTCACCAGGAATTAATGTGAATACACGTGGTGCAATCACTGAAGCTGGTCAAGCAGGAGGTGTTTCTGGCGCTCCTGGTGGCACAGGTGGTGGCGGTGGAGCTGCTGCAAGTGGCTTAACTGGCGGTACTGCAGATACTCCTGGAGCAGATTCGCCTGGGTCGACATGGGCAAGTGGCGGTGGCGGCTTTTTCACAGAAGGAGGTGCTTGTTCGGCTGGCACGGTGCCAGGTGGGAGAGCTTTTGTAGATGGTGGACAAGGTGGTGAACCTGCATTGGGCGGTTCAGGAACACATTCAGAAGGTGGCTTTGGCGGCGGCGGTGGCGCAGGTGATAGAGGCGCTGGCGGCGGCGGATATTCTGGCGGCGGCGGCGGAACAAGTAACAATGATGGCGGCGGTGGCGGCGGTTCATACAATGACGGCGTAAATCAAACGAATACAGCTGGCGTGAATCCTGGCCACGGATCAATTATTATTATACAATTATGTTTGCCGCTAACGGTAACGGTGTCTTCAGAAGAAATTTGTTTAGGAGAAACGTTTACGTTAGACGCTGAAGGAGAAGGAGTAATTACTTGGGATGGTGGCGTTACAAATGGCGAACCATTTGAACCGGATGCTGCAGGCGTAACAACTTATACCAGTTCAAGTGATGACGATTTGGATTGTGGATTTACCGTTGATATTGAAGTTTTTGAATTACCAGAAGTAACGGCTTCAGTTGATGAAACTGAAATTTGTTTAGGTGAATCAGTAACTTTTACTGGTGGTGGAGCTACAACTTACGAATGGGGTCCTATTGATATCGTTGATGGAGAACCTATTGAATTGGACGAATCAGGAGTATTTGTTGTGACTGGAACGGATGATAATGGATGTGAAAATGAAGCGGAAATAGAAGTTACTGTGTTTGAGCTACCAGTAGTTGAAGCAACTGCAGACGCAACTGAATTGTGCGAGGGTGATGAACTAATATTAACTGGAGAAGGTGCTGAGGATTATGATTGGGATATGGGAGTTACAGATGATGAAGCTTTTGTTCCAGACATAGGTACTGAGACATATACAGTAACAGGTACAGATGATAACGGATGCGAAGATACAGATGAGATTGAAGTAACGGTGTATGAATTACCAACAGTAACCGCTTCGGCTTCTGAAACGGAGGTTTGTTTTGGATATGAAGTTACCTTCAATGGTGATGGAGCTGAAGTTTATGAATGGGATATGGGAGTTACAAACGACGAACCAATTGCAATGGAAACAGCCGGAACAAATATTTTCACGGTAATAGGAACAGATGATAATGGATGTGAAAATACAGCCAGTGTTACTGTTGAAGTCTTAGACGAAATTGTTGTTACTTCTACTTTAACTGATGAAATTCTTGGTGGCGACGGTGCCATTGATGTTTCTGTTTCTGGAGGTGCACCTGGTTATACTTTTGATTGGGATAATGATGGTACTGGAGATTTTGATGATACAGAAGATTTGACTGATTTAGTTGGCGGTCTATATACGCTTGTTGTTATGGATGATAATGGATGTACGACAACAGTTGTGATTGATTTAACAAGCCAAGTATCTATCTCAAATATTGAGCTGGCCAAAATAGTTCTTTATCCAAATCCAACTACGGATAACATTATTATTCAGTCTCCAGAAGCCTTTGTTTATAGCATTGTTACTATTAACGGAAAAACGATTCTTAACGGCAACGGTGTTAAAAACGAAGAAATTTCTTTAAGCGAATTTGCAAAAGGAATTTATTTCGTTAATTTAACAATTGAAGACCAAACTAAAACGATCAAAGTGATCAAGCAATAAAATATTGAGCTAGTCTCAATTATCCAGCCCCGTCTTTTCGCTAAGTGCGAATCGACGGGGTTTTTTATTCATAAGTAGTTCAGACGTATCTAACTGAGATAAAATTTGTTCAATAGAAATTTCGACCAAATAAGTTAAATTATACTGGCCACTATTTTTCAGGATGATCACAGCCCTTTTTCGTACCTTTGGTAAAAATTATTCCAATGAATATCCCAACGATAGATTTGCCACGTATAGTGGCAATTGGCGCGGGATTTGCCGGACTAAAATTAGCCAGACAAATCAATTCAAACAATTAACAAGTTGTTCTCATTGATAAAAACAACTATCATACTTTTCAACCCCTTTTATATCAAGTGACCTCGGCAGGTTTAGAACCTGATTCGATTGCTTATCCAATTCGTAAAACATTGCGAAAAAAGAAGAATACGTTTTATCGCATGGCAGCTGTGCAAAAAATTGACTCTGTTAACCAATCGATAAAAACGGATATTGGTAATTTGAAATATGATAAGTTGGTGATTGCAACTGGTGCAGGAAATAATTTCTTCGGAAATCAATCAATTGCTGAAAACGCCATTCCAATGATGTCTTTAACGGAGGCTTTGGATCTAAGGAGCAAAATACTACAAAATTTTGAGTTAGCATTGAATACCACCAACCCTGTAGAGCGTGAAAAATTAATGAATTTTGTAATTGTTGGTGCTGGGCCTACTGGTGTTGAATTAGCTGGAGCCTTGGCGGAATTAAAGAACAAAATTTTACCGAAAGACTTTCCGGATTTAGACCTGCGATTAATGAAAATTCATTTGATTGAAGCGTCCGATACAGTCTTGTCTGCAATGAAAGAAAAATCATCAAAAAAGGCACATGAGTATTTGAAAAAACTCGGAGTTCATATTTGGACGAATACATTTGTAGAAGATTGATCATTCGTCCATATAAAAAGAGGGCTACAAAGACAAAAACAAAAAAAAATGCCGCGTAAGTATTGAACGGAACAATTTTTGATGCATTATTGTGTTAGAAAACAGAAATGGTGAAGCAATTTTTCATAATCCTTAGTTTAAGCTTTTTAAGCATGTCCCTTATTCGACCGGGACAATTGCGGAAAATTGTCAGCTGTAGTATTGAATTTGGTCCATCTGAAATTTATCCAGGAAATGTGGTTGAGATGACTATCAATACCAAAATGAAGGATTCGTCTGTGATTAATTCGAATGAATCTAACGTCACCATTAATTTCGCAGATTATATTTTTGAGTTAGAAGGAGGCGCCGTGGTACATGAAAAAACGCGGACTAAAATGCTGATTAAAATTGCAGATGATGCGTATGACGATCCTTTTGTCAATCTTACCATTCGTCTAAGACGCAAAAAATCAATTCAATGGCAAAGGAAATTGCCCATTTTATATGATGTAAGGCAAAAGGTAGTTTTTCGTGGCTCAAATGGGTACGACCCTCGCGCGAATAGTGCCAACGGGTATAAGAAAATTCCAATTTCAAAACGAATCAATCTTGAATTTATAGACAACACACAAACACTTACAAACAACAGCGATCCTGCAATTGTTGGAGGAGATGGACCCGACTTAGATGTGCATATTTCAATCGTACCGTCAAAAGAACGGGGTAAATTTCTTAAAGTTGAAATCCGAAGTGAAGATGGCATTCTATTAGAAAAGTATTTGAAAGTAGGAGTAGGTTGGATTGAAATTCAAACCCAAGGCGGTAAAGGCGGTATTAGCAAATACGGCGGTAAAGGCGGAAAAGGGGGTGATGTTACTGTTTTTATTACAAAGGAGGCGCGCCCTCATTTTGATCAAATTTTTATAGAAAACTTCGGAGGTGAAGGTGGCGAATTATGGCGTCCGAGAATTGATGGACAGCAACAAGGTCCTTTTGGAGATAATGGAGAAGTCACCATTTTGGACTGGGAGAAATAGGCACACAATCCAATTAAATAGCTATAAGCTTATGCGCCCAGTTAATAGTTATTTCACGGATTTATTTACAGAATACCCAACTTATTTCAGCATTCTCACGTGATATGGTTAAGAACCTAACCCTATGATTCGTTTTGTCTTTAGTTTATTTGCTTTTTCGGCGCTTTGTTTTCAATTCGTTACAGCTCAATCATATGAGTGGGCTTATGTTGGCAAGGCTTCGGAATCCTCTTTAGTTCATGATGTAATAGCAATGCATAACTATGTTTCATAACGGGCTCTGGATAATGAAGGCAATATAATTCGAGTTGGAATTTACAAGAGTAACTAAAGATTTCGATCCCGGTCAGGATGAATATCTCTTAACTGACCCAGGTCTATTTGGTTTTTCTGGATTCATTCAAAAAATAGATCTTGATGGCAACCTTATTTGGGCTAAATCCATGGGTGTTTCTGAGTGTTCTAGGACACATCATGTCGCATTAGACACGGATGGAAATATATTTGTTTATGGCGAATTTAAAGACTCTGTAGATGCTGATCCAGGAATTGGAGAATTTAGGCTGTATTCGCCAAATATAAATAGCCAACTTTTTATTTTGAAATTGGATAGCGAAGGGGATTTTGTTTGGGCAAAAAGTTTAGATGGTGCTGCTACAGACACAAGGAGTATGAAGTTGGACCTATCGGGAGATATAGTTTTTACAGGCACATTTACAGATTCAATCGATTGTGATCCAGGTCCTGGTGAGTTCTATCTTGGTTTAGATGTGCCTGATGAAGTTTATACTAGGAGATTTGTTGCCAAATGGAGTAATGATGGGGAACTAATATGGGCGAAACTCTTGGCATATACGCCAGCATTTGAACTTTCATATGATTGCAGCGATTTGGATAATTTGGGGAATATCTATTTGGTAGGGTTTTTCTTCGGATCCCATGATTTTGACCCCGGAGTAGGGGCTTATGAATTGGTTTCAACTGGAGGTTTTGCAGGGTTTATACAAAAGTTAGATGCTGATGGTAATTTCATATCCGCGCAAATGTTACGGGGGGATACAGACGGGGAGTTTTCATATAATTCAATTATCAATACAATAGACGTTGAATCTCCAGATAATATAACAATTGGGGGCGAATTTATAGGGAATTTGAATGGGTAAAAGGATTTAGAGGAGATCATCATGTCTTAGGGACTGATGTTTTATCAGGACCAGAAGGTGCTATTTATGCTGCCGGAACTTTTGTCGGTAAGGCAGATTTTAATCCTGGTGATGGCGAATTAGAGCTTGTTTCAAGGCTTGATACGTGTTTTTTCTCCCCTTATTTAGTCAAGCTTTCCGAATGTGATATTATTCCATATACGGCAGTCGATACTGTAAATGCTTGTTTCGAATATTATTGGGAAGCTTCGGATGTGACCTATACTAGCTCTGGCACTTACATTGCCGCGGTTGATAGCGATTCTAGCTGCGATTCACTAGTAGCAATTAACGTTAACATTACAATTCCATTTTTCATTCTTGCAATATTTCTAGATGGGACTACATTAACTGCATCTATGGATGTTGTGGCCTATCAGTGGGAGGATTGCAATGATGATTATGCACCTATTGACGGAGCAACTGATCAATCTTTTAATATTGTCACTGAAGGCAGTTATGCAGTCGTACTCGATAATGGTATTTGTACCGATACTTCTGCCTGTTATGTCTAACCTGTTTCATCTTTTAATTTTTTAAGCCTATCCGTTTCTCCAACTATTTCCTGATCCAACTGAGGGAGAATTGCATATTATGCTAATTGCAATTGCGCCGCATGCGTCAGTTATTATTTGGTCAATTTCGGGTCAACAAATTGCGAAGTACAACTTTGAAAATGAAAAGGACTTAGCGTTTGATTTTGATGCGGCACCAGGTCCATATATTGCAGAAGTTAAAATAGGAAATGATGCATCTGTATTTTTGCAATTTGTCAATAAATAGGCTTTCTTAAGATTCGATTAATTTTTATCGGAAGTCTCGTTTTTTAATCGATCACTCAAAATCGACGACTCCAAGTGAATAATATGGCAAAATGTGCACAAAAATTCCCTATTTTTGCAGGGTATAATTATTGAAATTGAAATGAGTCAGAAATATCCTGTATATCCGGGGCTTAATTTGCCTAACGTAGCCGAGAAAGTATTGAAAAACTGGGAAGAAAATCGCGTTTTTCAAAAGAGTATTGATACACGTGAAGGAAATCCACCCTTTATTTTTACAGAGGGTCCGCCTTCTGCGAATGGAATGCCAGGTATTCACCACGTAATGGCGCGCTCAATTAAGGACATTTTTTGCCGCTATAAAACCCTTAAAGGTTTTCAAGTAAAACGTAAAGCCGGGTGGGATACGCACGGACTGCCTGTGGAATTGAAAGTGGAGAAAGAATTAGGTATTACTAAAGAGGATATTGGAACAAAAATATCCATTGAGGATTATAATAAAGCATGTCGTGAATCGGTAATGCGTTATACGGATGAGTGGAATAAACTCACCGAAAAAATGGGCTATTGGGTAGACATGGACGATCCTTATATTACTTATGAAAGTAAGTATATGGAGTCGGTTTGGTGGCTTTTAGGTCAAATTTATAATAAGGATTTGATGTATAAAGGTTACACGATTCAGCCCTATTCACCAAAAGCCGGAACAGGACTAAGTTCGCACGAGATTAATCAACCCGGCGCTTATCAGGATGTAAAAGACACGACTTGTGTAGCTCAGTTTAAATTAAAAACGGGTGAAACTGTTCCGTTTGACAATGCAAATTTAGAGCATGTATATTTCTTGGCTTGGACTACGACTCCTTGGACCTTGCCTTCGAATACGGCGCTAACTGTTGGACCAAAGATTGACTATGTATTGGTCAAATCTTGGAACCAATATACGCACGAACCAGTGGAGGTTATATTAGCCAAAAATTTGGTTGGAAAGCAGTTTACAAAAAAATATATGGCGGTTGAATCTGCAGATGAATTGGTTTATACCAAAAGCGATAAAAAAATCCCTTTTCAAATCATTGGCGAATGTAAAGGAGCAGATTTAGAAGGCATCAAATACGAGCAATTATTAGATTATTGCCAACCTTATGAGGGTGCAGATAAAGCATTTGTTGTCATTCCTGGAGATTTTGTAACAACAGAAGATGGAACCGGAATAGTGCACACAGCTCCTACTTTTGGAGCAGATGATATGCAAGTTGCAAAAGCAGCCGGTGTTGCGCCTCTATTGATTTTAGACGAGAATGAAAATCCAGTTCCTCTAGTTGATTTACGAGGACGCTTTAGAGCTGAGGTTGCCGATCCTATTTTTGGTTTAGGTGGTGAATATGTAAAAGCAGAATATTTAGAGCCCGGTGAAGACGCGGCAGAATTAGCCATCCAGCGTGAAAATCTAAAAGATATAATTGCCGATTTGAAAGTATATATGAGTGTGGATGATCGAATCACACTCAAGCTTAAAATTGAGAATAAAGCATTTAAAATTGAAAAATACGAACACTCCTATCCGCATTGTTGGAGAACTGATAAACCAATCTTGTATTACCCTTTAGATTCATGGTTTATTAAAGTTACTGATAAGCGCGAACGCCTAGTGGAGTTAAATAAAACAATTAATTGGCAGCCTAAATCTACTGGTGAAGGTCGCTTTGGAAATTGGTTGGCATCAGCAAATGATTGGAACCTTTCAAGGTCTCGTTATTGGGGAATTCCAATTCCAGTTTGGACCTCTGAAGATGGAACAGAACAAATCTGTATTTCATCTATTGAAGAATTACAAACAGAAGCTCAAAAAGCAGTTGATGCTGGAATTATGGATGCAAATCCATTAGCTGATTTTGTTGCAGGGGACATGTCTGATGACAATTATAATCAAGTTGATTTGCATAAAAATTATGTGGATCAAATCATCTTGGTATCTCCTACAGGAAAACCAATGCAGCGTGAGGCTGATTTGATTGATGTTTGGTTTGATTCAGGTTCTGTTCCTTATGCACAGCACCATTATCCGTTTGAAAATAAAGAATTAATTGATGACCGTAAAGGTTTTCCGTCTGACTTTATTGCAGAGGGAGTTGATCAAACACGGGGTTGGTTTTATACGCAACACGTTATTGCAGCATTAGTATTTGATTCTGTTGCCTATAAAAACGTCATGTCTAATGGATTAGTCCAAGACAAGAACGGCTATAAAATGGCAAAGAGTAAAGGGAATGCGGTTGAGCCATTTGGGACTTTGGCGAAATACGGGGCTGACGCCACACGTTGGTATATGGTTACCAATGCACAACCTTGGGACAATTTAAAGTTTGATGAAGAGGGAATTACTGAAGTACAACGTAAATTCTTTGGCACATTATACAATACCTATTCATTCTTTGGATTATATGCAAGTATTGATAATTTCTCGTACGCTGAGCCAGAGATGGCAATCAATGATCGTCCAGAAATTGACCGTTGGATCCTTTCAAAGTTAAACACTTTAATTGGTTCAGTAGATGGATCGTTTGAAGCTTATGAGCCTACCAAAGCAGGACGATTAATACAAGCTTTTGTCAATGACGAATTGTCCAATTGGTACGTGCGCTTATGTCGTCGTCGTTTTTGGAAAGGAGATTATACAGCGGATAAAATTTCTGCGTATCAAACCTTATATAGATGTTTGGAAACGGTCGCAATTTTAGGCTCACCAATAGCTCCGTTTTTCTGCGATCAATTATTTCAAGATTTGAATATTGTTTCAAAAAGACATGAATTAGAGTCGGTTCACTTAGCGAATTTCCCAACGGTGAATGAAGCAGAAATTGATTTGTATTTAGAAGAGAAAATGGGCATTGCTCAAAAAGTTTCTTCTATGGTATTGAGTTTAAGACAGGGCGCTAAATTAAAAGTGCGTCAACCATTGCAAAAAATTATGGTGCCTATTTTAGATGCTGATTTTGCAAGACGACTAGAAGATGTTAAACACATTATACTTTCTGAAACCAATATCAAGGAAATTGATATGTTGGAAGATACGGAGGATGTTTTGGTTAAAAAGATTAAGCCGAATTTTAAAACAATCGGCCCTAAATATGGCAAACAAATGAAAGCGATTGCTGGCATGGTTGGTCAATGGACGGGTACAGATATTTCAGAACTAGAAGCGAACGTCGGATGGAAAGGCGAAATTAATGGCGATTCAATTGAATTAGATTTAGCAGATTTTGATATTGTAACAGATGATATTCCAGGGTGGTTAGTGGCGTCAGAAGGGCGAATGACCGTTGCATTGGACATTACATTAAATGACGAACTTAAAAGGGAGGGAATTGCAAGAGAGTTGGTTAGTCGTATTCAGAACTACCGTAAGGAATCGGGCTTAGAAGTAATGGACCGCATACAGTTAACATTTGACACGAATGAAATTGTAAAAGCAGCTATTGAAACCAATCAAGAATATATTAAAGCTGAGGTTTTAGCTGATGGTATTGGATTTGATTCTTTAGAAGCTAGCAATCACTTATTGGCCGATTTGGAAGAAGGCGATACGGTGATTGGATTGGTAAAGGTTTAGAGAGAAATAGCTCATTATCAAGAATTAATTTTGGTTTTTTGGGAAAAATTAGTCGCAGAATAATTTAATAGTGTGATCTCATTTTCATCAAATAAACCAGAATTCAAAGTTGGGGAAATCCATGAGTGTATGATCAGCAGGGAAAAGTTCGGTTGGACATTATTTCACAATCAGAAATATTTCATTTATACTGCTGATTGTGCTACTCTTATATTGGGTAGTGATAGTATTTGCAACTTCAAAAAAAGAAAATAAATGGAAAAAAAGGCAGCTCTTATTTTTGTGTTATTCTTTTTTTTAGCTTTTAGTTATAGACAAGTCCAAAAAGATAGTTTAACTATTTATGGAACATTTGATGAGGCATTAGATCAAATTGCTAATTCGTCTGATCAATTAGGTACTTCTTTTGATTTATTCAAGAAAAAAGGCTCAACTATCAGAAATTTGGTTGAAATTAAAAAGGATTTCTTCTTCAAAAAAATGATTAAAACAATGACTTAATATTTTTTTAAATAAAACTTTCAATTTTTTCTAAAACTTTAATGTGGTACTTCAGCTAAAATAAGAATTCAGTTCCATTTTAGCTGAAGTACCACAACGCAAAACAAAACTATCTTTGTAATTATGAGTAATTCACGCAAAAAATTAAAACTGGATGAATTGGGCCGAATTACGGTAGATGAATTCAAGGAAGCTCAGAAAACTCCCCTCATTATTGTTTTGGATAATATTCGTAGTTTAAATAATATAGGTTCTGTCTTCAGAACGTCAGATGCATTTCGAATAGAGAAGGTTTACCTCTGTGGAATTACTGCACAGCCTCCTCACCGCGACATTCATAAAACGGCGCTTGGAGCAACAGAGTCGGTGGATTGGGAATATGTAGAAGATACAACTGATTTAGTTTTGCGCTTAAACGAAGATGGTGTCGATACCTATGCGATTGAGCAAGCCGAGGACAGCATCAAACTCAATGATTTTAATCCAATGCCAGGAAAGAAAACCGCAATTGTGATGGGGAATGAGGTAGAAGGTGTGCAGCAAGAGGTGATTTATGCGTGTAAAGGCGTAATTGAAATTCCGCAAATTGGAACCAAACATTCTTTAAATATATCAGTTTGCACTGGTGTTGTAGTTTGGGATTTGTTTAGTAAAATTTAAGCATGAAGGCAATACTAATTGGAGCAACAGGATTAATAGGACGCGCATTATTGCATGAGCTATTACAAGATGATGCTTATTCAGAAATAAAAGTGCTTACCCGAAGAGCAACAGGAGTTGAACATGCCAAACTAACCGAAGAACTCATTAATTTCTATCAAATAAAATCTAGTATTATTGTACTAAAAGCTGATGTGTTATTCTCAACCTTAGGGACGACAATTAAAACCGCCGGAACAAAAGAAAGGCAGTGGGAAATTGACTTTGACATGCAGTTTAATACCGCTGAGTTGGCAAGTAAAGCTCGAACTAAAAAGCTTGTATTGCTGTCATCAGCCGGAGCAAATTCAAAATCCAATGTTTTTTATTCTCGCATGAAAGGGGAATTAGACGAAGCCGCAAAAGCCCTTGATTTTAAGCATGTCAGTATCATTCGCCCTTCAATGTTGGCTGGCAAGCGTGAAGAATTTCGTTGGGTTGAAAAAATATTCACGCCAATTATGTACGCTTTTTCTTGGGTGCCTGGCATTCGAAAATACCGCCCAATAAAAGATGTGATTGTTGCAAAAGCCATGATCAACGCTTCAAAAGGGCAAGAAAAAAAATATGCGATTTACGAATTGCAAGGCGTTTTTGATCTCGCAAAATAATTGCGATTCTCTTTCTTCTAGACTTCCATTGATAAAAACGGAGTATCGGCAATTATACTCTTAATTTCATTTCGGTTGTAACCAACTCCTAATGCTAGACCCGCTCAAACACCCCAGCCATACATATCTCAAAAGTTTGTACAAATTGTTGTCTACAAAAGTCAATCATGGCTTTCATATCATCTTGAAAATGTGGATAGATGTACATGTTATTGTCAATTTCAAATTCAGAGCTTTCTCCAAATCCACGATAGTCGTAGGTCACAACTTTATATCCCATATTGTGAAAAGCATCAACTCGGCGCAAGTAATCTGCCATATTGCCTTCGCCGTTATGGCTAATCAAAATGAGACGAGTTGTTCTTTCAGCCGCAGGGAAATACCAAGCTTTTAATTTTGCGCCATCTGACGTTTCAACTGAATGGGCTTCATACTTCATGTTGTATTTATCAGGCAACTGTTTGTAGGTGCGAGACGGATTTAAAGCAAACGTAGATGACATTCCTAAAAATGTCAATAAGAGTAGGGTAAACAATGGTTTATAATTCATAGTATAAATGTTAGTTGATGTAAAGTGTTGAAATTTAGTTAATTTCAATATTTAATAAGTGATTCATCTTTTTTTTTGATTCTGTTTGAGCAGCTTAAGGCAATAGTCGTAACAATTTGAAAATGCAGGACGGAGTGGGCAACAGTCAATGGTCGAATTCGGATTGCTGTTAAGACCAAATTTCCAAAATTCCAAACATCAAAAGTATCGAATCATCAGATCATCAAAAAACAGCCAACCTAAACCAATCCACCCAAATCAATGTCCGCCAAATTGGGAACGGTAACTTTCAAACTAGGCGTACGTTCCATTTCACGTTTTATAGCAAAAATAGCGCCCTCATTCCTAGCCCAGCTTCGACGAGCAATTCCATTATTCACATCCCAATGCAACATCATTTTTAAACGACGATCTGAATCTTCACTACCATCCAGCAACATTCCAAATCCACCATTTATAACCTCACCCCAGCCAACGCCACCACCATTGTGTATTGAAATCCATGTTGCTCCGCGGAAACCATCTCCAATTACATTATGAATTGCCATATCGGCAGTGAATTTTGATCCGTCATAAATGTTAGACGTTTCACGATAAGGTGAATCCGTCCCAGATACATCATGATGATCTCGGCCTAAAACAACAGGGCCAATTTTACCGGCTTTAATTGCGTTATTGAATGCTTCTGCAATTTTTATGCGTCCTTCTGCGTCAGCATATAAAATACGGGCTTGAGAACCTACCACTAGTTTATTTTTCTGGGCGCCTTTAATCCATTGAATATTATCAGCCATTTGCTGCTGAATTTCAGCGGGTGAATTATTTTTAATTTCTTCCAAAACATCACATGCAATTTTATCAGTTATGGCTAAATCTTCAGGTTTTTCTGAAACACAAACCCATCTAAACGGTCCAAATCCATAATCGAAACACATGGGTCCCACAATGTCCTGTACGTATGAAGGATATTTAAAATCAATTCCATTTTCCGCCATTATATCTGCTCCAGCACGGCTTGCTTCCAATAAAAAAGCATTGCCATAGTCGAAGAAGTAGGTTCCTTTTGCGGTATGTTTGTCAACTGCAGCTGCATGTTTACACAATGTGGCTTGAATTTTTTCTTTGAACAAATCAGGTTGATTCGCCATCATTTCATTCGACTCTTCAAAAGTCAAACCTACGGGATAATAGCCTCCAGCCCATGGGTTGTGTAATGAGGTTTGGTCAGATCCCAATTCAACAAAAATCTCTTCCTGATCAAATTTTTCCCAAACATCAACCACGTTGCCCTGATAGGCGATTGAGACCACCTCTTTATTGGTTTTTGCGGTTCTTACGCGTGCACATAATTCATCTAAATCACTGATTACTTCATCCACCCATCCCTGCGAATGACGCGTTTCTGTTGCCTTACGATTCACTTCTGCAGTCACAGAAACTACACCAGCAATATTACCAGCTTTCGGCTGTGCACCGCTCATTCCACCTAGTCCAGCGGTTAAAAATAATTTCCCAGCAGTGGTGCCATCTCCCGGTAGTTTTCGGCAAGCATTTAAAACAGTAATCGTTGTTCCATGTACAATTCCTTGTGGTCCAATGTACATATAAGATCCGGCAGTCATTTGTCCGTATTGACTCACACCAAGTGCATTCATCTTTTCCCAATCATCCGGCTTTGAGTAGTTCGGTATTACCATTCCATTGGTGACTACAACCCGCGGGGCATCTTTATGAGAGGGGAATAATCCCATGGGATGACCAGAATACATGGTTAAGGTTTGCTCTTCTGTCATTTCAGACAAATATTGCATACACAATAAGTATTGCGCCCAATTTTGAAAAACGGCACCGTTACCCCCGTAGGTAATTAATTCATGCGGATGTTGTGCTATGGCATAATCCAAATTGTTTTGAATCATGGCCATAATAGACTTGGCTTGTTCTGATTTCCCGGGGTATTCACTAATTGGGCGGGCGTACATTTTATAATCTGGACGATAGCGGTACATATATATTCTACCGAACGTTTTTAATTCTTCTGCAAATTCAGCTGCTAATTCGGCATGCTGCGATTTAGGGAAATAGCGCAACGCATTTTTTAATGCGAGTATTTTTTCTTCTTTTGAAAGAATATCTTTCCGTTTTGGTGCACGGTTAATTGTTGGATTATCTTCTTTTTTTGTGGGAATTTCATTTGGAATTCCTGCGCAAATTGCTGCTTTTATTTCTTCAACCGTCATACCGAATAATTTGTGCAAATTTAAGCATTATGTGCATTTTTTTGGATGGAAGACTTGGATATTTAATTTAGTTATGCGGTATTTCCACCAAGACACTTTATATTTGACCGTATCAATTAAAAATCATTTATGTCGATTCAAACATTGTTTAAGGTTTTACCGATAACATCACTCGTACTTTTATTGTTGGTTTCAAGTTGTGGTGGAGAGAAAGAAAGAAAAACCTGGATTGAGGATTTAGAGCAAAATCAAAACAATTCTAACTCCAGTTCAACTGCTAACAATATTCCTAGTTTGGTTGGAGATTGGATGCAAGTAAAGATGGAATTTGCATCTCCTTTCAACGGTGGGAATATTGCAAATGTAGATTTTGAAAATCAAGTTGTTTGGTCATTTACTGAAGATAGTGTTCAAATGTTTGAATATCCACAATATCAAATAACTCATGGGCCATATAGCTGTAAAGACAATACGGTGTCATTTAGACAGGTGAATGATGGACCCGAAGTAGTCAATGTGTTTGAGCAGATTGGCGATACGATTAGATTCACAAATACCCAAGGTCCAATAACAAACTTCATTTACTTTCTCCCTTTTGAGGCGGATGATGATCTAGATATGCTTAAAACCAATAAAGTGAATTGGGATTATGTATTTCAAGAAGATTGGGAATTTTACAATGCCCGCCAACATCCAGGATTCGATACAACGACTTTTACTGATTTTACGCCGCCATCTACATTGAATAAAAAGTCATTGTTTTCGTCTAAATTTGATGTGAACGGTGATATGTTGACATATCAATCTGAATCGGGAGATTATGAGTTGAAATTTTTAGAATTACATGAGTGGTTAGATACGTTCTACTTTTCTTTAGAAGTTATAAATGCAAACGAATCTTTAAATAAAGCCTTGCAATATTATAGACTTGGGGATGTTGCTCAACCATTTAATGTTAAATAAAGCTTACCCATAATTAGAACTACCTTCTAACGTCCAAAATTATATCCAAAAGAAAATCCAGCGCCTGGCATAAATGGCATTCTATCTCCAGAATTTGCTAAATAAGTAGCACTAAGGCGACCTTTTAGATTAAAGCCTCCGTCAGAAATAATGTTAAAACCTATAAAGCCTCCGGCACCCGATCCTTCGTAGTTTGGAGTTACACCTCCAAATAATACCCCGCTTAAATTATAATAATAATGCTGTGTATACTTATACTGCGCACCAACTGTTAAAAAAACGTTTTCACCTCCTATATTAATTGAAGGAGCTATTGTATAGTATTCATTCTCGAACCCCAAGCCATTTTGATTCTCGAACCCCAAGCCAACACCTGCTGAAGCATGAAGTGATACGAATGAATTTTCAGTTTTTAGAAAGTTATAGTTATAACCGATTCCAGTAACCCCTCGATCCCATAAGCCTGATTCTATAGAAATAGTATGTGGTTTAACATTGTCTAATTGTGCAGTTGCATTTAAACTTAAAATTACAACGATTAAAGTGATTAATTTTTTCATCAAAGTGATTACTTGGTCAATTTCAATGTCAATCTTTTCCTGAGCCGCCTCAATATATTTGATTTTCGCGGGGGCTATTTCTACTGTTTCGATCTGATAATCCTGAATAGCATTCAATGCGGCTAATTTTTCAGGTAGTTCTTTCTGGAAGGTTTTAACTATATCCTGAATTTCACTTTTAGAAACTTTTTTTGACGCAGGCTTTTTTTGAAAACAATTTTTTTATAAAACCCATATCACATTGAATTATTGAGTGTTAAAACAAACGGGAAAAGCCATTGCTCAACTATATTGGCATAAGTAAGGACCCTGAAGCTCTCGAAGAGCCCTATCGTCTATTCATCAATACAATGATCCAATAAACCAACGTAGCAACAGCAGCAAGTGCGGCAACAACGTAAGTCATGGCGGCCCATTTAAGTGCATCTTTGGCACCATCATGCTCATCTACAGTTACAATTCCGTTTACCTCAATCCATTGCAAGGCCCGTTTACTTGCATCAAATTCTACTGGTAATGTCACTAATGCGAATAACGTAATAGCAGCCTGTGCGGCAATAATCATGTAAATCATGAATGGCGCAATATCGCCAAGTGCACCGCCTAAAAATGCCATTCCAATAACCACAATATTTAAAACCATGCCACTTGCATTTTGAATTGGCACTAATTTAGAGCGCATATTTAATGGTTTGTAAGCTCGGGCGTGTTGTACGGCATGACCACATTCGTGCGCCGCGACAGCAACAGCAGCTGCATTGGCTTTGTTGTATACTGCCTCACTCAAATTTACCGTTTTGTGAATCGGATGGTAATGATCTGTCAATTGCCCTTTTACCGCAATTACTTTAACATCATAAATTCCGTTGTCCTTTAACATCCGCTCTGCTACTTCTCTACCAGTCATTCCGTTAGTCATTCTAACTTTAGAATATTTGGCAAACTTACGTTTTAACATACTGCCAACTAACCAACTGATGAGCATAAAAACTCCACCAATAATCATTGGACCCCAATAATAGGTCATCATTCCCCCACCTTGCATAATTGTTTTTTTTAATGTTTAATTAACCTCTATTTCCTACAAATCTTAAAATTGACAAAAACAAGTTGATAAATAAGATATAAAGTGTTAAACCACCAAGAAGTTCTCGTTTTTTGCGATCGTCTCCGGTTATTGATACATCAGATGCAATGGCCTTCATTCGCTGCATTTCCCATGCTGTCAAACCTGTGAAAACTACAAGTCCTAGCAACGAAATCACCCAACTGATCATGTCACTTCCTAAGAAGACATTAAGAATAGAAGTGATGATTATACCAAAAAAAACCATATAGAGCAAACTCCCCATTTTACTTAAATCTGTTTTGGTGAAATATCCAAGAAGGGCCATTGAACCAAAAGCTCCAGCAGTAACAATAAATGTTAAAAATATTGACGAACTGGTGTAAATTAAGAAAATCGAGGCAAAGCTAATTCCAATCAGAAAGGCGTATAAAAGATAGAGAACAAATACAGTTCCGTATGAGAATTTATTGACTCTTGCCTGAATCAGCAACACTAAAGCTAAAGGTGAGAAAATAAT
The DNA here is from genome assembly GCA_905478225.1 of uncultured Crocinitomix sp. GTDB lineage: Bacteria > Bacteroidota > Bacteroidia > Flavobacteriales_D > Crocinitomicaceae > Crocinitomix. The sequence continues at coordinate 44,133 of CAJQHR010000003.1, forward strand.
GACATAGCCTAATGGAGATAACCCCGTTTCAGTGTACATCATTTCAATATACCACCTTTGTGTAGATGCATACCAGGAAATTAAGCCAGAAACTGACAATGCTAAAAACATGTATTTATAGACATTGGCGAAAAAATCACGTGATAATTCAGCTACTTTCGATTCGCTATCAATGACTTCATAATTGTTGTATTCCATTTTAATTTATTTTGTAATCAAATTTAATAAAAATATAGTTCTAATTTTGTTAAATAAATTAGAACAAAAACCCTACCATATGGGTTTTACTGACATTTTGGCTTAAAAAAATAAACTATGATAGTAGTAACAGGTGCTGCCGGTTTCATTTCGTCATGTTTGGTAGCAGAGTTGAATCAACTCGGACATCATGATATTATGGTGGTGGATGACTTTTCTCGTGAAAATAAAGTGAATAATTTGGATGGGAAATCAATCGTGGCAAAGGTTCCACGAGCTGAATTTTTCGCATGGGCAAAAGACTTTGCAAGCGAAATAAAATTTGTTTTCCATTTGGGTGCTCGTACCGATACCACTGAATTTGACAAAAGTATTTTTGACGAATTGAATGTGGAATATTCTCAAAATATGTGGAAGTTATGCACTATGCATAGCATTCCATTAGTTTATGCAAGTAGCGGAGCTACATACGGAATTGGCGAAAATGGTTATTCTGACAGTCATGACATTTTGGGTCAATTAAAGCCTTTAAACCCATACGGCGAATCAAAAAATGAATTTGATAAGTGGGCGTTGAAGCAGGGAAAAGCGCCTCCTTTTTGGGCGGGTTTAAAATTCTTTAACGTTTACGGTCCTAACGAATATCACAAAGGACGGATGGCTTCTGTAATTATGCACGCCTTTAATCAGATTACAGCTTCAGGCGCTATGAAATTGTTTGCTTCACATAATCCACACTATAAGGATGGGGAGCAACTGCGCGATTTTGTATATGTAAAAGATGTGGTAAGTGTTTGCACTTTTTTAATGCAAGAAAAACCCGTAAGCGGACTCTATAATTTAGGGACGGGAACAGCACGTACATTTTTAGATTTGACCAAGGCAACATTTAAGGCCATGGGCATTGAACCCCAAATTTCATTTGTACCTACTCCTGAGGATATTCGTGATAAGTATCAGTACTTTACAGAAGCAGATATTCATAAATTAAAATCTGCAGGTTATACGAAACCATTCTATTCTTTGGAAGATGGAGTGACAGACTATGTCAAGAATTACTTAATGGAGCATAATTATTACTAAATTGTGAGCATGGATGTAAATCAAGACGTACAACAACGAATTTTTGACTCAATCAAGAAGCAGCTACCGAAGAATGAAAAAATAGCCGTAGTTCTTATGAATACACTCTTCTTAAGCCAAGATGCTGTATATCGCAGATTGCGAGGAGATGTCCCTCTAAGTATTTACGAAACGAAAACCTTGTGCGAGGCCTATAATATTTCTTTTGACGAAATAGATACCTATAAAAAAGGAATTGTAAACTTTAATTACATACCTCTGGATCGGATTGGGCTGAATTTTGAAACTTGGGTGATTGGTTTGAGAGATGCGTTGAAGCAGATTAAAGCAATGGAGGACACAAGTATGATTATGAGTGTGAACGACACACCTATTTTTCAACTTTTTAACTTGCCGCATTTAACGCGATTTAAGTTTTTCTTTTGGGCTAAAACCTATTTAAAAATTCCTGCTTACGAGAACGAATTATTCAAAAGGGAGAAGATTGATAAGAAAGTGTTGATGATTGGAATTGAGGCGCATAATATTTACAATTCCATTCCTAGTACTGAAATCTATTCATTAGAAACCTTACGCGGGACGTTGCGTCAAATCCAGTATTATTTTGATGCCCGATTATTTGAAGATCTTCATTACACCCTTGAATTGATTGATAATTTAATGGATTTAATTGGACATCTAAAAGCACAAGCCGAGATAGGTAGAAAGTTTGCTTTTAGAAATGAACCGCCATCTTCAGGCAACGAATTGCATATGTATTTTAACGAAACTTTTATTTCGGATAATACATATCTTGTTAAATCAAATTCAGGTTCAGCCGTGTTTTTTTCGCATAACATTATGAATTATCTCAATACAACTGACCCTTATTATATTCAAGAGTCAGAATTTGTATTGGATAATTTAAAACAAAATTCTAACCTCATATCAGAGGTGAATGCGAAAGACCGCAACCGTTTTTTCGGTGAGCTAGTGCGCAATGTGACTAATTTCAAAAAGAAAGTAGAGCTAGAGTTGGAGCAATTAGGTTAATTCTTCTTGCCTTAGAAACTCGGACATGAAATAGTTCTATACTTCTTCACTCGAATCGTTTTATCTTTTGGATATTTAATAGTGAAAGAAATTTGATACGATTTTGATTCACCCGGATTTAAGTTTAACAACCACGTTAATTTACCTGTTGTTTCATTGTACTTTGCATCAGAGATTTCGTTAATCGTAATTGAAATGTCACTGTCTTGTGAGATTGGAATTTGGTCATATAAGCTTAACCTAACAGGGATGTCGCGGTTATTTTTAGCGATTATTTTATAAGTGTAATTGTCTTTCCGATTACTACCAATTACTTTTTTATCACTGAATTCTTGCACCAATTTTCTTGAAACCGGAATTTTATTGTCACGTCCAAACGAAAGCCGAAGCGTATCCGAGACATTGCTTGTGTTGATATAAGATTGACCTACAAAGGCATCAGAGAAATAAACTTGTGTTGGTCCTGGTACAAGGTCTAAACTTTCCCATCCAACAATATTGGCCAGTAAAAAGCCATCTTTATCTAATTTTGGCACCGCTTTATGAGAAAACGTGGCGGTAAGATTATGCTCAGTAATATCCACTAAATAAGGCTTCGCATCACTTGGAATAGAGTATTCCTTTTCAATTTCAAACGTAGTTGACAATTGCGAGACTTCAATATTCGTGAAAGTAATATTGTCTTCAGGGTTTGCCACTGTTCCTTGCTGTTGTTGTTCAAAATTATCCGTAGCATATAGACCATCTAAATTTTGATTCATTTGCGGAGCAGCGTTCCAGTTTTGGTAGTATTTTGTATACGCTCGGTTACTCGGAACAACATATTCATTTCCGTCATAAGCATCATTCGCTTGATTCATTAGTGAACTATAATTCATATACCAAGGCGCTAATTCAGGCGCCGAAGCAGAAATATTCGGGTCAGATGTGGATAAGAACAATTGTACATTAGACCAATCATTTCCTGTGTTATTATAAACTTTTGCTTTGTATTTTAATGAGATTTTATCTTTGATATTGTTTGCGCGTAAATCGTAATTTGCCTGCCATCCGCAATTCGAAACCATGTATTTTAAATCAAGCACTGAATTTTGATCCGTTTCAGAGTCTACAATAACAACAATTTGGTTACTCTTAATTGTTTCTTTATAATTCAGTTCAGTCAATTGATTTTGATAGCGATACTTTAAATTGTTTTTTTCGCGAATGCGCAAATCGTAAGCAGTCATGGTTTTATTAATTTCCATCACGTGTTTGCGATAATAGGCCGCCATGGCGCTTAATTCTTCAACAGTCAGGTTTTGTTGTTCTCCTTTAATGGATTTGTTCTGTTCCAATAGCTGCCGCTCAACTTGATACGCCGACTTTTCATTTTGCAAATCAACGACCTCATCATTTATGAGTTGAATGGAATCTTTAATCGCTCTAATTTTCGGATTGCGTTCAGTAACGCTCAAGTAGTCAATCTCTGAACTCACCGAAACAAGACTCAAAGGCGTTTCGCTAGAAAACTGAATGCTTTTATTATCAGCAACTGTACTAATTTGAGTGAACACAAGTTTGTTTCGCCCCTTTTTCAAGTTTGTACTAGCTTTCCGGTGAACTTCGCCCCCCGTTAAAAATATTGTAACGGCTTTGATACTACTATTAATTTTAGTCGTTAGAATCTCTTGAGAAAAACTAATCAGGTTAGTCGTAAAAATTAGGAATGTAAAAAGATATTTCATTTGATTGGTTTGAATAAAGATATGTTAAAGGCTCATCTTTTAAACAATGGATGAAGGCTAAAGTTACACCACCAAGTTCTTTTCTGAAAGGGGGAATTAGTTTACGAGGCTTTTAGTGAGGCTAAACGTTGAATCGAATGAGGGAAAGTGGAGAGGGGGGGAGTAAATTCCAAATTTCGAAAACTCAAATTCTAAATTCTAAATTCTCAAATTTCAAAAGGCCAAAAGATAAAAAACAGGACGTTTTAATCGAATGATTTTTTTAGAAAGTCGTATCGAGAAGTTAAACCCATACCTTGGAGCCTTCTGAGCAGTTTTTACAAATTTCAATTTGTTTTCTATCTGTAAAAACTTTTTTACGAAATTCCTGATAAATCCCAGACTTCCATGTTGTATTGAAACTGCAAAGTTGAAGGTCGCCCATTTCATGTTTGGCGTCTTTATCGAAACAACAAGGCACAATTTTTCCGTCCCATGTAAAAACACACGAACTCCACATTCGCCAGCACTTATTTTTGAATTTATTTTTTAGTTTAAATGTGCCGTTTTCATTTTTTTTATACCGCGAATGTGCTTCATTTTCTGGAATTAAATCATTCCCTGTTTCATAATCATAGACTTGAACTGTTTTTAGTCGAACCTCATTTACGCCCAATTCCTTGGCAAACACTTCCAGTTGCGCAATTTCATGTTCATTGTGTTTTGTTACTAAAAATTGAAATACAACCACCGGATTTTGACGGTTTAATCGTTTTTTTGCTGCCATCAAATTTTTAGTTCCCGCAATGACTTTGTCCAATTTGCCATTGACGCGGTATTGTTCATAAGTCTGTTGAGTTAAGCCGTCAATCGATATAATTATTTCACTTAAATCAGACGTAATAATTTCCGCTGCAATTTCGTCACTTATAAAATGTGCGTTTGTTGAGGTAACAACATAAATGTTTCTTTGGCGCGCTTCTTTCACCAAAGTCAAAAATTCGGGATGAATAAAAGGTTCTCCTTGAAAATAATAATTGATATGCTGCAATTGTTTACCTACTTGGTCGAGGATTTTTTTATTTAGCCCCACATCCAAATTTCCAGTGTCGCGAGTAAATTGACGCAATCCACTCGGGCATTGCGGGCATCTTAAATTACAAGTTGTCGTAGGTTCAATAGAAAGGGCCATTGGTTTTCCCCAATGAATCGGCTTTTCAAATAAGTTTGATAAATGGAATGAGATTTTGAGCAAGAACAAATTCCAAATTCTTTTGAAAGTAATGGTTTTTAATATTTCCTTCGTCCGTAGTTTCACAAAAATCGATCTCGGGTAAAATTACAGGAATAAATCAACCTTTTCCTAAATTTGGGTTTTAACTTTAAACCACGCGGATCCATTCCATTGGGCGTGACTCAATTTTTAGTTTGATCGTTTTGTAATGCTTTCGGATCAAAATGTTGGAATAAATTCATCCATATCACGCGACTCAATCGAAACGTAAGTGGCATTGTTCCTACAATAACTAATAAAATTGCAGCGATATAAACGACATATGTTGCGCTGGGAAATAATACAAGGATAGCCACACCAATAGCTACAGAAAATGCAATTGCCAAACCATAGCTCACATACATGGCGCCATAAAAAAAGCCCGGTTCTTTTTCAAAGCGATACTCACATTCAGAACATTTTTCATGATTCTTCCCAAAATTTTTCAAGTCATAAGGGTTGTTTGTTAAATGAAAGTCTCCCTCATGACACCTTGGACATTTTGAATTTAGGATACTGTATAGTCTTTTCCCTTTTAAATTCGAGAGCATAAAACACTGGATTTAGTGCAAAGATAAATCAATGAATGTAGTTAGACGTGATTTTCGTCATAATAGTAGATTTGAAATCTTTAGAAATTGATAGTTTTGTTGCTGTGAAAGGTCATCTCAAATTTTTTGGAAAACTACTCGCCATCTGGCTCATCTTTTTTCTTTTTCAACGGCTGTTATTTGTTTTTCATTTTTTTGGAGATTTTAGTGGAAGTTATGGTGAATTATTTTTAATGCCGTATCATGGGTTAAGGCTAGACCTTTCCGCATTTGCCTACCTTTCTGGTATTGCTTTTATATTAAGCGTTCCTAGTTTTTTTATAACGAGCGAAAAAGGTTTAAGAATAATAAATGGTGCGATTCGTGTTTATTTTTGGTTAATTGTGATTTTGGTATCGCTTATGATGTCGGGGGAAATTGTCACCTATATCGAATGGAAAACCAAACTGTCATCTAAAATATTTATCCACTTTGGCACACCATCTGAGATTTTTAGAACCGCCACGGCAGCTTACACCTTCTGGTATTTTTTCTATTTCATAATTCAAATCGGATTCGCCTATTTAGTATATAACCGCTGGTTTAAGAAAAATCTAATCATTCCTATCATCCAAAACATTTCAAAACGCCTACTTTTTGGAATAACCTATTTATTAGTGGGTGCTTTCGTATTGATTTTAATGTTTCGAGGAGGTTTGCAACAAATCTCTGTGAGCGCAACAGATGGCTATTTTTCTAAAAAACAAATTGTGAATGACGTCACTGTGAATCCAGTTTGGAATTTTATTCATACGTGTTTCGTGCATTTTAAAGTCGATTTATCTGTGTATTATCAAAATCTCGACCCACAAGTATCTGATAAGTTAACCGCCGGGCTTTATGAAAATGATGGAATTGATTCCGTTAAAATTTTTAATCAGAATCAACCAAACATTGTTCTTGTCACTTTAGAGGGGTGGTCTGGACAGATGATTGAAGCATTAGGCGGAGAGCCCGGAATCACACCGCGTTTTAATGCGTTGTGTGAAGAGGGGCTGCTGTTTACTAAAATGTATGCAACCGGAGGAACTTCAGAAACAGGAATCACATCTATTATGAGCGGTTATCCAACGCTTTCCGGGATTTCGATCTCAACAGAGTCCTCAAAATGTCGTCAACTGCCCTCATTAAATCAATCTCTTGGGGAATTGGGTTATAATTCATTTTATTCCTTTGGCGGATCATTGTCATATGGCAATATTGGCGGTTATTTAACAGATGTTGGCTTTGATCGAATCGTAGATGAAGACGACCTTGATTTAGAGCCAACGGGTAAACTTGGTATTCATGATGAAGCTATATTTCCCTATTTTTTGAGTGAAATTCAACGTGCGAAACGGCCTTATTTTTATGGAGTGTTCACACAAAGTACCCATTCACCTTACGATATGCCTACTGATCCTTTCCCTGGTTATAACAATGATGGTTATGTCACGAGCATGCATTATGCAGATGAACATTTAGGGAAATTAGTTGAAGGCATTCGCAACTTGCCAGATTTTGACAATACAATCGTGATTTTCATCTCAGATCATGGTCGTGCAAACATTTACAATGAAGATACCTTTGACGAAAAGTTCTTTCACATTCCCCTATTAATTTGGGGTGGAGCATTAAAGAATGAATATGTGGGTCAGACTATTGATCGAGTGGGTTCACAAGCCGACCTCGCTAAAACATTACTCAATCAAATGAGCATAAACTCAGATGATTTTCATTGGAGTAAAGATTTATTGGACCCTTCTACACAAGCATGGGCCCTTTGTACTTCAACTACTTCTTACGGATGGAAAAATGCAGATGGATATACAGTCTATCACATGATAGATCAAATTTTGCTTAATTCGCCCTATTCCAATCAAAAAGAGATTGATTTTTCATTAAAAAAGTGTCGTGCAATTCTTGAATCCATGTATCGAGAATACATTAAGTTATAGCTGAAAACAACATGTTCTTCGCCGATAAAATGTAATTTACAACACTTCACTCAATGGATTTCTACATTCATTTTATTTTCGTACTTTCGTAGCTAGATAAATTTAAAATTTGAAAACATGAAAAAAATTGTACTTTTTATTAGCCTATGCCTTTTGGCAACTGTGGGTAGTGCTCAAGTTATTTTCTACGTTCAGGCACCTTCGCCGAATGAGGGAAATTACGACTTTACTTTTGCTGATTTTATGGCGGCTGATTGGAGCGTTCCAGATATGGATGACCCTGCTAACAGTATCTTATCAGAGATGGTGCTAATAGATGACGGTTCTGGTCTTGATGATCCTACTGCTTGTTCTGCAGCTGAGAATGATTTAACTGGTAAAATTGCTGTTGTATACAGAGGTTCTTGCGAGTTTGGATCCAAAGCATTAGCGTGTCAAAACGCAGGTGCTATTGGATGTATTATCATTAACAACCTTGGCGGAGCTCCTGTAGCTATGGGTGGCGGTGCTGATGGTGCTGCTGTTAATATTCCTGTTGTAATGATTTCAAATATTGACGGTGCTTTATTGCGTGCTGAAATTAATACTGGAGCATCAGAAGTATTTATCGGAAGTAAAAATGGACTATATGCAAACGATATAGGATTTACTGCTGCGGATCATTTCAGAGCACAAAGTTTTGGTAACTTATCTCAACTTTCTCAAGATGCTTCTGAATTTGAAATGGAAGTAGGAACATGGGTAAGAAATTACGGTTCAAACGATCAAACAAATGTAACATTGACGGTTACTGTTGGTCTTGAAGGATCAGATATTTACTTTGAAACATCCGACCCAATTGGTACTCTACCTTCTGGAGACAGTGTTTTTGTTCCACTACCTACTTTTTCTCAGGATAGTTATGGGAATGGTTACTACCATGTGGACTATGAAGTTGAAGCAGATGCTATAGATGAATCTGATTATGATAACATTCGTACAGCAGACTTTGTGATGGGTGACGATTTGTTTTCAATGTCAGCACTTGACATTGTAGATTCGAAGCCAGTTAATAATACAAACCAATTTAACGGAACTACTGATAACTTATATAGCTGTTTATTTTTCCAAGATCCCAATGCGAGTAGAATTGGTGTTCAGGGTATGAATTTCTCAGCAGGTACTTCTCAAAATCCTGACGCAACTTCTTTAGATGGTCAGTTATTTGAGATCTATGTGTATGAGTGGTTAGATGAATGGGAAGATTTAAACGATCCTGGATTTGCTTTAGCTTCTTTAAATGATGTTGCAGATGCTGAGTACATCTATACTGAAAACTTACAAAGCGAAAACGTATATGTGCCATTAGAAGAGCCAATGTTATTAGAAGATGATCAAAAATATCTTTTCTGTGTTCAAATTTATGGGACAGATATCTATCCTGGATATGATACGAAAACAGATTACAACTGGAACGTTGAAACCTATGCAATGCCAACTTCTCCTTTATATTTAAGTGGAGCATGGTATGCACTAGGATTTGGAACGGATAGAAATCCATCTTTATCTATTCAAATGTTTAACGCTGAAGAATTAAATTTAGTTGAATTAACTACAACTGATTTACAAGCATTCCCTAACCCTACTAACAGCATTGTACACATTCCAATGAATGTGGTTGAAGGAAACATTGCAATGACAATTGTTGATGTAAACGGTAAAGTAATTGATACACAAAACGTAACAATGACAAATAACCGTTTAGACGTAGACGTAACAGCATTTGCTGCTGGTATGTACGTTATCAACCTTGCATATGCTGATGGAACTACTGGTTCTGTTAATGTAATGGTAACGAAGTAAGCTTAATAATTATATTGAAAGTGCCTCGTGTAAACGGGGCGCTTTTTTTATTCCGCAGTGTTTCTGTTTTACATTTTATTGAGCTATTTTGTGCGTACTAACACGGATTTTTTACGTGTTTAGACGAGTATTCAACAATTATTTATAAATTGGTCAATTGGGTTCTGTCGCATTAATTTTTTGCATAGAGGTTTTAATTGTGGGAGTCTTTACTCTATTTCTTATCGAGACATTTTATAGTCCTACTGGATACAATTCCACCCGTTAACCCACTTATTAAAAAGTCTCCCAATTTGAATTTCTCTTCCATTTCAAAAGTTCCGTCTGCTGGAGTGTCTACATTTTGTCTGCCAATTGGTACAAGCCCCCAAAAAAGCCAAAATTGTTTTCCTTTGTCGTAGGCAAACTCTTTACCTGGGTCCGAATTGTAATCACCCACAGTTGTTTTGGTGGTCATACATGATGTTACGAATACTGCCATTAAGGCAATTAAAATCACTTTTTTCATTTTGTAATTTGTTTTTAGTGAATGAATTTTTTTCGCTTTGGTAATTTTTGTAAATATATAATTTTTTCCGTGGTAAGCTTATTAAAAATAACATTGTGCACGAAAATTGTTAACATAAATCGATCTCCTGGGGCGATTTATTTCACCCTGGATGAGTAATCTATTCGCCCATTTAAGCTTCAAAAGGAGCAGACCCTAAAAATGGTTCTAAAAGATAAAAAAGGATAAAATAAGAAAAGGGTAGAATGGGTAAAAGCAAAGAAAAGCGAAGTGAAACTCAGAAAATCTGACCCCTAATCTGACCCCTCTTGGAAAAACAAAACCCCTAAGATATTGATACATCTTAGGGGCTTCTAGACCTTCAGCCATAAAGGACTTTTCTTAGTGGCGGTCTGGACGAGACTCGAACTCGCGACCCCCTGCGTGACAGGCAGGTATTCTAACCAACTGAACTACCAGACCAATAAATTTTACTACTGCTTCTCACTTGAAGCGGGTCAAAAGTAAGTATATTTTTTATTACAACAAGCAAAAAAATAAAAAAAGTACAATTATTTTTTTCCAGACTAAACAACCGTTTCAGGGATACTGCTAGGGATTTTGATGGAGCTTTCATTTTCAGGTTATTTATACCTTATTAATTTGATTAGGTAATTCTGTCCTCATCACATTACTAAATCATTTGTAACATTGTTAAAACCTAAATTTTTAGATAAGGCAACCTATAATTCGAAACAACAAATCTAAAGCCTTTCGCAAACTGCGAATATTAGCTTTAATAAACGCTTTGCAACCTTGGAAGAGCTGCAAGCTTATGAAACTGACACTATGCTTGGCCTTTTGACGAATCCAGCCGCACAAGCTTTAATCGGTGATTGGAAACCCATTTGGGGACCATATACATGTTGCAAGCTACAGGAACAGAGCCAAGTTATACCCATGAGGTATTGGAAGTGATTGCTGAATTATTGAGAGTATTCGATACTTTTTCTAAATAATCGTAAAAAACACAGACTATTAGGCCATGTGTGTTTGAACTAGAAAATTTGAGTTTAAGGCCTGAGAAGTTCAAAAGTTGGGAGTTTACATGGGTAAACGACTAAATTTTGGGCAAACATAAGACAGAAATCGGAATTCATAGTCAAACTAAATAATCTTTTGACGTTTAACAAGGTATTGCTGTAAGACAAAGGCAATACCTTCTTGAATGTCTGCTTCAACAAAATCAATTTTGAATTGCGTACATTTTAGCTTTAATTCGCTTGTGACTTTTGCAACTTGTTCCTGAAATTGTTTTTTGATTTCACCGGGATGAAGTTTAATTTTTTCACCCGACTCAAGATCAATAAAAGTAGTGGGTTTGTTTGGATAGTCCAAATTCATTTCAGTGGCTTTATCCATAACATTGAAGAGTAATACTTCGTGCTTATTATGCTTTAAATGCAAAAAGGCGTCTGTCAACTCATCTAACGATTCGTTGCTAAAAAAATCTGAAAATATGATAACGAGTGATCGTTTATGGTTGTTTTCTGCAACTTGATGCAAAATTTTTGAAAGGGACGTTTTTACTTGAAGATGCTCTTCTTGTTTCACCATTAATTTCTCCAACTCATCATAAATCATTCTATGGTGCGAGGGAGATGTTTTTAGAGGGGTGTCTAATTTGATCTCATTTTCAAATACTGTAATTCCAACTCCGTCGCGTTGTTTTTTAAAAATCTCCATTAAAGAGGCAATTGAGTAGATGCTAAACCCTAATTTATTGATTGGATTTTTTTTATCGATTTTAGGGAAATACATGGAGGAAGAAATGTCTAAGATGACGCGGCATCTTAAATTGGTTTCTTCTTCATACCGTTTGACAAATAATTTATCTGTCTTTGCATAAAGTTTCCAATCAATATGCCGTGTTGATTCTCCTGGATTATATAGGCGGTGTTCGGCAAATTCAACTGAAAAACCATGAAAAGGAGAGCGGTGTAAACCCGTAATAAATCCTTCAACCACTTGTTTAGCAATAAATTCCAAATTTCCAAACTTGGCAAGCTCCTGTATATCTATTTTTCCGTACAAATCTGTATTTTAGTGAAAGATAGTAATCTTATTCAAAATGTTTATCTTTAGAGGTGAATTATGATTAAAGATACCCCAAAAAATAATCGAGTTTGTGAGTGTTGTGGAGATGTCATAACAGGAAGAAGTGATAAGCGGTTTTGTTCTGACTATTGTCGAAACACACAGCACAATCAACTCAATAGAGATAGTTCAAATTATATCAGAAAAGTAAATAATATTTTAAGACGAAACCGTAGAATTTTAGAGCGTTTCAACCCAAATAGAAAATCAAAGGTAATGGGCGCAACGTTAATGGAGGAGGGGTTTAATTTTGCCTATTATACGAACATCTACGAAACTAAAAAAGGGGCGCGCTATTATTTTTGCTATGATCAAGGTTATTTAAAAATTGATGATGAATATTACGCCTTGGTGGAACGCCAAGAATATGTCAAGTAGTGATGATGAAATATATTAATTACATATTCATTTTTCCAGTTAAAATCTATCAATGGATTATTTCGCCCATTTTTCCCGCGCAATGTAGATATACACCTACATGCAGTAATTATACAATTGAAGCCATTAAAGAATGGGGGCCAATTCGTGGAACTTGGAAAGGGATTAAACGAATTGCTTCTTGTCATCCTTGGGGTGGAATGGGGCACGATCCTGTTCCGAAAAACCCTAAAAAAAATAAGTCCAATAAAAAAGGAGCGTAAATTATACGCTCCTTTTTTAAATATTCATTATTCAATTATAAGGCCACAAATTCTGGCGTAATAATGGTCGCATTTTTAGATGATTCGAATTGCTTTTTGGCAAAATTCAACCAATCTTTAAATAATTCCGCTTCAGAGTGAGAGCTGTAATCTGCTAAACCAGAAATGTTATTTCCTTTATGGTCAAGCACAACATACATTGGTTGTGTAGCTTGCTCATATTCTTCGATTTGCATTTTCATCCATTTGTCACCCGTAGTTTCCATTGGGTCTCCGTTGGATTTTAGTTCACCTTTATATTTTGCAGGCAAGTCCGTTCTGTCATCTACATACAAAGAGGCAACAATAAAGTCCTCAGCCATGATTGGTGCAACAGTTGGGTCTGCCCATACATATTCTTCCATTTTACGACAGTTAACACATGCCCAGCCTGTAAAGTCAAGTAAAACTGGCTTGTCAACTTCTTTCGCATATTCCATGGCATCTTCAAAGTCTCTCACGGTGTAAATGTCATGTCCGTGTGGGTGCGTTGATTCTGGCCATCCGTCAGGGACTTTTGGCGCTTCGCCATGAATGCCGTATGGCGATTCTGAATAAGTCATTGGAGGAGGGAATCCTGAAATCATTTTTAAAGGTGCTCCCCACATTCCTGGTATCAAATAGATGATAAACCCAACAACCAATGTTGCTAAAATTCCTCGTCCAACAGAGAGTTTTTCAATTGGGCTGTCATGCGGAAATTGGATTTTCCCTAAAAGATAAATGGCTAATACTATAAATATTCCAATCCAAAGTCCTAGGAATAATTCTCTTTCTAAAATGTGTAATTGCAATACCAAGTCTGAGTTCGATAAGAATTTCAATGCAAAGGCAAGCTCTAAGAATCCTAATACAACTTTAACCGTGTTCAACCATCCACCTGATGAAGGTAAAGAGTTTAACCATCCTGGGAATGCTGCAAATAATCCAAATGGCAATGCTAATGCTAATGAAAATCCTAACATGGCTACAATTGGACCAGAGAGTCCACCTGATGCTGATTGTACCAATACACTTCCTACAATTGGTCCTGTACATGAGAAAGATACCAATGCTAATGTAAATGCCATGAAGAAAATTCCAATCATTCCGCCTCTGTCGGCTTGTTTATCAGCTTTGTTTACCCATGACGCCGGCAATGTAATTTCAAATGCACCCAAGAAAGAAATAGCAAACACCACAAATAAGATGAAGAATACAAGATTCACCCATGGGTTTGTTGCCATGTCATTCAGTATTGTTGGTCCGGCAATTGCGGCAACTAGCACTCCGAGTATCACATAAATGATAATGATACAGACGGCATAAAATATAGCCTTTCGTATTCCTTGTGCTTTGGTCTTAGATTGTTTCGTGAAGAAGCTTACCGTCATTGGAATCATTGGGAATACACATGGCGTTAATAACGCAATGAATCCTCCAAAAAACGCCAATATGAAAATGATCCAGAGTGAATCTTCTTCGGATCTTACTTTATTGTCAATAGCATCTTTAAGGTCAAACGATAAGTCCATGACCTCCGTGTTTCTATAGTCGTTTTCACATCCCATGAGGTAAATGTCAAGGGCGGCTTCAAGGTTTGGTACATTAGCCGTGTCTTTAATTGAGACTTCTTGCTTAATGGTTGCTAAGTATTTGTAGCCCTTAGTTTCAGCTCCTGTGTTTTCAGATACTGTTAGACTATAGTCTTCCGCAGATGCAACTTGGTCATTCTCTTTTAAACTGAATACTGACTTATATCCATTCGGATTATCAAATGCATACATTGCGAAAACAGAATCGATTTGAATTTCAACCGTTAATAGGTAGTTTTTTTCATCCGTACGCTGTGCATCAAAAACCCTTACAATAACTGGGTCAAAAACTTCATCATAATTAGAGCCTTCGCAAGTGCTTAAAAGTGCAAATAATGCCGAGTCAACTTCAACGTTGTCCTCTGTCAGCTCAGGGTCGTCTCCCTCATCTGGCTCACCACCCTCATCTAAAACAACGGCCTCATCAACCCCATCTTCTAAATTATTAGTTCCTTTAACAGTTATATCAAAATCAGTGTAAGCAGGCGGAAAACAAACCGTTTTACATGCCATTGAGTAGACTTCAACATTTAAAACAAAATCCTTTTTAGATTTAATCTTAACTTTTTGTTTAAATGTGGCTTTCGAACCATCAAAAATCTTTTCGGGATATCCGTCATTGTCTTTTTCAGATGCACCGTACTCTCTTGTTTTACCAATTAATTCATAAGAGTCAGTAGGCTTGAATGTTAACTCTGTTCCTTGCGAAATTCCAAGAGGTGGCTGCTCCTGAGCGTAAATATGCCAGTGGTCGTACTGTCGAGCAACAATGACAATTGTAGCTACATCACCCTCATATTCAACCGAATGTTCCCATTTAATAACTTCGTCAACCGACGCAGGCATTTCATCATCTTGAGCAAATGAATAAGTAGCAAATAAGGCCAGGAAAATGAGTGAAATTTGTTTAAGCATAATATTTTGTGATAAGTGTAGCCCCAAATGTAATATAAAAGAAATATAAACACCTGTATGAATATTGCTTATTGTTGAAATTCTAAAAAGCAAAAAAAGATGGGAAATCCCGCCTTTTATATACAAAAAATCGTCTATTATATGTATCTTATGTCAATAATCTTATCAATTGGAATCCAAAGTCCGCCTTTGATGCAAATAAATTTATTACCGGTTGCCCAAATTGTGGTCTGTACAGATTTTGATTCTGAGTCTGAATGAAAGTCTATATTGAATTTAACTTTACTTAATTCCCTAATCCTGTGGCATATTTTAGTTTTTTAAGCAGTATTGGATTTTGTTTAAAACGCACATCATTTTTGAAAGAAAAATTCGCAATAGCCTCTTTTTCTGCTAATAGGGGACTTATTGTATCTTGCATAGCTAAAAGTTTTTAGGGGCTAGAATTCACTACTTGATAAGTTTTGGAAACGAATAAATAGAGGAGTTTTAGCTCGGTTTGAATACATAATTTAGAAAAAAAACCGAGAAAGCAAAAATTAACTATCATATTCGGACAAATTGTTAGAGAGTAATCGATTTTCAGATTTCTTGCACAAAAAAAACGTCCTGATCAGCAAAGCCGTCAGGACGTTTTTAAAAGTTTGTTTATTGGTTAGTCCACCATAATGAAAGTGGTCATAAATTCATTTCTTTCCATATCTGTGCCATTGACACCGATTTCATTAATTTCTAAATTAACGAATAATCGCATAATTACTCTACGAGCCATTTCGTTATCTTCAACTAACGTGATGTTAACTGTATTACCCCCAGTACCTGCTGCTACAACTGTCACTGTGAAGTAACTTTCGTAATATGCTGCGTTGCTGGTAATATCCTCAGCTGTATGAGTTGGGCTAAATATAAAGTTAAAACTTGTAGTTGCCTTTTTATTGTAACTATCAGTTGCATCAGTAAACGCAATGGTAGATTGTCCAAATGTAAATGCAGCCATCATAAGCCCTGCTACTAATCCTAAAATCTTTTTCATGTGTTATCTTTTTTGTCGTTTCTTAAATAGCTAACCGCCTGTTTTATCTTCTCGTTTACAAACCTTAGACGCAATTAGTGTGCCAAAGGTTGTTGTAAATATATAAAATATCGATATATCCACCCGCTTTAAAAGCTTATTATTCTAAATTTGTTTTAGCGGAAACTTGGAATCATAATTAATAAAATGGGACTTAAAACGTATTTTGAAAAAGGAAAAATTGAAGCCGGCTGTGATGAAGCGGGAAGAGGCTGCTTGGCAGGTCCAGTGGTCGCAGCTTCCGTAATTCTACCTAAAGGATTTAGAAATAGCGCGCTCAACGATTCTAAGCAACTCTCAGAAAAGAAACGCGAAATGCTTGCTCCCATAATAATGGATAAAGCTATCGCTTATGGAATAGGCGTTGTAGATCATTTAGAAATTGACAAGATCAATATTTTAAATGCCTCCTTCGAAGCCATGCACCGAGCTATTCGCGCCCTAAGCACTACACCAGAATCCTTGCTGATAGATGGGAATCGTTTCAATCCCTACGCCGGAGTTCAACATCATTGTATCATTAAGGGGGACGCAAAATACATGGCTATTGCGGCTGCATCTGTTTTAGCAAAAACGTTTAGAGATCATTTAATGGCTGAATATCACGCCGAGTATCCGCAATATGATTGGAATCAAAACAAAGGATATCCCACGAAAAAACACCGCCAAGCTATTTTTGATTTTGGAGCCACACCGCTTCACCGAAAGTCGTTCAAACTGCTGTCGGATGAGCAACTCAGGTTGTTTGATGACGTTAGGTAATAGGTGTAAGGGAAATTTGAAATTTCAAAAAAAAACAAATTCCAAAAAAATAAAAAAATTGAAAATTGCACCCTTCGACAAATCCTCATGGCAGCAGCTTGTTTCAAACTCGTTCGTGTTTTAAATCCTGTTTGAGATCAGTGAAGGCCAGATATATCTGCGTGATCCGCGTTCTATTGACTGAGCGCATAGTTAATGAAGTTGAAATTTCAAAATCTGAAATCCAAAAAACAAATTTAAATCTAACGAAATAACACAATACTTCATACACAACAAAACCTAAACCGAGTAACTTAATGAGCATTGATAATTGTTAATTGCACATTGCTTTGTGCATATCATCTCAACTTTAAGGAAATTCTCGGTGTTTTATGGTTTAAATTTGATAGTTAAATCTTGAATCAAAATAGTGAAGTTTGTACGCGTAATATTAGTTTTGGTATTGGTAGGTGCATTTGCTTTTTTAGCTTATGATCTCTATGAGAAGCAAAAAAACAAATATTCTTTCCTTTCATTTGAATTAGAAAACAGTTCAAACGCCATTGTTGTTCCCAATATTGATCGTTTACTCCAAAAAATTAATACCGCCGAACAAATTGAAGGACTATCAGGTAATACTGCACTCGAAAGTGGATTTGGACTTGTACTTCAACATAAAAAACACGATTTTAACAATGCGTTTGGTTCCTCATGCTATTTATCATTCAATGCGACAGATTTTAGTATTGTATTTTCTAATTCGGATTTGGCCTTTGATGCCGTTCTAACTGTGTTAAAAGATGTTTTAAAAGTTGACGCCTCGTATTCGAATAACACACTGCAAATAAATGACAGGAGTTACAACGCTGAGCAACATGGTGTTTTTACGATTTTTAGCACCCAGCCCATTCATCCTGTTTTTACCGCTAATAGCTATTTGGCTACAAACGCAGATTTTTTCGTGCTGAAAGACAGTGTTCAAATCGATCGGTACATTTTGGCGAATAATAAGCAGTTTAAGGTTTGGAATGAAGTGGCGGACCCTGTTCGTGGAAACCCTATAGAGCACTCGGCTTTTATTAAAAATATTCCGGCAAGTTTTGAATCGGCTCATTTATATGGAAGTGCTCGTTTTTTGGAAGATAAAAACAGCTTTTTTGCTGAATCAGGTGAAGAGGATTACAGTTGGGTGGATGAAGGAGTGTTGATTTTTAAGAAGGGGGATTATGAGATAATGCTTGGCATGCAAAACGACGAGCGCGACCTAAAATTGATTCTAGAAGAACAAACACTAAATGCAAAAGGTGATACGGTCCAAATCGACTTTTTGAATGTCAAAAATTTTGAAATTATGCCTTTTGAGACGGACTTTAATTGGACTGAATCAATACCCGCCTTAACTGCAGAATTAACGGTGTATACTGAGTTTGATAATTTCAATATTTTAGCCAATAATATGGCAGCTATGCAGTGGTATTTGTCTGAAGTTCAAACAGGTAATTTATTAGAAGAAAATTCAGTCATGTTTGAGCATTATAGCTTGTCGGCCCCTATGCGAAGTCATTATGTGCATTTGGAGAATAATATAGACGTAATTCAAGTTGAAACAGGAACATGGACGAAAAAAACCAAATGTACCAAAACGTTCACAAATGCCTCTTTAACTGAAAACGCCGTGCAAATTCAAGGACAAGATGTAGATTTCCCAATTAATTTTTCACCACTTAATATTCAGCCATTTGTGCAAAATAATGCCCATAAATTGCTGATTTCTGATGAGACAAAAGTAGCCTGCTATACCGCCGAGGGAGAATTGGAGTGGGAGCGAGCTTTGCAAAGCAGTTTGATTTTTGCACCTGAATTGATCGATTTGCAAAATAATGGAGAATTTGAGATCGCTTTATTTGCTAAATCTAATTTCACTGTGCTAAATGGCAATGGAACAGATGTTCCTGGTTTAAAGCGAAAATTTGCAAATCCTATTTCAGGCGGTATTTGTGTTAACTATGATCAAAAATATGACTACCGCTTCTTTGTCGTGTCTGGAACTGAAATTATTTGTTTAAATGAAAAGGGCGAAACTGTAACGGGTTGGCAATTTACAAATACTGACGTGCAATTGTCGGGTGAGGCGGCCTACACAAAAATTGCTGGCGTAGATTTTCTGACATTTAAAGCAATAAATAATAACCTGTTTGTTTTAAACCGCCGCGGAGAGCGGAAATATGGAGAGGCTGTGCAATCCAAACTTCCAAATGAATCGAACTTTGTAACTGGAAAAAACGAGGGTGTTTTGCATAAACTGGGATACTCAAATCAGTACATTTATAACCGCTATTTAAAGGATGGTTATACTGATTCAATAAAATTAGACAAACGTGCCAATGCGATAGCCGCAAGTTGGGTTATGTTAGATGAACCTACGCTCTTGATCGAAGAGCCAAATAGAATTGTGCTTTTTAACGAGTTTGGTTATTTGAAGCAAGAAATTCTTAAACCACAAGAAGCGCAAGTATTTTTGGGAATAGAAAGCACCCTAGAGATTCACTATGTTTTCTACAATAATTCTAATAATAGTTTATATTTGTTAAACAGAGACGGAAAAATTGTGCTTTCGAATCTCACAAACTGTAAAGAGGTTTACGGAATTGATAGAACAACCTTTTACACATTTAACGGCCAAAACATTAAAGCACATAAAATAAAATAACTAACGATATGATGAGAAATTTACGCTTATTATTCATTCTCTTAAGTTTTATCTCTGGTAGTATTTTTGCGCAAGACTTTATGGGATACAGACAAAGCAACTATTCAGGAGTTACGGGTGGTGATTTAAATCCTGCTAATATTGCGGATAGCCGTTTTGTGGTAGATCTAACACTTGGTGCGGCATCCATGTCAGCCTATAATAATCACCTCTACTTTAATCCACATAAAATGCCCTATTGGTGGTCACAGTCTTTTGATACAACTGATTTGGCGGTTCAAAATTGGCAAGATGATCCGAATTTTGGAGCAATTATTCTTAGTGAAAATGCGAGAGATTCAGTAAATTCTAATGCTGGTAACTTCTTTGAATTTGCAAATCCAAAAGGAAAAGCTGTGAAAGGATATTTCGAATATAATTTAGACATTTTGAATGCTATGATTAGCATTAATCGAAAAATGGCCATTAGTTTTGGAATTAAGCAGCGTACTATATTTAATGTTGATCATATTTCACCAGAATTAGTAACACTAGCACAAAACGGCTTGGAGTATGAGGATTTATGGAATCAAGACTTTGATGACGAATTGGTAAATATTTCATTCAACAGTTGGGTAGAATATAATCTAGGATTCGCCATGACTGTTTATGATGGAGAAGAGCATTTTGTTAAAGCGGGTGGTAAACTTAAGTTTTTACAAGGTTTAGGCGCACTTTATTTATATACAGATGAAGTAAGATATAATGTTCAAAATGACGATACATTAGCTGGGATTTCAGGGAACTTTAATTACGGTTATTCTTCAAATATTGATAACCAGTGGGATGCATCTTCATCTGATTACGTTGGAGGATCTGGACCTGATGGTGCACTTCAATTTGGTGATATTTATTCTTTACAATCTAAATTAGGTCTAGGATTAGATTTAGGTGTGGTGTATGAGTGGAGACCAAATTGGAAAGATTTTAAATATGACATGGATGGTGAAACCAACCTGTGGCGTAGAGATCAAAATAAATATAAATTGAAAGTGAGTTTTGCCTTGAATGATATAGGTGGAATGAGATATGAAAAATCTGTAAATAGTAGAAACTTTGGAGTTGATATTGATGCCAGTAACCCATCTGCGGTTTTAGATTTATTCCAATTTGAAGATTCTGAAGGATTAGAATCGTTCAATCAAAATGTTGACACACTTGTTGGCAATGGCGGAGCGACTTATATCGACGATAAAGGATCATTTTACATGAACCTACCAACCCATATTAATTTAGGAGTTGATTATAATATTTGGCAAGATATATATGTGAGCGCGAATGCAATGCTTGGATTCCAAATGAATAAGAATGCTGAAAAAGTACGTTACCCAACTAACTTGAGCATTACGCCACGTTATGATTTTGCATGGGCAGGCTTGGCTGTGCCAATGTCTTTTAGCAGTATGTATGGTGCTAGAGCAGGTTTAGGTCTCAGATTTGGACCACTAATTGTTGGTACTGGAGATTTAAGATGGGTTTTCGCACCAGGGAAAGACAAACAAGTTAGAGGTGCTGACCTTTATTTTGCATTAAAAGTTCCAATTTTATATACTGCACCTAAAGATGCAGATTTCGATAAAGTATCCGATAAGTTAGATCTTTGTGTCAATACTCCAGGTATTTGGGAATTCAGAGGATGTCCTGATACGGATGGTGATGGAATTCAAGATTCTGAGGATTCTTGTCCAACAGAGGCAGGGCCGAAAGAATTTAACGGATGTCCAGATAGAGATGGCGATAAGATTATTGATAAAGAAGATAACTGTCCAGATGATGCAGGATTAGCTGAGTTTAATGGTTGTCCTGATAGAGATGGAGATAAAATCATTGATAAAGAAGATGATTGTCCAGATGTCGCGGGTATTGCATTATTCAAAGGATGTCCTGATACGGATGGTGATGGTTTAAAAGATTCAGATGACCTTTGCCCTGAAGATCCAGGTCCGAAAGAAAACCAAGGTTGTCCTGATACGGATAATGACGGAATCTTTGATTATTTAGATGAATGTCCGACTGAGGCTGGACCAGCTGAAAATAGAGGATGTCCTTGGCCTGATACTGATGGTGACGGATTATTGGATAAAGATGATAAATGCCCAAACAATGCAGGTCCTGCTAAGAATGACGGTTGTCCTTATAAAGATACAGACGGTGACGGTGTATTGGATAAAGATGATGAGTGTGTGAATACTCCAGGTCCGGTTGAGAACAAAGGATGTCCAATTGTTGATATTGAGATCATCAAACGTGCATTTGATGCGCTTCAGTTCGAAACTTCTAAAGCGATAATCAAATCTGAGTCTAAAGAATCGTTAGATGATTTAGCAACTTACTTAGTGGACAACCCAACTTTCAGATTGAAAATTGCAGGTCACACAGATAGTCAAGGAGCTGAACAATCGAACTTGATCTTATCTAAAAAACGTGCTGAGGCAGTTCGTGATTACTTAGAGTCAAGAGGTGTTGCTAGAGAAAGAATGGTAGTTCAATTCTTCGGAGAAGAACAACCAAAAGCAACAAACGATACACCTGAGGGAAGAGAAGAAAACAGACGTGTTGATATGACCGTGATTTTTGATTAAGAATAATTGAAATACTATAAAAAATGCCCTCTCCGTCCTAGGCTGAAGAGGGCATTTTCTAATTTATGACAGTATAAAAAGCTTTGATATGAGGAACAGCGCCTATTTATTAATTTTATTTTTTCTTATCGCTTGTAGCGGTGAACAGGGGATTGAAATAAGTACTACTGAAATTGATGCTTATGTCAGTGATAAAATGGGGGAGTCACAAATTTTTGATGTTTCTCAAGGTTTACGATTCTCTCGTGAAAATGAAACCTATGAAGTGGTGCGCTATATGCAAAACGACACCGTTGTGTTGTATATGGAAACCGACGTAACCAAAGACGAACAAATCATTCGTCAAACCTTTTTTAAAGAAGGCGTTCCGGTTTATGTAGATGAATTTATCGCTTCAAATATCAACGAAATCCCATTTACTCAGCGCAAAATTTATTTGGATGGCCTAAATATTATCGAAAGCTATGAGAAATCCGCCTTTGCTGAAATGGATTTAGAGGGGATTGATTATGAAAAAGCAAATGCTGATATCAGCGAATTTGATTTTGCCAGACCAGATAGCGCCCTTCAACAAAAGGGCGATTTTGAAATGAGCTTTGAAGAATTCATTATTATTGATCCACAAACTTACCTCATACTAGAAAATAACGAAAGTAAATATGACGTGGCCTTATTTGTAAGTGAAGAACATCCGGTACTTACGCAACTTTTTGCTAACCCTGATGACAATAAAGGGCGAACCATTTTTGTTACACATCAATTTGTGTTAATGAATGGCATTGAAAGAATGTTGTTTATAGAGGGTGAGTTTATTGACGACTAATTACTACGCTAGTTGGTTTCAATAGTTAATGAAGTAATCTCGCTTTTACTGCCTTCTGACTTGCTGTTCAAGGTTATACGGTAGGTGCTATTAGCAGTCGAAATTAATTCACCAATAAAATATTGACTCGATCCTCCATTTCCTTTATGGATAATCGTAAATTCTTTTGGTTTGTGTTCAGTAAAAAAACGTTGCAAAATTTGCTGTGCTTGCGATTTAGAGTAAAGGTTTGCTTTCCCTAAAATCGATAAGTCAACATTATCACCAAAAAATGAGGCGATTTTTGTAGCATTACCTGTTTTAAAGGCATTTATAATAGCCTCCTCAAATGTAAGAGCTGGTGCAGCATATGACAATAATGTGTCAGCTGAATCTAATTCAACCATTATTATATCTCCAGATGTAGGTTGAGCAAATGCCCCCGTACCCACTAGAATTAATAATATCGCAACAAATTTTTTCATCTTAATGTATTTATCAAAAGTAAATCAAATCTTATTAGAAAACAAAGTATACAAAAACTAAGCCAATAATTTTAATTCGGTTTAACTATCTTTCGAATCTCAATAAAAGAAAAATTAGTAGTGTATTTTATATGAAGATCAATTTAATAGTTGTAGGTAAAACAAATGAAAAGTTTTTGATAAATGGTGAGGCCGAATACGCTAAACGTATTAATCGTTATGTGAAATTCGCCAAAATTGAAATTCCAGAACTGAAGAATGCCAAAAAAATGAGCCATGAGGAGATTAAGCGGGAAGAAGGAAAGTTCATTTTGTCCAAATTAAGTCCGCAGGGGGTCATTGTACTCCTAGATGATAAAGGTCAGGCTAAAACCTCGCTACAGTTCTCTAAATGGATTCAAAACACAATGAATAGAGGGTATAAACACATTACGTTCATAGTTGGTGGGGCTTACGGTTTTTCAGATGAGGTTTATAAAGCGGCAAATGAGCAATTATCGCTTTCTAAAATGACCTTTAGCCACCAAATGATTCGCCTGTTCTTTACCGAACAAATTTACCGCGGTTTTACTATTTTAAATAATGAGCCTTATCATCATGAATAGGGTTTAGGCAAGAGGTAGTTAGACAAGGGGAAAATAGGCAAAAGTTAAAGAGTAATGAGGAGTAGATTGGTTTTATTGGTTTGGCTGGTGCTGCTGTTTGCTGTTGCGAATTGCGGTGGGAATTCAGATGCGGAAGATGCTGCGGTGGATAATGTTGCACCTGATAGCAGTGCTTTTGATCGAAGGTATGATTTAGATAATAAGCAAGCTCTTGAACCGATTGAATATACGTATGAATTTAGCATGAAAGTGAGTGATTATGAAGGTGTTTTGGTGACGACTGAAAACATGCTTGAAGGAGATTTAATTGAAATCTTAAATGACCGAAATGAGGTGGTAGATTATATTCGATACGGTGGGGAGAAAAACGTTGTGCCTTTTTGACAATGCGCATCCATAGGTCCCAATCTTCTGTTCCTCTCAAGGTTTCGCTTTCGTCAAAATATCCAACGGATTGGAATAGACTCTCTTTCACTAATACCGTATTTGTATTCACGGCGCAAGAATGGTAGAGTGCTTTGAAAAATTCGTTGCCCGTCATTTTTCCAGAAATCCATTCGTATGTCTCTAATTGTGGATCTCTTTCGGGATAATAATAGTAACCCAAGCCATATAAAAAGTCCGGATTGTGTGTTGAAAGTTCTTTTATTTGTTCTGTTAATTTATGCTTTAACCAAAGGTCATCCGCGTCTAGAAAAGAAATATAAGTTCCGTTGCTTTGATCAATTCCAAAATTTCTGGCTGAGGCTTGACCGCCGTTTTCTTTGTGGTGAATATGAATGCGATCATCTCTTTTTTGCAAGGTTTCCATAATACTTGCTGAATCATCTGTAGATCCGTCATTCACAAGGTGTAATTCCCATTTTTCATAGGATTGTTTTAGAACAGATTCTACCGTTTCGGTTAGAAATTCGCTTGCATTATAAACAGGCACAACTATCGAAATTAGCGGAATCATGATTGAATTGCGACAATATTTTGAGACATGAAAATCTCGTGTATCGGCTGCCATTCGTTCAGCGGAATTAAACGGTTTTCATCTAACCTATAAAACGTAAATCCATCCAACAATTCATAAAAATCTTTCAGGCACCTTCTTTTAACAATATTCACTTCCTTAAATTCAAACTGAATGATTTTAATGGCTTTATTCCTCAATAACTCGGTTGCGCCTTGCAAGGCTTCCAACTCAAATCCTTCTGTATCTATTTTTAGTAAATCGATTTGCGAAACATTGTTCGCCTTGCAATATTCATCCAATGTAACGACCTCAATTACTTCAGCAATTACATTTGTGGTTTTGGCAATTTTTTTAATATTTCTGGATCAGAAGTTGCTTGTTCGCTTGTCCTATTTTCGGCGTCAAAAAACAATTCAAGTTCGCCACTTTCAGCACCTATTCCTAGGTTATTCAAAATGACCGAACTCCCTAAATTGTCTGAAAGAATCTTGAAGATATTTGGATTGGGTTCGAAAACGTGAATGGTGGCGTTGGGGAAACCTTGTAGCAGTAATTTTGAATATCCTCCTTTGTTTCCACCTACATCAAATAGAACCGCGTTCTTATCAAATTGTGAGGGCAAGTATTGTTGCGTAAAATAAACTTCGCCTGAACCTTCTAATGAATATAATTTAGTCAAACCGTTCTAACTATATGCAATCCGAATTAAATCTAGCTTTGCTTTACGCGCCGTAAATTTAATGAGCCGAATGCCCAAGTTGCCAATGCCCAACTTTAATTTTTTGATCACTTCTTTCTTTAAATTAATCGATCTTTTATTTGATCAAAGCTAATGAAATTCAAGCGGAGTAAGAACAAGCCGTATAAAACAATTATTCCAGTTTTAATGCCGAATTCGTAAATATAGTCCAGTTCAACGAACGAACTAAAATAGCTGCCCGCCGCATAAACGATTATGAATACAATTAACACTTGCCCAATTTTCCCTTTTGAAACAGGTATTGGATAAAGTTTTTGAGCAATGTTAAACAAGGCTAAATTATTAATCAGGGTGCTTATAAGCGTTGCAATTGCTGCGCCGAATAATTCAAAAATTGGAATCAACCAATAGTTCAAAGCAACGTTAATAATTGCTGTAAATATTACGATTATGGCAATGTATTTGGTTTTGTTTTTGAGGTGAAGTCCTGGGGAAAACATACCTAATCCTGTCATCAAAACAGAAAGATAAAAGATGGGCATTAGGACACTCGCCTCGTAATATGCGGGTTGGGTGAATATATATAAGGTTTCATATGAGAAAAAAGCCAAACAGAGTCCCCCAAGTGTTCCCACGGCAATAAACAATCTCATTATTCGTCCTAAATTAGCTTGCGTTCCTTCATCTTGATGTTGTTGATAAATAATAGGCGCCAAAGCAGATTGAAAGGAAACAATAATCAGTGATATAATGGCTGAAAACTTAAAAGCCATGTCATAGATTCCAACTTCTGCAAGCGAGCCTGACATTTCTTTAATGAAAATTCTATCCGTAAAGCCAAGTGCCAAATATGCCATAGCCGCCGGAATAAGTGGAACGCTAAAACGCAGTAATTTTTGAACCTCAAGTTTGCCAATATAGAAAATGATGTATTTACGCAAGTAATAAAGCTGAAACAGAATAATTACTGGTGTTGCGACGATAGCGGCCATATAAACACTGTCAATTCTATAATCAAAACCAAGTGCAAATAAGAGGATAAAGCCAATGTTTAAAATGGCGTGTAAAAAAGTTGTAATTGAAAAAGCTTTGGTTTTCCTTAAGAATTTAAGCTGAACACGTAATGCATTAAATGTACCGTTTAATGCTACGGCAAATAAGACCCAATAATAGGTGGAGTCTTTGATTTTTTCATCTTCAGAAAGCAAGTTGATGACTTGGTCTTTAAAGAATAATGCGAGCAATATAAAAATCATATAGCTCAAAAAATTGAACCAAAACCCACTTGATCCAATTTCTTGCTGTTGTCTATGTGTAAGGTCTTTTTCTGTGATGAAGCGCCCAACGGCTTGGTAAATTTGAAAAGAAAAGAAAGCGGCGCTAAATGCTCCTGCAATTCCTAACATTGCCAAAATACCGTATTCAGATTGGGTAAAATAATCCGAATAAAAAGGAATCAAAAGCAAACTAACTCCTCTGGTGAGTAAATTTGCAATTGTGTATAATCCTCCTTCTTTAATTAAGTCGCGTAGCATTCAAATAAAACGGATATTTTTGTACAAATATAAGTGAACGGAGTTAACGGAAAACGGCGTTCATTATTGGGTTATAAAGAAACTATTGTTATGGACTTAGTATTTGCGACGCAAAATCAAAATAAAGCGAAAGAGATTCAAGAATTATTACCGAGCACAATTCGTGTAAAAACATTGGCTGAAATTGGCTGTTTTGATGATATACTTGAAACAGCTGATACGCTTGAAGGGAACGCTGCTTTAAAGTCGCAATATGTGGTGGATAATTTCCAAGTCAACTGCTTTGCTGATGATACTGGACTAGAAATCAATACGTTGAATGGCGATCCAGGTGTGTTTTCGGCACGTTATGCCGGCGAGGGAAGAGATTCGAATGATCATATGGATTTGGTTTTGAAAAAACTCGAGGGAGTAACAGATCGCACGGCACAATTCAGAACTGTAATATCTCTTATCATCAATGGAGAAGAAAAACAATTTGAAGGAATAGTCAAAGGCGATATAACACATGAAAAATCGGGGAAGTCAGGTTTTGGATATGATCCAATTTTTAAACCTACGGGTTATTCCCAAACATTTTCTGAAATGAGCATGGAAGAGAAAAATAAAATTTCCCACCGTGGAATTGCCGTTCGAAAATTAATTGATTATTTGAGAAATATTTAATTCCCTATGGGAAGATCTCGAACTTTTACGTCTTCCTTGTACAGGGCTTTTTCAACTTCAATACCTTGTTCGTTATAGGCCGTTCCAATTCCTTCTCTTTTACCATCAATATAATTCAGCTTTACTTTTAAATTTTTCGAGGCGTAATAATAGAGCCATGCACCATTTTTTTGCCCTTGAACGTATTCGCCCGTGTGAGACAATGTCCCATCCGCTAAGAAAAAATACCAGATGCCATTTTCTTTGCCGTTATGATAGCTTCCGCTTTGTTTTATGGTGTCATTTGGATAGTAAACGGTCCAAACAGAATCGTACGCGTCATTTTTGTAGAGGCCTTCGTGATAGATATTACCGGTTGGGTAAAACGTAGTCCATTGCCCTTGTTTCATGCCGTCTATATAATTTCCCTGAGTAAATATTATTGAGCTGTCTGAATTAAAATATTCCAAATAAGGCCCCCTAATTGTGTCTTTTTCAAAAACATATTGATTCATTACAATTCCCGAAGGATAAAACCCTGTAAAATTGCCATGTAGTTTTCCGTTCTGATAAAAGCATATTTTTTGAAGCGTATCAGCATGCTCCTTGTGAAAGCCTCTAAACTCGCCGGTATATAGTCCATTTTTCTTTACTCCTCTTTCTTGAATATTCCCATTTTCGAAATATTTTTCGCAGGAACCATTTTCAACACCCCTTTTCAATGTAGATATTGAGCGAATCGTACCGTTTTCATAATAACCTTTTGAAATCCCATTAGGTAACCCGTAGGCATACATGGTGTTTTCAATTAAATGTCCATTTTCATTATAGATAAGTATATTTCCATGCAGATAGTCATTTTTGTATAAAGCAATTTGGTTCAATGCTCCAGAGGGATAATAACTTTTTATTTCTCCTTCTAGCAAATTATTTACAAAAAATAAATCCTGCTTTAGCTGTCCATTTGGATGGTTGTCTACCCATTTTCCAGTTAGTTGATTGTTTGTGAATTGACCTTCTTGCCATAGTTTACCATTCTCATGGTAAATTTGGTACAATCCGTTTTTAATGGTGTCCTTTTCGACAATGATATAGGTGTATATTTCACGCGACTTTGTTTGTTCAGCGTCCCAATAAGTCTGGACTTGTGCCTGGGCAAATGAATTATTAGTACACAATAATAAACCCAATGAAAAGGAAAAAATAAGATGTTTCATTAAAGTTCAATAATGATTTGGGTACCTTCTAAATTTGTTCCATGTCCATAATCAAGTATAGCTGCTAATGCATGTTCTCCAGAACCACTTATATTTTTCGGGAGTGATAACGTAAAGATTCGTTTTTCACCAGGATAGAGACGTTGCATTGTGCTTTTAAATTTTTGTTCTTGTGCAGTTTCAAGATTTGCCAATGCTAATTGTACTTTAGCTTCAATAATTTTATCTCCAGTATTTACTATTTCAACGTTAAATGTTCGTGCGGTATCAGCGGGTGTTGTAGTTTCCACCAAGTTACTGATTGTACCCTTGTAATTACTATTTATTGTAGGAGACTGATTCACTAAGATTACTATACGTGGCACAACCTTGACTCCTGTTGCAAGCTGCTTGTCAATAGGGTCTTCATCTTGTTCTGTTGCTGCCTGAACATATATCATACCCCATTTAGATGAAGTGCCATCTTTAGGAACGGTCATTATTACCGTGATTTCTCGTTCTTCATTTGGATTTAATTCAACGAATGAAGGGCTAACAGTAATCCAATTGGCACATGATCGTCTTGATTCGCCAGCAGGCATTCGCATTTTTCTCCCCGTACTGTCAATTTCAAAATCGCCTAAATTAAAGGTATACGCCTGTTTAATATTTGCATGGTTTCTAATCGTTACAACTGTTTGTTGAATCTCTCCAGGATTAGCATTGAAATTTAGCACGACAGGTGCAACTTCAAAATCTTGAGCTTGCAAAAAACCAGTTAAAAGAAGAGATGTAAAAAGTGTAAATATATGTTTCATAGTTTGAAAGACTTCGTTTGTTGTATGTTTCGTTTATCAAATTTAAGCAATTCGCATGACATCTATCCGTATTAACGTGGTGTTTTGTCCCAACGTTTTTTTTCTTTTGGAAATCCGCTTGTGACTTTGGGAAGTTTTGAATACCAGAAGTGTCTTCACTATCTTTAATTTAGCTTCAACCAATGCTTAATTCATGAACACGATTTAAAGCACTCGAATTTGATGCCATTAATAAATTGGTGGGATGAAATACGGTGTACGTCGAAAAAAGGCAATTATCATATAATTTTTTTAAGATAATTGCTTAAATTGGTCTAACTTTGAGAGAAGGGTAACATATTTAATAATAAAATCGAAATTTATGAAAAAATTATTTTTTTTAGTAGGAGCTTTCATGCTCTTTGGGACTATTGCTAATGCTCAGGCCGTGCGTGATAGAAATGTTATCCCGCTGGCTGTAAATCTAAATCAAGTGCTACGAATGTCTATTACAGATGGTGGTAATATAGAATTTACATTCAATAGTATAGATGATTATCGTTTTGGTTTATCAGGAGACGCCGGAACATCAGGATCAGCGAATCCAACATCGTCGGATCCTATGTATGTATCTAACTTTATAATTGCATCATCTACGAGATGGGAATTGAGTTATGGATCAGAAGAAGCAACTTTTATCGGGACCGATAATCCTGCGAATACACTTGAGCTGAATAATGTTGGATTCTCTCTTGTTTCTAACGGAATTCATGTTTTTGGTACTGAGATTACTTCAGCGCCAACTGTTAATGGGACTGAGATTTCAGCTCTTGAGCCGTTTCCAGTTATCTTAATTGTAGATAATGGTGATCCATTGTCAAGTGCAGGAGATATATTAGATAATGACTTTACAATTATTTGGAGAGCTGGAACTGCAGAAGTAGGACTTGCACCTGCAACAATGAATACTGTTGTATTGTTAGAGCAAAGTCCAAGTCCAACTCCGGACAGGTATGTAACAAACGTATTATTTGAACTTGCTGCATTATAATTAATTATATAATTGAAGCCAATCAAAATAACTGGTGTTTCATACACTAGTTATTTTGTGATTTATTAATTAGGAGGATATCAAGAAATTTTCATTTCAAGCGTATTCAAATGACTAGATTAACTTTACTTTTTATATTCATATTATCTAATATTATAGGAGTTGCACAGGACAATGTTGCGCGATTAACTGTTTTAATAGGATCACATATTGAGTTTAATTTTAACACGCTAGACAATTATAATAATGGTATTAGAATTGAAGATGGAACAACAATCGGAATAACAATGTCCGAGATTTCTCCAGCAATCTTAACAGGTTGGCATATTGATGTGCAAACATTTATGGGTGAAGTAACCATTAATGGTTCAGGTGGAAATACTTTACCGTTAAACGCTATTCAGATCGAAGCAACTGATGCGAACGGTAATCTAGCAACAGCTACATTTACTGGTTTACAGGACTTATCTGTTGCACCTGGAGTTTTGTTGATGTCCACTATCGATTCTGCGCATTTACCTGCAGATGCTAATACGCATCAAATTGATTTAACCTATGAATGTGGAATCGCAAATGGTAGTTTACTCGGTCAAGTGGCCGATTATTATACCGTAAATGTTGAAATCATATTGATACCCGATTTTTAATCGGATCTAAAAACCACTAATTTTGAAAGCTGGTCGAATTGTAATTTTCTTGATATTATTTGTGGATTTAGCAGGGTGGACTCAGGATGTTGATACGTTGGCTGTACTTGAACCGTTAGAGACTGTTTTGAATACAACAAGTGAAATCATTGATGATATGATTTTGTCTGATTCACTTGAGCAGCAAAAAATTCAAATCACTTTCGTTAAAAAGAAAGTAGAGTATGGACCTGATTCAACTTATTTTAATGTTTGCAAAGTCACAAACAAAACTTCAGAAACTGTAGAGGGAGAATTTAGAGTAAGGATCCCAATAGGCTGGGGTTTAATTGGTGATCCATCTAAAATTATTCAACTCAAGCCAGGAGAAACAAAAATTTTCCCAGTAAGATTGACTATTTCGTCAGAAGCGGTAGGTGGAGTCGCTTATACAGTAGATGCATCTATATCATCAAATGAAGGGATATATTCTGGTGCGACATATATTAAAATACCATTGACAAGTGAATGGGAGATGTATGTTGACAGGCATACAATTTACTTCAATGAGTATTTTGATGAGCAAGAATTTAATGTTACGATAAAGAATAAGGGGAACGCCGAGGAATTGGTGAAACTTGATTTTACAATTGGAAAATTATTAGAAATTGAAGGCCAAAAAGAGGAAGAAGTGTACGTTTTGGTACCAGCTTACACAGATACAATACTAACCTATAAGGTAAAGCGCAGTTCGTTGAATGAGGATGAGGTTTACTCTTATAAGCAAATTTGGAATGAATCATTGATTGGTGTTACCGCACAGTCAGGTCTAGGAGAAAGATATGGAGAGTCTATTCATTTCACAGACCTTGATAATCAATATATACATCAGCGGCAAGAAACCGCTTCACCGCTAAATTTAGACCTTTCTGTTTATAATCTTTTGTCAACCGTTCAGCCAAGAGTAAATGCGTCACTTTTTGGTGAAATTCAGTTCAGAGGTGATCATGATTTAGGTTATATTTTTCAAGCAAGAAATTTATTTTATGCTTCTTATGGGTTTGAAAATTATTTTCAGGCCGCAAATAATTTAACTTTTAACGTTAATTATCAATGGCGTGATAAAATTCGTGCTCAGCTTGGTGAAATTAATAATTACTCCATGCATTCTTTAAGAGGTTGGGGAGTAAAAGGGTCCTACAATTTTGACAAAAACACTAAAATAAGCGCGTCATATATAACTGGCAAGTATTATCCAATGTGGGGAACCAATTTACGCTTTGATTCAAGATTTAAAAAAATCGGGTTTCATGTTGGAGCGACATATGAGGAAAACGGATATCTGTTTTATGATGCTATTTCACCAGAATTAGGAATTAGCTTTCCGGTTGCGAAAAACCATCTTTTTCGTTTTGTGGCAATGGGAACTCAGTCCGTGTATGATCAAAATCAAGGAGTTGGCTCCCCCTTGGATACGACAGTTCTTGGCTTTTCCTACACGGCCAGTTATACAGGGATGGTTAAGAAATTTCGTTTTGGTGTAAATACAAGAAATGATCAATTTAATTATTTACGAGTACGTCCTGGACACCGAGTAACTGGTTATGTGCGGTATATGATTAATGATAAAAGTCGAATAAATGGGACTGCGCAATTTAATTCAATTGAAGCTTCAAAACTACTGTTTAATTCCTATTATAATGGTTCGTATAACGGGCAGCAAATCTATCGTTTGTCATACAGTAACCGTGTAACAAATAAAATCTCTTTTGAAACAGGTCCTACGGGTAGAATATTGAACCGTTTTCAAATAGATACGAACGCCGTTGTTATATCCGATTTTACAAATTATTTTGTTGGTGTATATACATTAACTAGAATTCGATTTGATCAATTCAAAATGTTAACACCAACCCTATCCGCTGGCGCGACATCTTTTAGAGACCATTTAGCAGATGCGGATACTTTGTCAACTATGCCCACAGTTAATTTGGGAATTAGTTATACTGCGCGTTCCTGGGGGGCAAGTGCAAACTATATTTATGGACCCAATTTTTTCTTGACCCAAGGCTTTTTTGATTATGATATAACTAGTTTTGAAACAATTCATTTTAGAGGACATTTTGCACGGTTTATGAATAAGCGTAAAATTAAATTTACAGCTTATGGTAATTATTACTTGAGATTGCCAACAAATCGTCAAAATTTTGCGGTTAGTGCCCGTTTTGACTTTTATTTGCCAAAGGGTTGGTCGGCCTATGTAACGGGTAACTTATTTACAAATAGTATCGATAATGAGCTTAATGGAGTGGTCGCGCATAGAAATTTTAGTCTCAATTTTGGTCTAAGAAAATCTATTGACATTGCACAGCCAAGAGTTAAATATCATAATATGAAATTGATTTGTTTTAGTGATTTGAATGGTGATGGTATAAGAGATGATAATGAGCCTTTGCTTTCAAATATTAAGATAAAAATATCTAAGAACCTTGATTTAGCTGGTCCTAATCAAGCTCGATTTGGGGAGCAAGAATTAGTAACGGATCCGAATGGTGAATTGGAAGTTGTTGATTTACCAGAAGGAAATTATTTGTTGGACTTTAAAACACTCGAAAATTTAGGGACTTTGTACAATAAAAATGGAAACACGCAAGATTTATTAATTTCAGAAAACACCACTTTATACATTCCTTATGTTGAAAGTTATCGTGTAAAAGGACGGGTAGTTTTAAAAAGAGATGAATATAGTTCGCTTGGGCTCATTAATGCAAATGGTATACGTGTTATGGCTATTGGTCTTAATGGA
This sequence comes from uncultured Crocinitomix sp., assembly GCA_905478225.1. Lineage (GTDB taxonomy): Bacteria > Bacteroidota > Bacteroidia > Flavobacteriales_D > Crocinitomicaceae > Crocinitomix. Next base: position 78,960 of record CAJQHR010000003.1, read on the forward strand.
GATGTCTATTCAGCTTTAACAGATAGTGAAGGGCATTATTCAATAGATATTCCTCAAGGTGGTGCTTATACCATTAAAGTGAATAATATATTTGGAGAAGAATTTGAAATTGATAAAGAAGAATTTATAATTCATTTTAACGGTTTTACTTCCTTTAACGTTGATTTTACCTTCTTTGAGAGTAAACGAAAAATGAATTTCAAAGGAGAAAATTTATTTGAATTTAGAGCTCTGAATGAGTCTGGTGAATAGGGAGATTCAGAATGAATAGCAATTTAGCGTTTCCTCAACTTTGAATAATCAAATCACTATTTTATTTTCTATTACCTAACTTATGTATTAAGGAGCAATTATTAATATCTTTGACGTTATTATACGAAAAAGTAATATTTATGATTCAGAGAGCACAAACAATATATCTCGTCTTGGCATTTGCCTGTATGGTTTTATTATTGTTTTTCCCTATTTTTTCAATAGAGGTCAATGCGTTAGAAGGTGATCTTACAATAGATGCCGTTTTTGGGAAAGATGGAGATGTTGGCGCTGGTTTAACTGAGGGTCTATTCCCAATGTCTTATATTTTTATTGGACTTGCTTTATTGACATTTGCTAGCATCCTTTTATTTAAGAGAAGACCACGCCAATTATTGCTTACACGCTTGAATTTTATTCTTCATTTATTGTTGGTTATTGCCATCTATAGTTTCTATTATTTCGGATCTTCTTTGGTCGAATCAGGAATTACAATTCCGGATGGTGGAACAGTTGAAGTCGCATTTTTTATGGAGTTAGGGTTCTTTTTCTTAATTCCAACCATTGCCTTTTTATTTTTAGCCATTCGCGGAATCAAACGGGATGAGAACTTAGTAAATTCCTTGGATCGGATCCGTTAATATGAATTATTTATCAGTAGAGAATCTTACCAAATCATTTGGTGAACGCGTCCTTTTTGAAGACCTAACATTTGGGATCGATAAAGGCGAAAAAGTAGCGGTAGTTGCTAAAAACGGAAACGGAAAATCAACACTTTTAAAAATAATTTGTGGTGACGGTACTGAAGATATTGGTCGTATTGTTTATCGGAAAGATATCCGATTAGATTATTTGGAGCAAGCCGAAAATTTTGATCCAGAAAAATTCATCTTTGATGAAGTATTGGCCACAGAAACTGTCGAGAATCAAGCAATTCGTGCCTACGAAAACGCGATTCAAAATCCCGAAGATACGGAGGCGTATAAAAATGCTTTTGAGCAAATGAACGCCACCAATGCATGGGATTATGATGTGAAAGTGAACACCATTCTATCCCAACTCAAAATTGAGGATAAAATGGCGGCCATTGGAACACTTTCGGGTGGACAAAAAAAACGAGTAGCTTTAGCTAAAATCCTAATCAACGAACCTGATTTAATGATTTTGGATGAGCCTACCAACCATCTAGATTTAGATATGATTGAGTGGTTAGAGACCTATCTCTCCAAATCAAAGTCAGCAATAATAATGGTGACACACGACCGCTATTTTTTAGAGGTAGTCTGCACAGCAATTATCGAATTAGAAGACCAACAGATTTATAAATACAACGGTAATTTTTCTTATTATTTAGAGAAAAAAGCAGAACGCCAAGAAATTTTGCAAGCCACAATAGGTAAAGCGAAAAACCTAATGCGTACCGAGTTGGATTGGATTAGAAGACAACCCAAAGCAAGAGGAACCAAACAAAAAGCGAGAGTTGACGCTTTTGATGGATTAAAAGATACGGCAACTCAGCGTGTACAAAAAGACGAATTAGAGATTCGGATTCAAATGAATCGCCTCGGATCTAAAATTGTTGAGCTGCATAAATTGGGCAAATCATTTGGCGATAAAAAAATCATTAACCACCTCAATTACGGATTCAAAAGAGGTGAGAAAATGGGAATCGTCGGAGCTAACGGTACTGGTAAATCAACCTTTTTGAACATGTTGGTTGGGACTGAACAACCTACAAAAGGAAAAATCAGTGTTGGCGAAACGGTTGTTATGGGTTATTACCATCAAAGTGGAGCTAATTTTAAATCGGGTAAAAAAATGCTCGAAGTCATTACAGATATTGCAGAATTTATTCCTTTGGAAAAAGGGAAAAGAATGTCAGCAGCTCAGTTTCTCGAAAAGTTCTTGTTTCCTCGATCCATGCATTATACAGATGTGGACAAATTAAGTGGAGGTGAGAAAAAACGGTTGTATTTAATGACTATCTTGATGAAGAATCCGAATTTTCTGATTTTGGATGAGCCTACAAATGATTTGGATATTTTTATTCTTGGAGTGCTTGAAGATTATTTGGCACAATTTGAAGGATGCTTAATAATTGTTTCTCACGATCGTTATTTTTTGGATAAGCTGGTTGACCATACGCTCTATTTTAGAGGTGAGGGTGAGGTAAAAGATATCATTGGAAATTACACCGCTTATCGCGAGTATTTGAAGCTTGAAACGAGTGAAGCGCGCAAGCAAGAAAAAGCGAAAAAGGATAAGGCAAAAGTAGTGGTTGAGGAAGTTAAACCTGATAAAAAGAAGGTGAAATTGTCCTATAAAGAACAAGTGGAGTTTGATGGTTTAGAAGATCTGATTGAGAAATTGTCAAGCGAATTAGAAACTGTTACAACCGAATTAAATAGCGGTAGCTTAAGCGGACAAGAGGCAGGAACGAAAGCAACACGCCTGAATGAAATTGGCCGCGAAATTCAGGAAAAAGAAGCGCGTTGGTTGGAACTTGCGGAGTACGCCTAGTCCATATCAAATAAAAAATATACCAATCGGTATTTTTTATCTTTATTTGCAGTCATGAAAGGTAAAGCCGAACAAACTACCCAGTTTATCATTAGCACGGTTGCGCCCATTTTTAACAGAAGTGGGTATTATGGTACGAGTATGTCGGATATTACCAAAGCTACTGGATTAACGAAAGGCGCAATCTATGGCAATTTTAAAAACAAAGAAGATCTAGCATTCGCCGCATTTAAACACAATGTTGATTTAGTGGTCGACAGAATTAAGTCGGAACTCATTCAAATTGATTCACCAGTTGATCAATTGCGTGCTTTGCTTAATTTTTATCGCCGTTACCGTGCTTATACCTTAGAAATTGGCGGTTGTCCTATTTTAAATATTGGTGTTGATGCCAATCATCAGAATTCCGAATTATTGGCGAAGGTGCAAGAAGTGGTGAAAAAATCACAGAACTACATTCGAAAAATGATTGAGCTGGGACAAGCTTCTAAAGAGATTAAATCAGAAATTGATCCGGAGCAGTATACAAAGCGCATTTTTGCCTTAATTGAAGGTGCAATTTTTATGGCAGTAACTATGAATGATGATAGTTATGTCAATGATATGATGAACCATGCAGATAGATTACTGGATGAAGAATTGATAAATTAAATTTTTTTGAACAACTGCGGTACTTCAACTAAAATGGAGCTGAATTCTTATTTTTCTAAGTGATATTTCAAGGCCTCATAGGGTGTTTTCCCTTTAAAAGCTTCATTAGGTCTGCCGAAGTTATAAAATTCTTCCCATTGCTTTAACTTTTTATTTAAATCTACATCATCTTTGTTCACCCGCTAATTCTCTTGTCACTTTTGTTAGTGGAACTGATAGTTTTGGTCAAATCATGTATCATGTCCAATCACTTTAACCATTCAAACATTAATCAAACTTTTATTGTGAACAAATCGAAGGAACCCAAACAGAATACAGTAACTATTAAACTAACTTTGCTTATTTGTATAAAGCCACCACATAATGGAAGTTTTAAGGGTAGAAAATATAGTCAAGCAATATGCAGGTCACACTGCACTCGACGATATTTCGATTGGCACTAAAAAAGGTGAGATTTTCGGATTACTTGGGCCTAATGGTGCCGGAAAAACTACACTAATTCGTGTGATCAATCAAATTATAGGTCCGGATTCTGGTCAAGTTTTTTTAGATGGGAAAGTAATACATCCTTCTGATGTTGCTAAAATCGGATACTTGCCAGAGGAACGTGGTTTATACAAAAAAATGAAAGTGTACGATCAGGTCATGTATTTTGCAAGGCTCAAAGGCATGGGGAAATTTGAAGCCAAACAAAAAATTGATCATTGGTTTGAAAAATTTGAGATTACCTCTTGGTATAACCGAAAAGTTGAAGAGCTTTCTAAAGGAATGGCGCAAAAAATTCAGTTCATCATTACGGTTATGCACGAACCTAAATTGCTGATTTTAGATGAACCTTTTAGCGGTTTTGATCCTATAAACGCCCAATTAATTCGGAACGAAATTTTAGAATTAAAGAAGAATGGCGCCTCCATCCTTCTATCAACACATAATATGAATAGTGTGGAGGAAATTTGTGATTCAATTGCTTTAATCGATCAATCAAAAATGATTTTAAATGGGAAATTGGCAGATGTAAAAAAGGAGTTTAAATCCAATACCTACGCCATTCAGTTTAAAGGAATGATGTTTGGTTTTGCGAATGCCCTTTTCGCCGACTTTTCACTAGAAAAATCTGAACAAATTGATGATGAAAGAGCAATTGCTTATGTCAAACTTTTAAAGGACAATAAGTTAAATCATTTGCTTAAAGTAGCTATGTCTGTAGTAGAAATAGAGGCGGTAAATGAAGTCATTCCATCTATGAATGATGTATTTATTCAAGCCGTGCAAGGAAAGAATGGAGGGGATGATGAGTAAAGTTGGTTTAATTATTAAACGCGAATATAGCGCCCGAGTTAAAAAACGGTCGTTCTTGTTAATTACTGCATTGGTTCCGCTGTTAGTTGCTGGTTTAGTCTTTTTGGCCATGTGGTTCAGTATTCAAGAAATAAAGCAGATTAATGTGTTGGTAGTTGATCCAGGAGACCTTTGCCATGGCAAAGTTTTTACGGGTGACGAAACCAATCCACCAGCCGTTTTTTCTTTTGTGCAGGAGGATATATCGCTAGATGATTTTCAACATAATGAAGCCTATAAAGGATTTGATTTGTTGCTCGGTATTCACTCTCAAGTCATCACAAATAAGGGAATAAAAGGGTTTTTCCGTGAATCAATTACGCCCAAAGCCGAATATTATATAAAAGATAAAATTGAATTAAGGCTAGAAGAATATTTTGCCATGGATCGTGGCATTAGTTTGAATGAATATCGGCGTATTCGACAAGAGTTTAATTTTCATTTAGCCAGTATCGATCCTGACGCACAAGACATGACCTACGCCCGTTGGGTGGGAATCGTCTTTTCAACGCTCATCTTTTTGTTTATTTATATCTATGCTTCTCAAGTGACGCACGGCGTGTTGGAAGAAAAAACGAGCAGAATTGTTGAGATTCTGGTTTCCTCAGTGAAGCCATTTCAATTAATGATTGGTAAAATTATTGGAATTGGTCTTGTCGGCCTGACCCAATTCGCCATATGGATTGTGCTGATTGGGTTGTCGTTATTTTTAATGCGTGAGTTTGTTTTTCAGGACATTTTAGATCCACAGGTTTTGGCTGAGGCTATGTCGGCTTCTGGCGACTTATCAGGTGATTTATTGACAGGCGGAGGAAGTCATATCATGAAGGATAGTGCGCTTATTGATGTTATTTATAACGGCGTTCCTTGGAGTACATTATTGTTCTTATTCCTCATTTATTTTATGGGGGGCTATTTATTATTTGGAGCAGTGTTTGCCATTGTTGGGGCTGCGGTTGATTCTGAAACCGATTCACATCAAGCCATGCTGCCAGTTCAACTGACGGTCATCTTTATTTATGTGATTGGTTGTTTTGTGGTATTTAATCCTGGCGGCACAACAGCTATGTGGTTATCACAAATTCCGTTTACATCTCCGTTTATGATGTTGCAACGTGTGGCAGCAGGTGCGGTTCATTATACAGAGTTGATTCTTTCTTTTGTTTTGCTATCTCTTATGATTTTTGTATCTTTAAAAGGCGCAGCCAAAGTTTACAGAACGGGTATCTTAATGTATGGAAAGAAAGCTTCTTGGAAAGAAATTTTTAAATGGATGCGCTATTCCAATTAGCTTGCAAAAATTAATTTGTGAAGCGCATAGCCATTATTGATTTTGGGACAAACACTTTTAATTTATTGATAATCGATAAAACGATCAATGGTTTTAAAGAAGTGTATAGCACTAAAGTAGGTGTTGGTTTAGGTTTGGGCGGAATTAATGAGAATCGAATTCACGAGGACGCAGCCGCAAGAGCTATTGCAACGCTAAAATTATATAAAGAAAAAGCCGTTTCACTAAATGTTGTCAAAATTGTGGCGTTTGGTACTTCAGCAATTCGCAATGCAACCAATAATACAGAATTTATTGAGCGAATAAAATCTGAGATCGGAATTGATATCGTTGTGATTTCGGGGAAAAGGGAGGCCGAACTCATTTATAAAGGCGTGACATTAGATTTGAAAGAGGATGCCTCTTTTATCGTAATGGACATTGGAGGAGGAAGTACTGAATTTATTTTTGGGAATAGAGAAAAATTATTTATTGCTGGAAGTTTTGAGATTGGAGCTTCTCGAATTTATCAAGCATTTAATTTTTCTGATCCTTATACACCGGCTAATTGTCAAGAGATTGAAAACTATCTTGAAAATGGAGTTGGGGATTTTTTTGACACTATTCAAACAGATCAGTTGATAGGTGCAAGTGGATCATTTGAAACTTTTTATGAATTATTAAGCAATAAAGATTATCCCGAACATGAATATGTATATTTACCAAAAGCAGCATTAATGGCTCAGTTAGAACGAATTATTTATTCTACCAAAGCCGAGCGAGAGATAGACGATCGAATTATTCCTATTCGAAAAAAAATGGCGCCAATAGCAGCCGTTAAAATTCGGTGGATAATTCGTAAATTGAACATTCAAAAAATTATTATTTCACCTTATTCTCTTAAAGAAGGAGTGATTGATGAAGTAAGTATTTGAATAACAGATTAGAAGCTGAGTTAATTTTGCTAAGCTTTTGACAAAAGGCTAAACTTAACCAATGAACCAACCGCTAGCACACCTTGCAGGACATGCAAGAATATGGATTTTTCAATCTGATCGATTTTTAAATGCACATGAATGTGCGCAGATTAATAATGCCATGCACGAATTTATTCCAGGTTGGGCTTCGCATGGAAACGATTTATATGGTGGTTTTGCGCTCGAAAAAGAACTCTTTTTAGTCGTGGGCGTGGATGAGGCTAAAAGTCCAGCGAGTGGTTGTTCTATCGATAGTTTAACCAGAGTTGTAAAAGAACTTGGGGCAACTTTAAACATCAATTTTTTCAATCGATTAGCCATTGCTTATGAAAACAATCAAGGAGAAATTGATATTGTGAGCATGTCAGATTTTAAACGAATGGTGACAGATAATCAAGTGAATCAAGACACAATTGTGTTCAATAATTTAGTAAACACACGTGCCGATTTTGATACGAAATGGCGCACTTCTGTAAAAAATAGTTGGCACACAAACCTACTTCAATTAGTATGATTAAAATTCTTGGATTAATTCTATTTCTCGTTCCTGCATTCGGATGGGCGCAAGCTCCAAAAGTAGATGTCAAAAATTTCGATAGCGCCCAATTGAATAAATACATCTTGCTAGAGGTAAACTCCTTGAGAAAACGCAAACGACTAGACACACTGATATATGACCCAATTTTAGAAAAAGCGGCAGTTGATCAATCGCAATATATGGCGGCACAACAAGTTATTGGACACGGTCAAAAAAGCAAAGCGAAAGGTTCGCCTTATAAACGTGTTTTATTGTATGATGGAGCACATAATTTAATTGGCGAAAATGTTCAAGCTTATGATCTTGAAAAGGCCTTGAAAAAATCGAAAAACCGTTTAACTTATGATCGTTTAGCGCGAAATATCGTGAAGGTGTGGACGAAATCTAAACCTGATAACCTAAACTTATTAGAATCTACTTATGCAAACGTTGGTCACGGTTTTACACTAAATGGCGGCTTATTATTTACTTGTGAGGTTTTTGGATCCAAACCATTTGTTGAGAAATATGAATTCATCAAAGGAGTATCTGTTGGCACAAAAGAAGGTTTAGAGTGCCGGAATTGTAGAAAGGTACGCGATAAAATTTATAATGACGAAGTTTCTTTGGGTTGGTACACCGTTTCTAATGATTCAATTTATTATTGGAACGTGAATAGTTTCGTCAAAAGAAGATTTTATCGGAAAATATCGGGCAAGTTTTTGATGAATACTAAGCGGAACAATTTAAATCAAGTCTTTAAGGCAAATGGAGTCATTACTGTGGATGTAATTCACAACGAACAATTTGATTGCAACGGTAAACCCAGTTTTCACAATTCGCCTTATCACAATGGATATTATATTGGATCATTGAATAAAACGCAGGTACTTTCAAGGGATATTCACCCTTCTTCGGAATTGGTGCAAGTCTTTGTAGGCATGAAACCAGCTTTTTCCGATACGTTTTATCAAGTCGATTTTCATTTGTTGAAAAAGCAGCGAAATTGTATTCAAACCAGTACCATTTATGTGACGCCTGATTATTTTGAACCACACGAGTATTTTCAAATACCGAGTCCGAAAGTCACTTTAGATAAAAACTTGATTATTGAAGATTCGGTCATCACAAAAATCCCATTTGAACGAAATCAAACCAATGAGGACACCTCTATTTTTCGTCCTTTAATCGCAATTATGGATAGTTTGATTAAAGAGGATCATCAAATTGAAACCATATTTTTTACTGGAGTGGCCTCAATTGAAGGAACCTTAAAAGCCAATCGGAAATTATTTCTTCGGCGTGGCGCTATTATTGAAGATTATTTAAGGCGTTATTATCCAAAAGTTCCTTTTGAAAGCGAGTTTTATGAGAATTTTGATGATTTTCGTTCAGGTCTCGTTGCTGCGGGATATGCAGATGCCACTGAAATTTCAAACGACACTTTGAGAATGTTCGCAAACGATAATCGAGATGATAAGGAAATTGCAAATGCACTTGATCAGTCGAGGTTTTCAACTATAAAAGTCATTTATCGTGACTATTTTCCAATAGAAGAAGGTTCGTATGGATTGTCAGTTGAAAGAATTAAGGATTTAATTGATGAAGGCAAAGTGAGTGAGGTTGTGCCATTATATTTGGTTATGGCCAATAAAGTAATTGATGGAGAATCGACACAACGAACGGAATTTTTGAATTTGGAATTCCCAAAAACGCCCGCTTATTCAAAGCTGCACTGGTATCAGTTTTTATTGGAGTTAGCGGCTATAAATTTGTTAGTGGATAGTGAGCGCCTTAACGAGCTAAAAGAATTAGGGGCCATTGCGAATGACGATACTTATTTGGAATACCGATTGCTTTTCAATTTATTCAATCGGGATGAGACCATTGATGTGAGTGATATGGATGAGGTATTGAATAATGTTCGTTCGAAAAAGCAAAAAGCTTGGATCGAAAGTTTGGCTTTGATATCGGCTGTTGAAAAAGGCAGAACTGCTCCAGATTTGGCCACTGCCGCATTGTTGGAGAATGTACTCAAACGTAAATTTGAATTGAATCAAACCTATTTTATATGCCAGTATCTAATTCAATGGGGTTATTCAGCAGAACCTTATGTGTTGCTTTCAAAGTTTGCACGGCGCTCAAATGAAATTCCAAAGCTGTATCTACAGTATTTAAAACTAGGCTATTTCCTGCAGCAATTTGAAAAAGAAGGGGAGTGGAAAAAAATTAAAATGGTAATTAAGAACTTGGCAGAAGATCATCCAGATGCATTTTGTAACCTCTTTAAGTGGGACGAAATGGGCGTAAGAAGTTTGGAGAAAAAAGAAATCGCCGAGTTGTTTTGCGAAAAGTGTGTAGAAGAGGGAAGCGAATAGGAATGCACCATTTTGACTTAATGGAAACAATTTTCAATTTATAACATGGTCAAAAAAAATACCACCGAGAATAACAGTGGCATTTTTTTAATAGACATGTTGCTTTCTTCTAAAATCTCCTCCGCTATCTTCAACATATCAAACTCACTCACTCTCACGCCTTATTATTAAGTATCCACAGCACGCTCGCTCAATTCTTTTTCAAATGGATTCCAATAGTCATACCAACAAAAATAGATCTGTACACATTACTTATTGAAAATTGATCATTGACACGCCTAGTGTCTTCCCCAAGCAACAAAAATTGCTTTTCCTTTACCCGACGGAATCGTTTTATAATTCAGTTTAATTTTTTTGATAATGCGTCTGTTTCCAGGTAAATCAATAATTCGAGTTGTTGTACCCGCATTGAATCTTTTATTGAAAACGATATTTTTGTTTTCACCATTTCCAAAAATTATGTTTACGTTTTTTAAATGTAACGGTGCCTTACGAATTAAAAACTTCACTTTCGAATAAAATCCTTCATGAAAAGTAACCAAAAGTACATCATGGTCTGCTTTCATATCGACCATCTTTGTGCCTAATTTTTCCCATGCACCAGGCACGCTTAATGCCTTCGCTTCTACATTTGAAAAGCCAACTGCGCTAAATACAAGAGCAAATGTCAACCTTATCATTTTTAATATTTTCATATTTCTATTTTTTAAAAGGTTATGTTCTTAAGACTTAAGATAATAGAAAAGGTTTAATTCTCGGTAATTAAAAATTGAAAACCGTCAACATGTTACCAATTAGAAAAAAGACCTTATACTCATCAAACTAGCAATACAGACGTTAGACACATTTAAATATTGATAATTTTAGTCTTTTTTAAAGGCATTTACATTTCAAAACCACTATTTTTGAACTTGTAGTTTTAATCGGATTAAGGGAAAGCAAAAAAGTATAAATGAAAGCACTTTATTTAAAGGAGTTACGAAGTTTTTTAAGTTCAATTATTGGCTATATATTCATAGCTATATTTTTGATTTTGAATAGCTTGTTTTTATGGATCTTTTCGAACGAAACCAATATCTTAGATGGCGGAACAGCGGATCTTCGGGCGTTTTTTGAAGTTAGCCCAATGATTTTTTTAATCTTAATTCCGGCAATAACCATGCGTTCATTCGCTGAAGAGCGAAGAACTGGAACAATCGAGTTATTGTTCACGCGCCCAATTTCTGATTTAACGATTATTCTTGCGAAATACTTCGCCGGCGTTACGCTTGTCTTGATATCGATTCTTCCAACCTTGGTTTATTATTTTACCGTGCACCAATTAGGTGAACCGATCGGAATTGTAGATGATGGAGCCACCATTACTTCCTATATTGGTTTGTTATGTGTCGGTGCTTGCATGGTTGCCGTAGGAATCTTTACTTCGAGTATTACAGAAAACCAAATTGTATCTTTTATTTTGGCCGTTTTTCTTTCCTGGTTTTTATACCAAGGCTTAGATTTTTTAGCCGTTTATAGTCAGTTCGGAGGTTTGGATTTAGTATTTAGAAACGTGAGTGTTGTCGAGCATTATGCAGCCATCCAACGGGGTGTCATAGATACTCGAGATATAGTATACTTCTTAAGTTTTATTGCGGTGTTTATTTTATCAACCAAGTTGGTGCTTCAAATGAGAAAATGGTAGGTATGAGCGAGAAAAAAATAAATAGCCCTAAAAGAGACTTGATTAATTTCATAGCGGTATTCGCCATTATTATTTTAGCGAATTACATTCTTTCGTTCTTCTCTGCCCGGTTTGATTTAACTGAAGATAAACGCCATTCTTTGTCTGAAAACACCATTGCACTATTACAAGATGAAGACCGCATTGACGACCGCATCTTTTTGAAAATATATTTGGAAGGTGATCTGCCAGCAGACATCATGAAAATCAGGAATTCTTTAGAGGAAAAGTTAGAAGAATTCATTGTTTACGCCGGGGATAAAATACAGTACGAGTTTATTGATCCGAATGGAGAAGAAGACCCTGCATACAATCTTGAGGTTCAGAAAAACATCTATACAGAAGGAATTAGCCCTTGCGATATTCAAATTATTAAATCGGGGCAAGCTGAGATTAGAACCATTTGGCCTGGCGCTTTAATTGAGTATAAAAGCAAAACAGTTGATCAAATTCAATTCTTTAATAAACGCATTGTTTACGCGCAAGAAGACATTCGCGGATTGGCGGAGAGAACAATAAATAATTTAGAGTATAAATTAATTAGCGCCGTGCGTCGTGTAACCGCCAAGTCTAAAAAAACTGTGGCGTTTTTGCAAGGTCAAGATGAGTTGGACGAATGGCAAACTACGGATGTACGCACAGGTTTGAATCGCTATTATTTAGTAGAGGACGTTAAAATTAATGGACAATTAGACGCCTTGGATGAGGTAGATGCTTTAGTGATTGCGCAACCTAAAAAAGCGTTTGCAGAGAGTGATAAATTTGTTATTGATCAGTTCATTATGGACGGCGGAAAAGTCCTTTGGTTTGTCGACCCTTTAGATGTGAACCGTGATTCACTTTACCGTACCGGAGAGACGTTTGGAATTTCAGCTAATTTGAATATTGAAAAGGACATGATTTTCAAATATGGCGCTCGTTTAAATGCCGATATGATTATTGATAAGGAATGTGGCCCTATTTATATTCCAGGGCATCCTTTAGGAATCGTAGATTGGTATTTCTATCCACTAGCACAACGTTCTGAGCATCCAATTACAAAAAACATTGATCCGATTAAAGGGGAATATACTAGTTCGGTTGAAATCGTGAATAAAGACGATAAGAATGTGACTAAAACAGTATTACTGCAATCTTCATCAAATGCGCAAATATTTAAAACGCCTGCACGTGTTAATTATGGTATTGTTGATGTTGAGCCAAATTTCAATAAAGGTAAACCAGAAGATGCCGAGTTTCCGATTGCAATAATGTTAGAAGGAAACTTTACGTCTGCGTTTGAAAACAGGATGCCAGAAGCCTTGCTAAATAATCCCGATTTTAACACAAAATTTAAGAGTGATACAACAAAAATGCTCGTTGTTTCTGATGGAGATATTATTCGGAATGAAGTGGACTCAAAAGTGCAAGATGGACAAACGCTTTTTAAAACAATTCCATTAGCGGTTGATGTTTTCGGAGTTACCAATCCAAACAATACACCAAAGTTTGTTTATGGGAATAAAGATTTTGTTCTGAATAGTATTGATTTTATGTTGGATGACTTTTCATTAATAGACGTACGAGCAAAAACAATTACAATGCGAGTTTTAGATTCGCAAAAGATTAATGAGAGCAAAACGTTCTGGAAAGTATTGAATATCGGATTGCCGTTATTTTTGGTAATTGCTTTGGCAATGTTCCAATTGTTTATGCGAAGAAGAAAATTTGCAAGGAGTTAATTCAAATCATTCCATTACACAATTTTTTAAGCAATAAGAAGGACTTGAAACCATGAAAAATATTAAGACTATTATTATAATTGTTGTGCTTGCAGGCTTGGCTTTTGTCGCATACAAATTATCCGATAAATCTACAGGAAGTAACTTGGCAGATGCAGCACTTTCAGATTTTGCCGTAAAAGACACCACCTCAATTGATAAATTGGTTTTAACAGATACGGAAGGGAATCCAGGGGTAACCGTTATGCGGACAGCAGGTGGTTGGACAACTCAAGAAGGTGAATGTGTACAACAACATTTAGTTCAAACTTTATTGGAAACAATCAAATACATTAAAGTCAAAAGTCCTGTTTCTAAAGGGTCAATTGAAACAGTGAACAAGTCCTTAGCGGCGCACAATAAAAAGATGGAAATCTACCAAAATGGAAATTTAATAAAAACGTGGTATGTGGGAGATCCTACACAGGATCAATACGGAACGTTTATGTTGCTTAAAGATGAGGAAAAAGGAAAGTCTCCGGAGCCGTTTATCATGCATTTACCAAATATGTATGGGAACCTCAGTACACGTTTTATAACGAGTCCTTTACCGTTTCAATGTACAGAAGTTTTTAGATACGATCCAATCGATATTGCATCAGTTGAAGTAACAATTCCTGATTCGGCCTTCTTAAACTTTAAAGTTTTAGCCAATAGTGAGAACTCATTCTCGGTATTTAATAATGCCAATGCAGTGGAAGAGTTTGATACAACTCAAGTTAGAAATTATTTGGTGGGTTTCAGAAAAGTTCATTTTGAAAATCACAATTACGTCTTGCCCAAAACGAGTGTTGATTCAGTGAAGCAGAGCACACCATTTTATACAATAAAAGTAACTTCGAAAGATGGAGAGTCTACAGGAGTAAGAATCTTTAGACGTAGTCAACAATACGAAAAATTAGGATTAGATGGTGAATTATTAGAATTTGATCAAGATCGTGTTTGGGTAGAGTTAGAAAATGGTGACCTTGTCGTAGGACAGTATTACGTCTTTGGTAAACTTATGCGCGACATCCGATTTTTTGCAGGACCGCAGTTTCAGGGTAGTTAGCAATGCGCAATTATCAATGAATAATGCGCTGCCGGGAGCATTTATCGAAGGGTGCAATTCTAAATTGAATTATTGACCATAAATTTCGAAGATTGAAAATCTTTCAATTCTAAGTTGCGTGATCATTTGTCTATCGTCTATTGTCTAAAAAGGAAGTGATCTAAATTCTAAGAGCGCAGCGACCTAACATTTAACAAAGCCGCGATCCAACATCTAATTATAAGTTTTTTTCAAGATTTCCGAATATTTCATACCTTCGCAAAATTGAAGTGCAATTATAATTAAGGATCACATGAGAGTATATCTAGATAACGCCGCAACAACACCAATGGCAACAGAGGTTATTGACGAAATGACCAATGTAATGAAGGCGCAATTTGGGAACCCATCTTCTACTCACGCTTTTGGGCGAGAGGCGAGAGGGGTAATTGAAGTTGCAAGACGTAAAATAGCTAAATTAATTGGCGCTGAGCCCAAGGAGGTAGTTTTTACATCTGGGGGAACAGAAGCGGATAATATGGCAATTATTTGCGCCGTGGAAGATTTGGGCGTTACACGTGTTATTTCAACTACTATTGAGCATCATGCAGTAGGACATTGCCTGAATGGTGATCAGCCTTTTAAAGTTGATTATGTTCGAGTTTCTGATACTGGTCGTGTAGATTTAGCACACCTAGAAGATCTTTTACAGGACGATCAAAAAACCTTGGTTTCGTTGATGCACGCCAACAATGAAATTGGAACGCTTTTGGATGCTGAAGCTGTAAGCGCCTTATGCAAAAAGTACAACGCTTATTTCCATTCTGACACGGTCCAAACAATGGGGCATTATACAATTGATGTGAACACTTTTGGTGCAGATTTTTTGACCTGCTCGGCTCATAAATTTCATGGACCTAAAGGAATTGGATTTTTATATGTGAGTAAAGAAGTGAAAATGTCTCCTATGATTCAAGGGGGATCGCAAGAGCGAGGAATGCGTGGAGGAACAGAAAATATTACTGGAATTGTAGGTTTAGCAAAAGCACTTGAATTAGCCAACACCGATATTTTAGAGCATCAAGAGCATGTGCAAGGCTTAAAAACCTATATGATGGCGCAGTTGATAGCACGTATACCTGGTGTGAACTTTCATGGTGAAACTTCTCCAGATAAAAGTTTATATACTGTATTGAACGTATGTTTCCCTCCGTTTGAAAACAAATCCATGTTACTTTTCTTATTGGATTTAGATGGAATTGCAAGTTCTGGTGGAAGTGCCTGTACATCTGGTGCGAGTGTTGGGTCACACGTTCTTCGAGGGATTCAGGCGGATATCAATCGACCAAATGCGCGTTTCTCATTTAGTCGATATACAACTATGGAAGAAATCAATTATGTGCTAGAAATCATAGAAAAAATTGTATTGGCAGTACCTGTAGGCTAATAATAGGTACACTTTATCAACATTCCCCATGGTATAATTTTTGAATAGGCAGTGTTGCCTTTCATTACTATTCCCGTAATTTTACTAAGAATCTCTTAATAGCATGGCGGAATGACATTTTATAAAATTCAAATCAATAAAATAGCAATACGTTTGAGTTGCACGTTGTTTTTGCTGTGTGCGGTAAACTCCCTAAATGCCCAGGAACGATTACGTGTGGATTATGAGATCATGGAGTACATGCAGCTCAAGTCGAATGATGATACGGCAAGCGCTTCAATTGGAACTGTTGGAAATGGTACGCTGAAGCATGCGAAATTAATGCCCTATAAAGGCAAAAACTTCATCTATTTTGATCGCGAGAGTTATTTAGCTGGGCGCGGTTTTTTGCACGGTTTAGTCCGAAGTTCAGTGCTCACAACTTATGATTCCTTGAGCCGTGCTTTACCTCACCGCTATTTCAACATTATGGAATGCTCCAATGAAGACGGTGGCGAAATGTTTCCGCATAAAACGCACCAAAATGGCATGAGCATTGATTTTATGATGCCCTTACTTCAAAATAATAAACCCTATTATGGATTAGATACGATTGGCGCCGCACATTATCTGCTAAATTTTGATGATGAAGGCAAATACTCGCGTGATCCATCCATATCTATAGATTTTAATTTAGTGGCTAGAAAAATACTTTTGATTGACTATTTCGCTCGTCAGTTTGGGCTTAACGTTACTAAAGTAATTATTAAAATTGAGTTGAAAGATGAATTGTTTGCTACTGAATATGGTCAGCTTTTAAAAGCATCTGACATTTATGTGGTTCAAGGATTGTCGCCATTAATTAATGCCTTGCATGATGATCATTTCCACCTCGACTTTGGTTTTTCATATACCAAAACGCCCCAAGCGGAAAATACGGATGCTACGAATCGAGTTCCAGCGGAATAAACGACACATATCACGGCAAAGGGTTGTAAACCAGGCAAGAGTTTTATAGCTAAAGTAATTTTACTCGCAATCAAACACTTTTAAATGAAAACCGTATTCTCAATTTTTACCTGCTTTTTAGTGCATTTTACTTTCGCTCAAACAGGTTTTACCGAAACTAGTGATGAACAAGGAATAGATGTGACTTTTGGTCTACCCGTGGATTTGTCCGGAGGGATCACTTTTTGTGATTTTGACAAAGATGGATGGGATGATATAATAGTCTGTACCGTTTCTGGAGATAGTCTGCATTTTTATAGAAATGATGAGGGCTCTTTTACAGAAACTACTATTCCTTCTTTGTTGGATACAATAGAGGTAATGGACGTAGCATGGGTGGATGTTGATAATGATGGAGATTTAGATTTTTTCTTAGTGAGCAGAATTGATGAACCACGAATTTTCAGGAACAATGGCGGAATGAATTTAACTGATGTTTCAGATGTCGCCGGTATTGACAGACCATTTGCGGATGCTATGCAAAGTTGCTGGGGTGATGTGGATAATGATGGTTATTTGGATTTATTAATTCTCACACGAGTGGACACGCTGCATTCATACATGTTTATGAATAATGGTGATTTTACATTTGATAATGTGAGAGCTGCTTGTGGTATTATTGATACTTCAGATTTTACGAATTGCGCCGGCTTTTTAGACTATGATAACGACAATGATTTAGACACTTTCATCTCTAATGATAAAGATGATTCACGGAATCGATTATTAGAAAATGACGGCGCTGGATTTTTCACGGAGGTAAGCGAATTGGCTCGGTCTGTTTATAGCCAAATTTGCATTGCTGATTTTGCTCATCTTATATTTGCTCAAGGACAAATTAATTTCTGGAATTAGAATTGAATTTCAACGAATTGCTCTGATGATAATTTTTTGTCTACTACTTGGTATTCATAAGGCTGATGTTGGAAGCTGGATAGCACCAGGTAAATATCAGATAGCTGTAACCTATACAAAAGAAATAACCAATTGGAATCAAATAAACAATTGCGAAAGAATAGAATATCTATATATGGATTATGGGATGCATGATACAAAGCGCATTTTTGAGATGGTAACCCCTTTAATGTTGGGACTCGAGTGGAGGAGGGAGATCGAATATACTCAAGATGACTATCTTGAGTATGAGTTTTATAAATGACACCCAGGGTATTACCCCTAAAAGTTAAATAAAAAAGACCGCCAAGTAAACTCAACAGCCTTTCTTAAGTAAGTAGTAAATCGTTTACTGAATCACAATTCGTTTTGTGACTGACTTATTGTCTGAAACTACACGAATGACATAAACACCTTCTGTTAAGTTCTTCAAATTCAATTGGCGCTGCATGTATCCATCAGCCGTCATGTCTGTGATAGATTCATTATAAACCACTGCGCCAAGCTCATTATAAACTTCTAATAAAATATCCTCACCAATAAAATTGTCCAAGGTCAAGTTAAATTCACCGTTGTTTGGATTGGGATAAACCTCAATATTATAATTCGTTTTTTCTTCTTCATCTAATCCAACGGCAAAACCAACGCTGAATGAGTATTTGATGTAGTGACCAAAATCAGGGCTAAATGCTTCAATCATTCCTCCGCCAACTTCTCTCAATCGCAAGAATCCGTTAGACTCATCTGTAGCTGCCCAGAAAGCTAATCCATCATGGTCACTATCATATAATTCAAGTGTATAACAACCTGTTTCTAAATTCATGGTGTCTTTATACTCGGTTTCATTGTCAAGTGATGTTCTTGAATAAACAATATCTCCATTTTGATCTTTCAAATAAATTTGATTCTCAGCAGCCTGATTGTTTGTTTTAAGCCAAATAAAGAATGGTTCGTTAATCACTGGCGAAGCTTCGAATTTAACACGGTAAATGTCGTTATTGGAATATTCGTCTGTTCCACCATTTGGTTCTCTTACACGAGCGTTAAACGTTAATTTACCTTCAAAATCTGCCCACCATTCAGGTGTTACTGGAACTTCTACCATTTCTTCTTCTAAAAAGGCTAAGTCTCCCGTCCAATCAATAGTGATGATATTATCAAATCCACCAATCCACACATCAATTTTACATGCTGTAAGTGGAGTTGATCCTGTATTCTTAATAAGGATTCTTGGGTTCTGACAAGTAGGATTCCATTTGCTATAGTATTCCCATTCGTTTGGATTTAATACATCAATTACTGCTGCATCCAAAGCGAAGTTGGCTTGACCATACGTCATCATATGCATGGCAATAACATAGTTTCCATTTCCTTGAGCAGGATCTGCATCCGGAACGTCTTCAATATCATAATCAATGGTTGCTGTAGTTCCTGGTGTTACAAATGGTGTAATGTCAAATTCGTGATCTTCAACAATGTCTCCAGGACACCATCCTTCACGTGCATATGGCCATGTTCCACCTTGACTAATGTTTGGATTATCTCCGCACTCTTCTTCTTGCCAAATTTCCCAAGTATCTCTAATTTCACCATCAATTAATAATTCATGATCTCTTCCTACACCAAATCCCCACTCGCAACAGTTGTTTGATCCGTTGTGACCATGACCAGTAATTCTAGAACGAACTTTGAACATATCTCCTGCAGGATCCAAGTCAACTTCATAAGCCTGAAGGTTCACATCATCATCTAAGTTTTTATAAAGGAAACTTCCTCTACCATTCCATAATTGCTCAAATCCCAATACATCTCGCGGTGGTGTTCCTTCAATAAATAAGAACTGAATATCAATTAATTCTTGTGTGTTGTGCGCTTGAAAATCAACATCTCCACTTAATAAAGATTGATAATCGGTTACATCATAAACATAGGTGAATCCTTGTGGTCCAAGATCAAATCCAATTCCGTAAGGCGTGATAAAACGTCCTATTTCAAATTGATTAATGATTTCATAGGGTTCCTGATAATATACAATTTCTTCATTGGTCAACGTTTCGTCAGCCTCATGCCATGTAGAATCAATTTCATTTCCTTCATGGTCATAGGTGTAACTCATTCCTTCTCTCCAATGGTGAGTAATGTCAACAATTGTAAATTTACGGCCGTTAACTTCTTGCTCAATAATATCAATGGGATTCACCATAACGGAATCAACAATCAAAACTGAATCTAATTCACTGGTATAGGTTCCTTGAACAAATGTAATGTTAGGTCTGGTCATACTTGTTTCAAAACCAGCTTGCGATCCTTCATAGAACTGAACCATTGATGGTGTGTTCAACATAGCATCTCTATCGTTGCCTGATTTATCTGCAACAGTTGGTGTTTCATCAAAATCATAATAAGTCACTAAATCACCATAGTTCGGGTGACCCGCATCTACTTTTTGATTCATCCATGCTTCAATAGTCGCTCCGTCCAATTCTACATCCCAAATTCTAAACTCATCTAATTTACCAGACCAACCATTGCCTACGTTTTTATTTGCACCTAAGATAAAACGGTTAATTTCTCCAACGGCTCTGTTTTTATCTGTTCCTGAAAACCACAATACGCCGTCTAAATAAATATTCATGATTCCAGTTGGTCCATTTTTAGTAAATGCCCAATGGTGCCAATTTCCTTCAAATTCTGCTTCAGTTGCTAAATTGTCGATTCTATCATTGCCACTGCCAGCTCCTGCATCCCAATAAACTCTACTGTTAGACCATGGAAAGTGAATGTTTAATTGACGACTAGTTAGACTGTCACTTGCCTCTAATACTGAGGTGTTAACAGGTAAATAATCTGCGTTTCCATTCGCCCAAAACGAAATGGTAATTTCATCACCAAAATCGTAATCGCTGAACTCAAGCTGCGCCCATTGTCCAGCTTCAATATTTAAATAACCTAACTTCTCATTTGTTGTAATCACTGAATTAAAACCACTCGCTGTTGCTGAAAGTTCATTATCATCTCCACCAGCTTCACCGTTCTCGAATGAAATATCCATTAAAATACCGGAAGCGCCATCATAAGCGAAGGGGTAGGTAAGGTCTAATGTGTTTTCTCCAGTTGCTAAAAATATGGTGTTTCGGTCATAAACAACAGTCCAATCTGCTTCGTCAAAATTACTGAGTTCGTCAGCTGTTGTATGTTTCATTCTAATTGTTAAATGCCCCATAGATGTTCCAAGATCGGTGACATCAAAACGGAGTTTGGCTATATCTCCAGTGCCCATTCCTGTTTCTGTTAATTCTGGTTTTTCCCACAACATTTGACTGCGCTGTGTTGCATTAGTTGTTCCAAATGGAGCGGAACTACTTACACCACCTGCACCTAGTGGATAATCCGTGTCAGCTTCCGCAGTATAGGTAATGAATTTTTCGTAACTCTCGTAATAATTATAATACGCATCATTCACGTATGGGATTGTTTCTGGGGTTTCACCATTTACAATATAGCGTTGAGATAACACCTCATTGGAATCCAAGCTGCCCGTGTGATCATAGATATGAGAATAAGCTAAATAATCCCATTCCCCGCAATTGAAGCCATCCCAAGGTGTAAGTGGATCACATTTAATATTGTAGTACATGAGTACCTTTTCAAACTGTTTCCCTTCCAATTCCGCTGGAAAAGGGAAAGTAGCGCGACGAGTCGAAATCGAGTCGTATGTGAACGTTTGAACAACTGTGGTGTCTTGACTGAAGCCAACTGATGAAGCGGCAATCAATAAAAGTGCAATAATATTTTTCATTCAATAAGGTGTTAGAACTGACAAAGATAAGCTATTTAAATCGATTAAAAAAGGGGAAAAACGGATGAAAATTGGATTTTCAAACGCTATCTTTTTCGGATTAATTGAACCACAAAAACAGTCCATGCAGCGATCATACTCATTCCTCCAAAAGGAACAATCATTGCGGCGGGTTTAAACACGGGGATTATTTCATGCAGGGCGTAAAGGTAAATGCAACCTGAAAATAAAATGACACCAATTAAGTTGAGAAGGTAAAAGAGGTTTAATTTGAATGGGATTTGTTTGGCGTTTAAACCAACTGTCAACAAGCCAATGCCAATATAAAACTGGTATTTAACGCCTTTCTCAAAAGTTGCGATTAAGTCAGCGCTAATTACCTTTTCCAGAGCATGCGCTGCCATTGCTCCAAGAATGATTCCTAAAAGAATAAGCATACTACCTGTTAAAACGATTTTTCTTGACATAAAAAAAGGGATGCTTTTGTACCCCAAATTTAAGTATTTGTTGGATAAATCTATTTCATTTGAATAAAGAGCTCTAATTCTTCTTTGTCATCTGAAAATGTAAACACCTCTAATAATTGCATATAATCCCCTTGATTCATGCAGTTTGTATGAGCCATTTTGATAAACTCCATTTTATTATCATCAAAGTTGAAGAGCTTCGTGATTTCCGTAATTTGCGTTACACTCATGCATTTTTCTTGGGCGAATAATTTTGCAACACGCAATTTATCATCTGGAAAAGCTTCATTATTAATTTGTGCTGTAATTTTTTCCATGTCTTGATCACTTGTACCGCATCCTGCATCCATTGTCATGACCATGTCATCATCCGTATAAAGATTGCTTTCTGAACTAACACTTGTGGTTTGGGTTGTCACACCATTATTGTTTGTGCTGGTCACTGTGGCTGATTCTTCTGAATGTGTTGTAACACCATTAATTGTTGTTGTGGTAGAGGTGGATGTCGTTTCCGTTGATGTGCTAGTGACACTTGTGCCGTTCGTTCCCATTCCATTCGCAGGCCCTGTTCCATCTCCGTTTCCGCCACCTGATCCTCCACCTGATCCGTCTTGTTTACTCGTTCCAGTGGTTTGAATATTCACATTTGCACCCATTCCATTTTCATTCATATTGATGTTGATGCTCACGTTTTCACCATTTCCGTCTTGATTTGTGGAAGTACTTGTTGTGGTCGTGTTAGTTGAAACATTTGTAGAAGTGTTTGTGCTCACATTTCCAGTTCCACCTGTGCTAGTAACTGTGCTGTTATTGTTTGTTACCGTCGGTGTGCCTTCAGGCAGATCGCTGTTGTGATAAACAACATTTACTTGACCTTGTGGTGCACTCACTGATCCTAAAGAAGACTCACTGTAATAACGGAGCTTATATTTCCCCTTTTTTTCGATAATGCGATAGGTCATCAATGAGTCTTTTTTTACGGCAATGTTTTTTTCAAGGTTGAAAGATTTATCTGCCGCAATAATTCTACAGCTGTAAAAACTTTCTGTCAGTCCAGAAATGTTAACATTTGTTTGCGCATCTGCATTTTGTTTCACTCCGTTTAGTACAACGTAGAATTTTTTACCCGTATTGGAGTAAAAAGTCGCATCTCCAGTGCTTTGCGCAAAAATGGTAGCACAGGAAAATAAAAAGGTTAAAAGTAAAAGTTGTGGTTTCATATCATTAAATTTTTAATGGACTGGAGTTTTCAAAAACTGTACCAAATTTACGAATTATTTAGATAATAAATTCGCCGCATTTTCTTTGGCCGCTTGTGTAATTTCTTCACCGCTAATCATACTCGCCAACACATCAATTCTTTCATCACCTTGTAATGATTTTACAAAGGTATTTGTTTTACCAGCAGTGGATGCTTTTGAAACATGCAGATGCGAGCGCCCTTTGCCGGCCACTTGCGCCAAGTGTGTAATAGCAATAACCTGTATCTGTTCACCCATTTTTTCGAATTCCACGGCCATTTTTGAAGCCACTTCTCCAGAAACACCTGTATCTATTTCGTCAAAAATTAAAGTAGGTAGGTTTTTCTTTTCTGAAAGAATCGATAAAATCACCAACATTAATCGCGATAATTCTCCACCTGAAGCTACTTTTTTAATGGAGGAAAAGTTACCGCCCAAATTGGTCTTGAATAAAAAATCTATACTGTCCAAGCCTGCTGCACCTAATCGTTCTTTTTCGGTTAGTTCTATGTTTAGTTCGGCATTGGGCATGGCGACATTATTTAGTCGCGTTTTTACCTCGCGCTCTAATTTTGCAGTTGCCGCTTTTCGTTTGCTTTGAATTGTTTTTGCCTCTTTGGTTAATTCCTTTTCAAGGGATTTAATTTCAAGATCTAGGGCCGTAATATTTGCTTCTAAAGAGGCAATGGCATTTAAATCGGCACCAATTGTTTTTTCCAATTCTAGCAATTGTTCTACTTCGGTTAAATTATGTTTAAACGAAAGGGTATTGAATTGTTCAAGTTGTTCTTTTATAAGCACGGCCTCTTCTTCGGAATATGATTCGCCATTTTCACTGGAATTAACTTCCGCTTCAACGTCGTCCAATTCAATTTTTAAACTCCAAAGCCTTGCTGATATGTCGGCGAAGCTAGGATCAAATTTTTTGAGATCATCAAAAGTTTCAATGAGTGTTTTAATTCCGATCGAAGGCGAAAAAGAATCGTTTTCAAATATAGATTGCGCAAAACTGATGGCGGTTTGAATTTTCTCGGCGTTTTCAATTTTTGCTGATTTTTGCTTGAGTTCCTCCAAATTAATTTTGGATAAATTGGCGGCTTGCAATTCGCTCAAGAGAAAAGCTAAATAATCTTTTTCTTTTCTACTCTCCGCATCCTTTACTTTAAGTTCAATATGTGTATTAACCTTTTCTCTGTAGCTTGTATATTTTTTGTTGTAAGCCGTAACTAATTTTTCAATTCCAGCAAAATGATCTAAAACGTCTAGTTGAAAAGCCGCGTTTAATATTTGAAGGGTTTGATGTTGGGTATGAATCGAAATTAATTTTTCACCCAATGTTTTTAATAAGGTGAGTTGAACAGGTGTGTCGTTAATAAATACGCGTGATTTCCCCGCAGTATTAAATTCTCTTCGAATAATGCAATCTTCCTCATAATCGAGTTCGTTCGCCTTAAAAAATGATGACAATGCCAGTTTTGAAATATCCAATTCCGCTTCCAGCACACATTTTTTTTCTGACTGCTTTAAAACGGCTGTATCTGCACGTTCTCCCAACAATAAATTTAAGGCTTTGAGCAGAATAGACTTGCCTGCCCCTGTCTCTCCTGTAATTGCTGTAAATCCTGAATTAAGATGGAGGTTTACATTTTCAATAAGGGCATAATTTGAGATATCTAATCGCTTCAGCATAGTTCAGTCCACATTTACATCAAAAATAATGAATTAAAAGGAAGCAAAACTGAATTTATTTCGGATTCGAGCTAAAATCGGAGTTTTCGCTTTAAATTAAAATCGGTTCGGCTTAAAACTGAATTAGAAGGTATAATTATGTTCCTGCGGCGTTTGATATTCAGTCGAAAAGTGATTTAATTAAAGGGGGAGAGGAAATTGATTTGAGAATGGATCGGGAAGGCTTTAGCTCCGCTAAAGACCTTTTGGGTTCGTTTTGTTTGGTTGCTGAGCCTGTCGAAGTAAGAGCAAAAGGAATAAATCTATAGCCAGAATAAAATAACCAGATATTTGAAAGGGATTAGTAAAGAAATTGAAATAATTTCGGGATTTGAGATTAATTCAAGATTTCTTGATAATTGGAAGAATTCACTGGATCCAATTTTTTCAAGATACTTACCGCAGCGTTTTTTTCTTTAATCTCAGATTGAGAGAAAATATTAATTAATTCGGCGGTCTTACTTGTTAAGAAAAGCTGCAAGTTCATTGAACCTGGTCGTGAGCGTTGAACTTTATCAAGGCTTTGTAATGTTTCAAGAATCTTTTTACGCGCTATGGCTTGGTCATTGTAAAACTCATCCAGCCCTTTGCGGTGATAGTTGTAATAGGCGTTTCTCAATGGCGCGAATACGGGTTGTAATACATTGTCAACCATCCAAAATCTATTTCTTTTTTTAGACGCTGAGGCAGACCAACCTTCATCACCAGAATTTTTTGCATTATTGGCAATTTGCTGTGCGGCTTTAAAATACGGATCGCCTCCCTTTAAGGAAAAGCTATCATAATCGTACCCTAAAATCATATACGCATAAAATGAAAGAAGTGCTGATAAATTGTCACGATATTGATAATTACTCATGGGTAAAATAGCTGAATTCCTCAAATAGTTTATTCCAAAATCAGCATCAACATGATTAAAAACGGTCGAATTATAGCTTGTATTAAATACGGGGCGTGAAGATTGTACTTGGATTTTCCCTTTAAAAGTGGTCGTTGAAGGAAGGTCGGTCATTGTAATTAAGATGTTACAATTGATTCTTTCTTCAATTTCGAAAAACTCATTCGTCCACTTAGTTGTATTCATGAAATCATAAATCGCCGCTTTCAACTCGTCAAAAGTTTCTTTTTCTACTGGCCCTACCTGAAGGGCTGGCGCAGATATAATCTCTACTTGACAATTCAACTCTTGAGCAGTTCCACTCAGAGTTTGAACCAATAAAAACAGTATAAAAAACGTTTTCTTCATTTAATGATCTCTTTCAATTTCGTCCAAAATATCGTTCATAACATTGGACTTCATCTTTAACTCAAAATTAATCAATTTATTGTTATGTTTTATTAAGGTTACTTTGTTCGTTTCATGTCCAAATCCAGCGCCTTTATCTTTCAATGAATTTAAAACCAATAAATCGAGGTTTTTGCGTTCAAATTTACCTTGGGCGTTTTCAATTTCATTATTCGTTTCCAGGGCAAAGCCAACCAAGTATTGTTGTTCGGTTTTATTAGCACCTGCCCAAGAAAGTATGTCCGGATTTTTAACCAGATCAATGGCCATTTGGGGAGTTTTCTTTTTAATTTTTTCTGTCTCAGGCGCTGCAGGACGATAATCTGCAACCGCCGCACTAAAAATTCCAATTTCGATTTGCGCCCAATTCGCTTGCACCGCGGCGTACATTTCTAGCGCCGTTTCAACAGAAATAACTTCAATGTGGTGATCCTTTACCTTTTCATGGGTTGGACCCGTTACTAAAGTAACCTTTGCGCCGCGCGCTGCACAGGCGTCTGCTAACAACACACCTGTTTTACCGCTTGATCGATTTCCAACAAACCGCACAGGATCTATGGGTTCGAATGTGGGGCCGCCAGTAATTAAAATGGATTTACCTTTTAAGTTGGATGTAACAGCAAAATATTCATCAATCAAATTGGCAATAGTTTCTGGCTCTTCCATTCTCCCTTTCCCTTCCAATCCACTCGCTAATTCACCTGAAGTTGGTTCTATAATTCCAACGCCTTTTTCTTTTAAAAGTCTTAAATTTTCAGTGGTGCTAAAATGTGTAAACATGTCTAAGTCCATTGCTGGAGCCACCCAAACGGTGCAACGTGCGCTCAAATAAGTTGCAATCAGTAAATTATCGCAATTTCCTGAAACTAGTTTAGATAAGCTATTTGCTGAGCACGGAGCAATAACAAATAAATCTGCCCAAAGTCCTAGTTCGACATGGTTTTCCCATTCGCCTTTGTCATTTTTAACAAATTCAATGGCAACTGGATTTTTAGACAATGTGGCTAAGGTCAGCGGAGAGATAAAATCAGAAGAGGCCGAAGTCATAATTACTTTGACTTCAGCCTCTAATTTTATTAGTGCTCTAATAAGATAAGCTGTTTTATAGGCCGCTATACTTCCGGTAACTCCGATTAAGATTTTTTTTCCGGAAAGCATTTAATTTATTTTTCTTCTTCAGCTACAACTGATGTATCTCTAACGTATACCTTACCTTCAATATATTCCTGAATAGCAATTGCTACAGGCTTAGGCAAGCTTTCGTAAAATTTAGAGATCTCAATTTGCTCTCTGTTTTCAAAAATTTCCTCTAAGTTATCAGTAGTTGAAGCAAACTCAGCTAACTTACTGGTTAACTCTTCACGCATTTCAGCTCCAATTTGATTGGATCTTTTTGAAATCGCAATTAAAGACTCATAAATGTTTCCAGATTTATCTGAAATCGTTTCTAAATCTCGTGTAATCGTTGTGCGATTAGCGTTTGTGTTTTTATAATTTATGCTCATACCTCTATTTTCCTTCGTTATTTACTTACAAATCAGCAATCGTTTTATCGGTTTGTTTCTTCAATGAATTTAACTCTCCAAGCTTACTCGATTCTGGAAATGCGGCTACAAAGTTAAGATAACTTTTTATAGTATTGTTTAAGCGCTCTAGTTTTTTAGCAGAAACACTATTAATTGCAAGTTCGAAATTGCTTTTTACTAACAAGTAATAAATGTCTTCTTTATACTTCGACTCGGGGTATTTTAAAAATGTTTGCTCTAAAGCTACAACTGCGGATTTGTAGTTTTCTGTTTTATAATAGAGCTTGGCATATTCAAATTGTTTTAACTCTAATTTTGCACGTAATCCATCCATTATTTGATTACAAGTGTCAATTCTTGAGCTATTTGGGTATTGATCAATGAAAATTTGAAGTTGATCTAGTGCATTATATGTTTCTGTTTGATCAAGGCTAGGTTCAGGAGAGTTTTGCACGGAACACAATGAACTTAGAAATAAAGCTTCCTCTGTATTTTTGCTTAAAGGGTATTGTCGAATAAAACGTTTGAAATAATAACCAGATAAAAAATAATCCCCCATTTTATAATTTCCCATGCAGTATTTGAAGTACAAGTCTGCACCTTGAGAGGTTAGTTTATACATAGGAATAATTTGTTCCAAAAGTGTTACTGAACGAAGATAGTCGCCCTTTTCATAATAGTCCAAGGCCGCCGTTTTTATCTCTTCGGGAGTAGACGAGGTGTTCGCCTTAAGCATTTTCTGATAGTCTGAACAAGATCCCAAGACAAATAGGGAAAAGACTATGGTAAAAATTGATGTTAATTTTAAGCTCATCTAATAAATTTAAATCCCCACAAAGATACGTTTTGATTTGTTAACAAAAGTGAAAATTAGTGGGGTAAACGTAAAAATGTGAATAAAATTTCGCTATAAATTGGGTAAATCTGATTTTTCCCCATAATTTCGCAGCATAATTTATCCCATACTTTGGGGTAGAAAATAAAAATATGGCATTAGATATATTTGAAAAGATTAAGGCGAATAGAGGTCCGATTGGGCAACACGCTAAGGGAGTGCATGGGTATTTCACCTTTCCGAAATTAGAAGGGGAAATAGGGAATAAGATGATGTTTAGAGGCAAAGAATGTCTTGTTTGGAGCGTCAACAATTATTTAGGATTAGCAAATGATCCTGAAGTAAGAAAGGCAGATGCAGATGCATCTACAGATTGGGGATTAGCCTATCCAATGGGATCAAGAATGATGACAGGTCAAACTTCGGAGCATGAAGCTTTAGAGGCAGAGTTGTCTGAATTCATGCAAAAAGAAGATACAATTTTATTAAACTTTGGATATCAAGGAATTCTTTCTGCTATTGATTGTTTGGTGAATAGAAAAGACGTAATTGTATATGACAGTGAATCTCACGCATGTATTATTGACGGTGTAAGATTGCATGCTGGAAAAAGATTTGTTTTTCAACACAATGACATGGACAGTTTCTCGAAACAAATGGAGCGCGCTAAACGATTGGTTGAAGAAACTGGTGGTGGAATTTTAGTAATTACCGAAGGTGTTTTCGGAATGGCGGGAGATCAAGGTAAACTAAAAGAGATTGTTGAATACCGTAAAAATGGAACATACAGTTTCAGAATTTTGGTGGATGATGCGCACGGATTTGGAACTTTAGGAGAGACTGGAATGGGAACTGGAGAGTTGCAAGGAGTGCAAGATGAAATTGATGTTTATTTCGGAACTTTTGCTAAATCGATGGCTTCTATTGGCGCATTTATTTCTTCGACTGAAGATATCGTAGAGTACCTGCGTTATAACATGCGATCTCAAATGTTTGCCAAGTCTTTACCAATGCCATTGGTTGTTGGAGCTAGAAAAAGATTAGAATTATTAAGAACGCAGCCGAGACACAAAGAGAATTTGTGGAAAGTGGCAAGCGCTCTTCAAAAAGGTTTAAAGGAAGCAGGATTCAATATCGGAAGAACAAATACGGCAGTAACACCTGTGTTTTTGGAAGGAACATTGGCTGAAGCAACAAATATCACGTTTGATATGCGTGAAAATTATAATGTTTTCTGTTCAATCGTTGTTTACCCTGTTGTACCTAAAGATGTTATTATGTTGCGATTAATTCCAACTGCCGTGCATACTTTAGAAGATGTCGCTTATACAATTGAAACGTTTAAAAAAGTACAAGAAGGCCTAAAAGCTGGGAACTATAAAGCGGAAGATTTAGCGAAAGTTGATACTGATCAATAGGTTTTAGACTTATAAAATTGAATATCGTCCTGTTCGTTTAAAATGAATTGGGCGCTTTTTTGTTTTGCTCAATTGCTTTTTGTCCCATTGCAATAAGTTCAATTGGAGTTTGTATTCCTGTTGATTGTTGAACAAGGCGCTCATGTTGGTCTATTAGATAAAATGTCGGATAAGTGTTAAGCGTGAATTTTTCCTTGAGATAACGACCTGATGACGAATTTCTAAAGTGGTAGGATACATTAATAAAGTGCTGATTGAAATAATGGCCAACAAGTGAATCGGTAAAAACCGTTTGCGCCATAATTCGACATGGTTTGCATGCTGTGGAATATAAATCTACAAAAATGAGTTTGTCTTCATCCGCAGCCATTTCTATGACTTTAGACCACTCTGACTGAATAAATTGAATTCCAATAGACGGACTTTCTGATTTTATGTTCGGTTTTTCTTTATTCGTTTTTTTTGAATGTTGATTCCCGGAGATTAGAATAAAACCCAATATCCCCATAAGTATAAGCACAGCACCTCTTTTCATCTTCTCTTTTAGAGTATAACTTATTTTGCCGTTTTGTTACAGCCCTTTTTTGAGATGAAGCTTATTTGTTTTATTTGAAATACAAAGCGAAATGCCTTTTGACTATATCTCCAACGCCTTTTTTCCCTCGGCGATAAGCTGTTTCGCTTTTAAATAACCCAATGTTTTATAAATTGGCTTTTCTGAGTAATTCAAAAAATACATGGTTGGATAGGCCGTTAAATAAAGTTGGTTTGAAAGTCTTGGCCCTTCTGGGTCTCTTTCCATATCCATTTTTACATTGATGAAATTGGCGTTGAAAAATTCTCCAACTTCCTTTTCTTTAAAGGTGGTTCTTGCCATCATTTTACAAGGTCCACACCATGATGCCATTGCATCTAAGAAAATAAGCTTGTTTTCTTCTTGGGCTACAGCCAGCGCTTCTTCCCATGTTCCTTGGAAAAAATTAATACCAACTTCAGTGGTTTCCGCGGTTGTTTTAATTGCTGCCTTACCCAAGACTATATCGGCTGCTCTTGCTGTATATCCCGTTGCTATAATTAGCGCTAATACAAATATTTTTTTCATATTCTTTATTGTTTGACTGGACTATAATAGCCCTTATTTTTATATTCGTTACAAAACTATTTTAATAATAATTACCTTCAAGCAAAATTTGTTCCAATGCACAAAAGTATTGTTTTATGCGACGATATTTCATCTGATTACTTACAAAAAATTGAAAGTTTTCTGGAAGAATGGGAATCTGAATCGGCAAATATTGCTGTTTATACCTCTGGTTCAACAGGTGAGCCAAAACAAATTCTTCTCAATAAAAAAAATGTTCGTGCTTCCGCAAAAGCGACAGGTAAGTTCTTTAAATTCAGAAAAGGACATACCCTATTATTGAATTTATCTCCAGATTATATTGCGGGAAAATTAATGCTGGCCCGTGCCTTGGAACATGAAATGCGCATAGTAGTTGCACCTGTATCTCAAAATCCATTGCTAAGTATTGGAAACGAAAAGATTGATTTTGCAGCCTTTGTTCCATATCAGGTTGAGGCAATTTTGTCTGATGATAAAACAAAGGTAAAATATGAAAGTATTACGGCTGTAATTATTGGTGGAGCTCCAGTCTCTGCAAAAGTTGAGTCAAAACTTATGAACTTGAAAAACCGATCATACGCCACTTTTGGTATGACGGAGACCATTACGCATGTTGCATTGCGAAACATTTCACAAGCAGATCAATTTTATACTTGTTTGCCGGGGATTACTATTGAACAAGATGATCGCGATTGTTTAGTTATAAACGAAAATGAAATATCAAACCGCCTTGTAACCAATGACCTTATTACTAAAATTGATACCAATAAATTTCAATGGCACGGCCGCATTGACAATGTAGTGAACTCGGCTGGAATTAAGATTTTTCCTGAAAAGATTGAGAAAAACATAGCGGATTTAATTGCCAATAATCGGTTTTATTTAATTGGGCAGAAAAGCGAAGTTTTCGGTGAAGAATTGGTGCTTTATGTGGAGGGTGTTCAACCGCCGAATTGGGATACAACTGTCGTTGAAATGAATCAACGACTCACCACTTATGAGCGTCCGAAAAAGGTTGTTTTTGTCTCCAGATTTATAGAGACATCATCTGGGAAAGTGAAAAGAATAAATCTTTAATTAGGTTCACGGATGTACATAAATTGCACCAAATCATAACTAAAATGAATCGCAATGGCATGCCATAATGAGAATTCATCAGCAATCCAACCAAGTAATACCCCAAGTCCTAAAAGAAAACTAACCATTACAATGAATGGGAATGTGTTACTCTTGGTTAATTTCTCATTATATAAATAATGATGAGAACCAACAAAGATGATTGCTGTGAGCCAGATTCCTAATACGGGTTGAATAGCTCCACGAAAAAGAATTTCTTCTCCTACGCCAGCACATATTGATAAAAAGAAGGCTTGGCTCGTGTTGATTTTGAGATTACCCAACATTTTACCGTACTCAACTAATGTGTTTTCAAAAAAGGGTAAATCGCCGAACCACATGATAAAGAGACCGAAGAAAATACCGGCAGAAATAAAGAATAACACCGAAAACACACTTGAATCACCTAAGTCAAAAATGCTTAAAAAGGTGATATCAGTAAAACACAGAATAGGCACTGCTATTAACGGCAGTAACAAGAGGGTTGCTAGTCCCATGAACCATATGGAGGAAATTATATCGCGCAAGTAATGTAGTTTTTCTCCTTAAAGAAACAAAAAAACGAAGAATGAAAGCTAATTTAGTACAAATGAAAATTCATCTATTCTGGTTATTCATAGTGTTGGCTTTTTCTGCAAATGCTCAAAATGGATACTATTGCGACTTTACTTTATCAACCCCAGAAAACGAGGACAAGGTGCAGTTCGAGATTTTTCCAAATCCTTCAACTGGATCATTTATTATTAGAGCCGAGGGAGAATATACCGTAGCGATTTATACACTCGACGGGTTTAATGTATTTGAATCTGCAGCGCTATTTGGTCAAGCATCTATTTAAACCGATTTAGTTAATGGAACCTATTTCCTTGTAACAAATCAAGGTGGTAAATGGCATCCAACTAAAATCATTATCCAGTAAAATAACCCTAATGGAATAATATGGTAAGCGCGCATTCATTTAAATGCGCGTTTACTTTTAACTTTAGTTCATCCTCTTTTTGGCAATCATCCACTACTTTCTCTTAACTTTGCATAAACTTAACTAATGTATACGCTATGATGATGAGTACAATTCAAGACCAAACATTAATGGATCCTGCCTCAAGCAATACTGTTATAGACACCAGTGCTTCAGGTTTTGCTTCTAATCAAGCAACGGCTCTAGATTCTTTGCAGTCACAAGCTTTAGTTAGATGGACAAATGATGCATTAGGTTCGGTCGGTGTTGAAGGAGATTCTCAAATGTACTTGCGAACACTCCTGTTGCTATTAGGAGCTACTTTTATTAGTTTTATTTTGTGGTGGGTAACGAAAAAAGTATTAATTGAAGTTATTCTTAGATTTGCCTATAAATCCAAAACCAAATGGGATGATTATTTGGTGAAAAACAAAGTCTTTTCTGCAATTGCACATTTAGTTCCGGTTTTGTTTTTGGATTTTATGATCCTTACCGTTTTTTCGAGTTTTCCGCTAATAGCTGATTTTTTGTTGAGGGCTACTGACATTGTCATTATTGTTATTATTCTTTACGTTATCCTTAGAACTTTAAATTCCGCTAAAGATGTATTGATTGAAAAACCAAGGTTAAAAGACAAACCCATTGAATCGTACTTTCAACTTGGAAAAATTGTGATTCGCGGGTTATTCATCATTTTGATCATATCAATTGCGTTTAAAATAGAACCGCTCGTTATTCTGACTTCAATGGGGGCTTTAACAGCCATCTTAATATTGGTTTTTAAAGACACCATTTTAGGTTTTGTAGGAAGTATTCAGTTGGCCGCTAATGATATGGTTCGAATAGGAGATTGGATTACCATGGAGAAATATGGCGCGGATGGTGATGTGATAGAAATAAATTTAGCCACAGTTAAAGTTCAAAATTTTGATAAAACAATAACCACAATACCCACCTATTCATTTATATCGGACTCTTTCAAAAATTGGCGAGGAATGTTAGATTCTGACGGTAGACGTATCGTGCGATCGATTCACATTAAAATTCATTCAATCAAATTCTGTACTTCAGAACTACTTAATAAAATTGGAGAAATAGAGCTCATTCGTAATTATATCGACGAGAAAGAAAAAGAAATTTTGGACTTTAACGATAACAACCAGATTAACAAGACGGTATTGCTAAATGGGCGTAATCAAACCAATATCGGAATCTTCAGATACTATATTCAAGAGTATCTAGAAAAAAATCCTGATATTAATGGTAAAATGACCTTAATGGTGCGTCAATTAGATCCTTCAGACAAAGGTGTGCCTATCCAATTATATACATTTACAAAAACCCATGATTGGGTCGAGTATGAACTAATAATGGCTGACATTTTTGATCATTTATTAGCTGCAGTTCCGTTCTTCGATTTAGAAGTGTTTGAGCAACCTGCAGGATCAGACATGAGAAGGTTAGCACAATAATAGCCGTTTAAACCCCTAAACTTGAGTAGTTTGTGAAAATACAGAAAAAAGTTGATCCGATTAAAATTCATGTGCCAGTTCATAGCTTGATTGTTGATTATCAGGATGTTTCGATCTTTAGAAAACTAGGTTTTTGCGTAAAACCGCAGTGTAAACATTTTTCCGCTAAGTTATTCACATGAGAATTTCCTCTATTCGTCGACAAAAGACTTCGAGAAGTGGAAATTTTTGTATTTTCGTAGCTATTGTTTCAAGTAAATTATCAGGCTCTCGGTAGGTATAAAAACTTAAAGAAATTAAAATTAAGTTTGTCTTATTTATTTTATGTTCGGTATTGGTCACAGGCCTTAATACCCAAACTCTTTTTGCGAGGAGTAGTGGTGATTGAGATATCCCTGCTAGGTGGTCGTCAATTGGGACTGGAGGTCCTTCTTGTGGTTGCACACCGGGACCTGGAGATGATCCTACGCTCAATTTAGGAGATGATTTTTTATGGTTAAACCAAACCGGATATATTGACTGTTGAAGATGACGGAACCACATCTTATGTGTCAGACGATAGTTATGTAGATGGGTATATGAGAAAGGTTGGTAATGATGCGTTTACCTTTCCCTCAGGTGATGCAGGGTTTTATCGGCCAATTGGCATTTCTGCTCCAACTGGAACAACGCATCAATTTGAAGCGCAA
Organism: uncultured Crocinitomix sp.; assembly: GCA_905478225.1. GTDB lineage: Bacteria > Bacteroidota > Bacteroidia > Flavobacteriales_D > Crocinitomicaceae > Crocinitomix. The sequence continues at coordinate 114,361 of CAJQHR010000003.1, forward strand.
TATATTTGGGTGAGACCAGATGACGACGGATTTGATGAAACTTCATTGGACGGGACCTTAGATCATATTTCTTATGTTGAATATTGGAAATTAAACCGAACATCTGGTACTTCAACACCTACAGTTACTTTGTCTTGGGGAACACCCCGAAGTGGAGGTGTAGTCAATGAAGCAGATTTACGTTTTGCGCGCTGGGACGGTTCTGTATGGCGCGATTTAGGTGCAGCATCAGTTACGGGTACTAAGGCTTCAGGAACTTTAGATAATAGCGTTGCTATCACAGCCTTTTCAGATTCGAATCCATATACACTTGCAACTATTGATGCGATTAATCCATTGCCAATTGAACTAACTTCTTTTACGGCAAGAATGCGAGATGGAGTTGTAGCCTTAAATTGGACAACAAAATCTGAAATCAATAATAATTATTTTACGCTCGAAAAAAGTATGGATGGTGTCAATTGGACTCCTTTTGCACAAGTTGATGGAGCCGCTAATAGCAGTGTAGAAATCAATTATGGCGAGGTGGATGAAAATCCATATCTCGGACTTTCGTATTATCCATTGAAACAAACCGATTTTGATGTAACTACAGCTTATTTTGGTCCAATTGCGGTTCAATGCAATACTGACTTGTCTGTATTTCCGAATCCAACTAGCGGCTTAGTTTATATAGTTGGAGAAATTGATGCTTCAAACATCACTTTATTTAATATTCAAGGGCAAAAAATTCCAATTCAATTTGGTGCATCAAATGGTCGAATAATACTAGACACTCAAAACTTGGCCAACGGAACTTATTACCTACAATTCAGAACAGGAGTTAAGCGATTAGTCGTACAGCATTAAGATTAGTTTGTCGGAAAAATAACATCAATTTGTTTACCCCATTTATAGGTAGAATGATACAATAATGAGCCGTCTTCTTCATAAATAAAATGATCTCCAGATTGAAAACTCACATCAAATTCTTTGGTTTCATGCACGGCGCCAATTTCATAGTAGGTTATAAAATCGCCATGTACTTTTCCAGTTTTAAAGTTTTTGGATAGCGATAAATTTCCATTCCCATAATAAGTCTCACAAAGTCCAGTAAATCCCTTACGCGGTTCTTCCAAATAGAAATTATTGTAGGGCAAATCAAAAGCAAGTTCATTACAGTCGCAATAAGTCACCTCCTCTTTCGAAAGTGGAATTTCAGGTTCGTCCCCAACCCCTTTACAAGAATTGAAAATGAATGGAATTAATGCTACCAAAATAATATAACGCATAATCGTGTATTCCTCTTTTTTTGATAAAGGTAAGGAATTCTAAAGGACAAAAAAAAGGGCTACCGAAGGATAGCCCTTTGTAATAATAATCGTTTATTATTGCTTCAATACTTGAATAGTCTTAGTTGAATTCTCCTGAACAACTTTTACAAAATAAGTTCCAGAAGCAACGTCCGCCATTGAAATCATTTTTTGATTCAGCGCAGTTCCATTCATAATATGTTTACCATCAGTATCAATCAACTCATAAGTGAAGTTACCTTCTAACGTAATCGTAATCTCATTTACAGTTGGGTTAGGAAATACCGACAATAAACTTCCGTTTAATTCGTCAATACCAACTTGGCTGCCAAGTGTAATTGTTTCTGTAATTGAACATCCAGCATCACACATGACGACAACAGTATATGTTCCACCAGTTAACCCAGTTAAATCTTCGTCATCATCAAAATCTCCTGTTCCATCTGTATCCCAATCAAAAGAATAAGGAGTGCTTCCGCCAGTTACAGTAATATTAATTTCACCTTCGCTGCCTAAAATTTCATCTGTAGTTGTGTAAGTAATTTCTAAAGCCTCATAAACTGTTACGTCTATTGTTGCGTCATTTGAACAGCCATTATCATCTGTTCCTTCAACCGTATAAGTGGTTGTTCCTGTCTCATCCGGAGTAAATTCTACACCATCCTCTTCTTCCGGATCCCAAACATAATCCGTAGCGCCTTCACCGTTTAATGCAACGCTTTCTCCTAAACAAATTTCTTCATCTGTTGCCGTTGCAACAACTTCTGGTAAATCATAAACAGTAACCTCTACTTCAGCAAAATTTTCACAACCAGTTTCATCATCTGTACCAATAACCGTATACGTATACTCTCCAACATCTGGTGTATAATCTTCACCGTCTTCAATCTCTAATGGAAGCCATTCATACTCATCTGCGCCACCACCACCGGTCAAGACAATTGATTCTCCAACACAAATCTCAGCCTCATCAACACTGCCAGTTACATCAGGTAATTCAAATACTTCAATATCAACCGTAATAGCACAATCGTCTGGATCGTCACTAGTAGCAGTGTATGTTGTAATCCCAGTTGTTAATGGTTCAAATTCAACATCATCTTCAACACCCATGTCCCAAGTAATTTCGCCTTCACCTTCACCATCAAGTGTAAATGTTTCGCCAAGGCAAATTTCAGTATCAGAAACCGTCACCGTAATTGGTGAACATAAAACTGTAATAATGATTTGACCATTACCAATACGTGAACCTTGCGAATGTTCAACGTCTGTTGCGCCAGGATCAGTATAACTCGATCCACCGCCACCGCCAGCATAACAAATTCCTGCTCCACCGCCATAATAGCCCCCACCGCCACCACCGCCAGATGTGCATCCAGTTCCGCCGCATGAGCATGTACTTAATCCAGAAGGAGCGCAAATGGAGTTCCCTCCAAGTCCTAAAGCACCGCTACCAGCAGTTAGACCACCACCACACCAGCAAGAGTTATTTCCTCCAATTCCTCCAGCTACAGCGCTTCCGCCTGCCCCTGGGATACATGGTGAACCAACGTATTCAAGTTCTGCGTCTTGACCTGCAAGTCCGCCACCAGCTCCTGAGCCAGCAGTTGATTTGTAAACACTAGCGCCATTTCCAGCAACACCACCGCCGCCACCAGCAACAACAGCTCTATTTGCTAGACCAGTTCCGCCTTGTCGAATATCAGAAGCACCGCCGCCTCCTGCAGCAATAACCTCAGTTCCGCCACATACTTCAACGTCACCACCGCCATTATATCCACCAGAAAGTTCAGATCCTTCACCACCGACATATAAATAAAGCGTTTCGCCAGGAGTTACAGGCAATAAACCAGTAACTTGACCACCGTTTCCAGCGTCAATATCAATGTCGCTTGTGCCGCCCCATCCAATCGTGACGCCTTCAATGTCGCCACCTTCGGCGCCCATTACGTCAAACTGAATTTCTACAACCCCCGCAGGAACAACAAAAGTTTGTTCGCCACCCGTATAATCGAAGGTTGTAATTACTTGCCCATAAGACGCGGTACCTAGGAGCAAGGCGCCGATAAAAGCAAGATTTTTAGAATTAAAGTATTTTTTTCTCATAATTTGAAGTTTGGTTCTACATAAAAGTACGAATTAATCGTTCTTAAAAACCGCAACATTCGAAAAAAGCCAATTTATAATCATTTAAAATTCCAACCCATAATTCTAATCCATTATCAGTCAATAGTCCAGACCCAGTTCAAAAAAAAAACTGTGATTTTCCCAACTAAAGTTTGGTTACCGCCCAAAGAACTATTATATTTGCCCTCGCTTAAACGAAAGCGCAAAACAAGACATTTATTACCAACGATATATTGCGGGGTGGAGCAGTTGGTAGCTCGTCGGGCTCATAACCCGAAGGTCATAGGTTCGAGTCCTGTCCCCGCTACTAAAGAGTAATCAGAAATGGTTACTCTTTTTTTGCTTTAAACTTAATCATACAAGGGGTTTAAGAGTTTCTGCTACTGTGTTTAACTTATTCAAACAGTCACTAAATATAGTTTTGTCTTCCATGGTTAAGAACGAAATACACTGAAAACTGCCAGCAAATTGATTAAAACGGGTAGTAAATAGTCAGTTTTTAAGATTATTCTTTAAAAAAGTACTCTTTTTCATCTTTAAAATTTATTCATGATTACAGGAGAATCTAAAGGACAGAACCAAAAAAACAAGTTATGAAAAAAAGAAGAATGCTACACCTGTTGCAAAGATTAAATTTATGACTTAACTTTGACTATCGCAGGTAAATATTAGTTTGAAGGCTTACATTTAATATTAAACATATCTAAAATTATTTAAGACTCTTTGATGTTTAGAAAAAGATTTTTCTCAATTTTTGGATTTTTTTACCGGTCTTCAAAATGGTCAGACTTTTCGGGAATTTTATAGTGTTCTGCAAAAAGTCAAAGAATATGTAGAATTGAACGGCAGTAAACTTTAAGCAAAAAATAAGAACAATAATACAGAGACAGTATTTATTACCACACTGAAAACATGACATCATGGAAAAACTACTAATCGTAGAAGACGAACAAGATTTAAGAGAAGCATTACAAAGTATTCTTGAATTGGCTGGATACGAGGTATTAACAGCAAAAAACGGAAAAGATGGTTATGACGCCATTATGACGCATCTACCAGATTTAGTTCTGTGCGACGTAAACATGCCGGAACTTGATGGATTTGAATTGCTTAGCGCAATAAATCAAAGATTAAGTGAAGAGATAGTTCCTCCTTTCATTTTTCTTACAGCCAAGGTAACGAAAAATGATGTTAGAAGAGGAATGAATTTAGGAGCTGACGATTATATCGTTAAACCATTTGAATACACGGAGGTTTTAACGGCCATTCGGCTGCGTTTAGATAAGCGCAAGAAACTTCTAAAAAACGGAAAGAATAATAGAATACTTTCTACACCTGATAAAACATTTGATAAACTAGCGATCCCTTGCGGGGACGGTATAGAGCTAATTGCATTCGATAAAATAATTAGATGCGAGGCCGACAGGGCATATTGCACTTTTCACTTGATAGATAAACGCAAGATTCTTGTTTCAAAATCTATGAAAGAGTTTGAGGAAACATTAATACACAAAGATTTCATGAAAGTACATAAATCCACTATTGTTAACATTAATTTTGTTAAAAAATTTGTGCGCGGTAAAAGTGGGCATTTGGTAATGTCTGATGGCTCTGTTGTAGCTGTTTCCATCAGGAAAAAAGCAGGATTACTTGATCGAATAAGTTCCTAAGCGTATTTTGAATAATTCCTATTTCATTTTAATCAGTTAAAATGAATCTTAATAATTCTGCCCAAAACAATACTAATATTTAAGTCTTCAAAACAATGTCCTGGATGAGTTAAAAAAAATCGGAGAAGCACCATTTGCTTAATTTTCATGTTCGGATTGCTGTATAATTGTTTGTCGGCTCAAACCTCATTTTAAACAAACGAAATTTTATTGTCTTTAATCAGTAATTGCCATTTCTTTATCAAAAAAACTGATTCCCCTATATTTTACCAAAACGTAAATAGTTCAAGCTATCCACATCTATTTTTGAAGAAAAAACAAGATGAACATACTAAGATTTAATGAAGAACTACCAACAGAAGAAGTTTGTAAGTTTCATTTCAGAGCGCGACCGGGAAAAGAGGGGGTAAACTTTAAGATGTGTGGTTGTAAAGAACATTACTGGTTAAAAGCTAATAGTAAAGGGCAATGTAAATACTGTGATTTTTGTACAACCTTAAAAAGTGGCAGCATAATGGAAGGGTCTCAAGTGAATTTCCTAACCTGATAATAAGCTATGGCCTTTATGATTAATCAGTGCGACTTGTGGTTCAAATATAATTGAGGTGGGTGGCTTTAGGAAATCATTTGAATATTTTAACGCATTCGATAATCAATTTGAAAGTGTAATATGCAACAACTTCTTATCGATTAAGACTTCAAAGGCGGTTCCTATGATTTTTAGATCGACACACTTGTGGTTGTTTCAGTTTATCTAATTATTATCTCTAATGCTTTGTTCTCTGGTTCTGTCCTTTAGATTAGATCCATGATAATCACTGTGGATATTTTAAGTGAAGTTTAGAATAATTCAAAGTAAGTATAATCATATTATCTTAATAAAAAAGAATGGGGTGAACTATGGTTCTGT
>CAJQHR010000004.1 GCA_905478225.1 uncultured Crocinitomix sp.
TCCCGACAGCTCTGTTCTGTTGGGAATTCTGTCACAAATTCAAGTATAGTCATTGTTTTTTTATTACAAATTAATGACAGCACTCCGTAATCTATTTACGTTCTGGTATTATTGCGACGAATCAAATGAATAATTATACAAAATCAGGTAGTTTGGCGATTACCTGATTTTTTTTGAATTCAGTAATAGTGAAAAAGCGACTTAAAATAGCAGCAGTATACTTTGGCTTCATTATTGTCTCAATCAGTATTAGCGCAGTATTCTTTAAAATCGATACCAATTCTTATTGTTGCGAGTCATCAACTATTAAATGGAAGTTTAGAATTTACCAAGGTGAGTCCGACGACGAAACGGGCTGTCATTTTATACTTGCAGAAAACACGGGCATTTTAGAATGCCTTGGCATTAAACCAACCCTACCCTTCAATTGTTTAATATGACATTGAAACATGACCATATCATAGATGAAATCAAAGCTGGAATCTTACAATTAAATAAATTGGGGAAGAAAAAAAACGGTCTTTTTGTCAATAGAACTAAACGTAGAGCGAAGCTACACAGGGAGCAGCGTCAGTTACTCTTTGACCTTTTGGAGTTGGACGATCAGGAGTTTACAACCTTGTGGAATAGAAATTTAGACCTATTAAAGGCTCAGGATTTAATTTTCTCAGTTTCAAGTACAGGAGGTAATTTATTGAATGGGCACCCTTCAATATTGACTGGGAGAATTAACAAGATTGGGACAATTGTTCTGAAGCCGCCAAGATATTCAAGTTCATTTCTAAGTAAAAAATTTTATCCTAAATCATATGTCGGAAGCATTAATGCAACGGGTCAACTCTATTTAAAATCTGGTTCAACTGGAATCAATTTTTTTGGAAGCAGCCTTCCTACAAAGTTTGTTGGCTATATTGAATCAAACGGAGAAATTCAAATGCAGATTAAGAATAAAGAAAATGAAATATTTATCTCAGGTAGAATTTCAAAAATCACCTGCAATCCTTTTCGACAAGACAAAGCTCGTCAAGACGAATTTTTGAAGAATAAAGACAAAATGATGCATAAAGCCGCACAAAAATTGAGCGTTTTAGAGAAAGAGGTAGTATCTAAGTCTATCCTTAAACTAAAGATCCTCTAACACATGCAACACAGGATTCAAAACAGACTCACCCAAAAGCATTGATCGCTCTGAAGACCAGCCGTACATTGGATCAGGCAAATCGTCATTGTCTTTAAATGGCATTTCAATGGTAAATGAAAGGCAATTAAAACGTTCTGCAATGGCATTAGAACACACCGTCAAATTTGCTGTCCCAGGCTTATCAGCACCATAATTATATTCATCTTGAAAATCAGGACAAATATGCATCCAATGCTGCTTAAATTTATTTTCGACCGTCTTTAATCTGTCATTATAGCTAGGAATGCCTTCAGATGCTGCCACAAAATTATACGGTATCGTTTCATCTCCATGCACATCTAATAAAAGATCTACCCCAATTTCATCCATCTTTTTTAAACAGTGAAATACCTCCGGACTTCTTTCAAGACTCGGTGCCGCCCATTCCCTATTTAAATTGGCTCCTGCAGCATTTGATCTTAAATTCCCCGCTATTGATCCGTCAATGTTCATATTTGGTATGATATAAAAACACGTTTCTTCCAAAAGTTTTCGTGACACGGGGTCGCTTTCATCCAGCAAACGATCTACCATTCCCTCAATAAACCATTCTGCCATACTTTCACCGGGATGTTGCCTTGCAATTACCCATGTGATACTGCCGATCCCCTCATCTCCGATTACCAACATATCAATATCACGCCCTTCAACCGTTTCGCCAATCACATCTACTCTGCACAGATCGGATACTTGCGCATTATGAACCATATTTTGATGCTTATCGTAAGAATATGGTGCAAAATAAGCGAAATAAACACTGTTGTTTGATGGTAAATAATCAATCACCAACACACCATTCTCATATCGCGCAGGGACTCTAAACCATTCAATATTATCATAAGATGCACAGGCGTGATAATTCTCCCAACCTTCTGCATAAGAGGTTTCACCAGCGTTCAATATGGATATACTACATGCAGTATCCAAGGCGCCGGTTAATCGGAAATGAAACCACTGTAAGAAGTCGGAATTGGTATCTTTCCGGATATTTAGATTGATTTCTCCCTTGTCATTTACAGAGACAATTTCAATGTTTCCACTATCAAAGTTTGAGCTGATCTTCATTTTGGTAATTTTTAGTTGTGCCAAAATAACCATTAATCGGCTTTGAAAAAAGCAAGACGTTAAAAATTTAATCTTTGCTTTAAATTTTAATTTTTAACCACCGATTTCCGAGATTTCCGTATTTGAATGATTGAAAAAATATGTGCGAATATTGCCACAGGAGCCAAAAATACAGGAAGTAGTAAATAAGGTACCTGTGAGAATTCGACTGTGATTCGTGGAGCAGATTCGCCCCAAACGCTTGGCGCATATAAGGAAGTAATGACAATAAAAATAATTATTGCTAACGTGAATAAGCCCAGAAAGTTAAAGAGCAATGCCACGTTTTCTGAAACGCATTTTTTTGTGTAAACGAAATAAGCCAAAATTGGAGCAATAATCCCGACAACAATTTCAAAATTATAACCTTCAAAGGTTGTTTCTATCGGGAATACACCTTCTAAATACGTCTCTAATATTGCTAACTCCACAACAATTCTAAAGCTTTGAAAGTAAATTACCTTTTGCTTAGGAATAGCATCTTAAATTTGACTCTTGCGATTTTTGATAAATATGAAAACTGAAATAAGAAGTAAGGGTAAGAAAATCAGGAGTAGAAATTTTGGCGGCATCTCAAAATCCTATAAAAGACCAGATTCGGATGCAAACGCTCATAATTTTGGTGATAATCCTCGCCCATCCAGAATTTATCAAAAGCCATAATTTCACTTGCCACTTTAAATCCCTCTGCCGTTAAAGAAGCCACTTTTTGATCAATGATTTCTTTTTCGTTGGCATTACTATAGAAAATAATACTTCTGTATTGACTTCCTCTATCATTCCCTTGACCGTTCACTTGCTCAATATCTTGGCTACCGTAATAAACATCTACCAATTGTTTAAGGATACCTTCGTCGAGTCGTAAATCACTTCGATTGCTTCCGCATGGCCAGTTGTTCCCGTATTGGATGCTTCGTAAGTTGGATTTTCAGTATGTCCTCCAGAATAACCGTTATACACCTCTTCTACTCCCTCAATGCTTTCATAAATAGCCTCAACACACCAAAAACAACCACTTGCAAAATAAGCGCGTTGCATATTATCATAGTGGGACCTCAACTTTATCAACATTTGCGGTATCATTGGACGACTGACAACTTAAAGAGATGGTAATCATTGCTATAGCCGCAAAGATGCCCAAGAACGTATTTTTTAACATGTTTATTATTTTTAAAGTTGGTCGGTAATATTAAGTCAAACTTACAGACTCGTTTTCATTTCTATAATGCGATTGGCAAAAATTATCTATATTCACCACAGAATATGAAATTTATCGAATTAAATTTGAAAGAGCAACTTCTTGAAGCACTTTCATACATGGGGTTTGAGAATGCAACCCCAGTCCAAGAAAAAGCAATTCCATTTGTACTTGCCAATGAAGACTTAATCGCTTGCGCCCAGACAGGTACAGGAAAGACAGCTGCATTTGTTTTGCCTATACTCAACAAATTAGTTGGCAAACAAGATACAAATGTTGATACGTTAATAATTGTACCAACACGTGAGTTGGCCATTCAAATAGAACAACAAATACAAGGATTGTCCTACTTTCTTTCCGTTGGATCTAAAGCTGTATATGGTGGTGGAGATGGAAAAGATTGGGAGTTACAACGTAAAGCCTTGAAAGAAGGAACTGACATTATTGTAGCTACACCAGGAAAATTGATCTCACACTTAAAAATGGGATACGTCAATTTTAAACACGTTAAACATTTGGTTTTAGATGAAGCCGATCGCATGTTAGACATGGGATTCTTCGACGATTTAACCAAAATTATTTCCTACCTCCCAAAAAAGCATCAAACTTTAATGTTTAGTGCTACTATGCCAAGTAAAATAAAAACCTTGGCGCGAAAGATTTTAAATAATCCAAAGGAAATTACACTAGCAGTTTCTAAACCAGCCGCAGGAGTAAAACAATTTGTTTATTTAACCTACGACAACCAGAAACAACAAACACTGAAACATATTTTGGACGAAAAACCAGAATATGATAGTATTATCGTATTTACTTCAGCAAAAGCACGTGTATCAGAAATCAACCGTTATTTGAGAAAAGCCGGTTTTAAATCCAAAACCATATCCTCTAACCTTGATCAAAGTGCAAGAGAGGAAGTATTGCGCGAGTTTAGAGCTAAAAATGTACGCATCTTAGTTGCGACAGATGTCATGTCTCGCGGAATTGATATTAAAGAGATCAATATGGTGATTAACTATGATGTGCCGCATGACGCTGAGGATTATGTGCACAGAATAGGAAGAACTGCTCGAGCGAACTCTAAAGGAGAAGCTTTTACTCTAGTGAATCCTAAAGATTTCCATAAGCTTAGAAAAATTGAAAAATTAATTGAGGATTCAGTTCCAAAACTTGAATTGCCAGCAGCATTTGGTGATGCACCCGATTGGAATGCAAAATCTCCTTCTAATGGAGGAGGAAACAAATTCAAGGGCAAAAAGAAACCGTTTCATCAAAAGAATAAGAAGAATTTCAAGCCGCGCAACAAACCCTCGACTTAGTTTTACTTTGTCATTTCAATCCATTTGAATTTACGCCATATTTTTTGTCTATGGGAATGGTTTTTCGTGGACACCAACCCCCTAAACATCTTGTTTACAGGTGATTACACCTAAAGGTAATAAGTTCGTTCTAGAAGGCTTGTAACTTTTTAACTGAACCGAATTATTTTGGTGTCCTATAATAGTGCTATTCTTTAATAATCGTTAACATTTAAATCAATATATCATTCGTATTTTAGGGACTTCATTAATAGAAAACTTATGCTTTTACGCTTTGCTCTGTCTTTTACAGTCATTTTTATGTCACTTTTGGGATTCTCGCAACAAAACTCATATCAAGGATTGTTATGGGAAATTTCTGGAAATGGATTAAATACCCCGAGTTATCTATATGGTACCATGCACGTTTCAAACAAATTGGCATTTAATGTAAGCGACTCCTTTTATCTCTGTTTAAATCGCGTCGAAGGAATTGCACTAGAATCGTCCCCTGCAGATTGGATGGAAGACTATAGAGACATGGGAGCCTTTTCTGGTGGTAATTATTCTTACGACGGCTTTTATGAAAAAGCATTCGACATTGACGAGCCAAAAAATGATGTCACCTACGAACTCATGGAAAATAAGAATGGTTTAATGAACCAAATTCTTTACCGATTCAATCCTGGGAATGAAGATTATCAAGAGAACACGTTTTTAGACATGTTCATCTTCCAAGCCGGAGCAAAAAATAACAAAACCATTTATAGCCTAGAGACATTAGAGGAGGTAATTGACCTTTCTATATTGGCCATGACGCCAGATAAAGACAAAGAGGAAGACAATAGTCGCAACAATTATCTAGAGTCAGACGGAGAACGCAAATATGTATTATTAGAAGAAGCTTATAGACGCGGAGACTTAAATCAAATAGATTCATTGAGTAAAGCCAACAACCCCACCTCTGTTTATCATGACTATTTCATAGTAGAGCGCAACAGAAACATGGTGAGAAGAATTGATTCTATTGTATCAAAAAACTCATTATTTATTGGAATTGGCGCCGCACATTTACCAGGTGAAGGTGGAGCAATTGAACTTTTGAGAGAACTCGGCTATAACGTCCGTGCAGTTAATCCAAAATCAAGTGGGAAGTCTCATAAAATGCGAAAGAAACTAGAAGGTCTTTACCGCCCAATTGATTTTCAACCGCATGTAACTGAAGACAAATTCATAAAAGTATCTGTTCCGGGAACTTTATATCAAATGCCTACAAGTAGCCGCGGAAAGATGGAGTATTTATGTCCAGAGCCTATTAATGGTGGATATTTTAGCATTGTCCGTATGTCCACCTATGGTGGGATTTTTGGCAAAAACCCTGACTATTACAAAGCTACTTTTGACAGTTTAATCTATATCGCAACACCGGGCGAGTTAATTAAGAAAGAAGACATTATGGTAAACGGTCATCAAGGTTATCGCATTTTAACGCAAACTAGTAAAAATGCCTATGTCAACTATAATGTATTCTTCACCCCTACCGAAATTATTGTTTTTAAAGGATTTGGAATTGGCGAATACATTCTAAAAAGTGATCCGAAACGATTTTTTAGTGAAATTCAATTGGGAAAGAATTCATCAGAATGGAACGACGTTGTGCCTATATATGGTGGTGCTAAATGGAAAATGAAGGGAATGGTGAGCGGTCAAGACATGATTGAAGGACTTGAAAACACTGAAGTTGAGCCTACTTACCAATCTTTCGATAGCGAGAATGAAGACTACTATTTAGTAATGCGCTATACTTACAATGATCTTGATTTTATTGAAGAAGATTCCTTTGACTTAGCCTATTTAGGCGAATCTTTTGGTAAGAAGATGGGGTATGAATTAACCAGCACTACTTTTCATCCAGAAAGCGGATATAGCTATGTTTTACAGGACTTAAAAGCAGACGAAGATCATCAATTTCAAACACAAAACCTAAAACTAAAATTGGTGACGCAAGGCGGTTATTATTATCTTATGACAACCACTGCTAAAGATGCAAATGCGAGCACTTTCTTCGATTCATTTGAATTTGATTCATTTGTAATCACGGATGAATTTGAAGAGTTTATTGACACCAACCTCTATTATACAGTAGAAACTATTGTAGAAAAAGAACTTCCATCAATGCCTGGTCGCGGATACGGTTACGGACAAAACAATGATGATGATGAAGACCGCAGTTATTTATCCTCAACAGGATCGAAATATCATACTTTGGCAAAAACAGGCGAAGGAATTTATGTCGGTTATGTGAAGTTTCATGATTATTATGGCGCCGATTCAATTTCAGGATTTTGGGAGAATAGAACAGAATCACTCACGAAAGAACATGGTTTAAGAGTTTCTAGGCGTGTAGAAAAAGAAATTGATGGAGATCTTACCCTTTATTACATGCTGACTGACACAGGAAGCGCAAAAGGAATTATGACCCATTTTAGATTACACAATGGCGTTCAATATTTAATTCAATCATTGGTGGACACGGTTACAGGCCCTTCACCATACGTGCAGCGCTTCTTCGATACTTTTCAACCTAAAGACACATTAATTGGTCGTGATTTATTTGAAGACAAAGCTGAACTGTTTTTTACCCATATTAATGGGGAAGACAGTTTAAATCGTGTAAATGCCATTAAATCAATAAATACAGTTGATTTTGAAGAAAAAGATGTTCCCGGAGTTGCGGCAACTTATTATAATTACGAATATGAAGAAGATACCGAACAAGAATATCGCGAAGATTTGATTTTATCACTTGCTAATATTGAGGTTGAACCAGCGTATCAATTCTTATATTATGTTTATGATTCCAATAATTTCAATTCAGATCTTCAGTTTGTGGCCTTAAGATGCTTTTCATATACAGAAACTGAAGAAGCATATGCAGCAATAAAAAAGTTGCTCTTATCTAACCCTCCGTTCTCTGAAAAAGAGAGTAAGCTTAAATTCTTTGATTATTTATATGATTCATTAGAATTGGCAACAGATTATTATCCAGAGATGTATGAGATGGCGCAATATGCAGATTATCATCCTCATGTAATGGAGTTATTAGCAGATGGTTATTTGCAAGAAATCTATACGTTTGACAATTTCAAATCGGAAAAATCAGTTATTCTAAGAAATGCTAAAATCGAATTGAAACGAACTGTGACGAATCAAAACGCTAGTAATACCAACAGTTATGGATATGGATATGGTCGCATCAATCAATATGACACTTACCATACCTTGTTTTTAGACTATTATACGTTAATGTGCGGTTTCCAGGTGAACGGCGATAAAGATGCGGATGCATTTTTCGAAGATATTTACCGTATTGATGATGAAAAATTCAAAGTTGAAGCAGAAATTATTCATGCAAAACTAGGAATGGATGTTGATACTTCTCAAATAAATGAAGTTTCAAGAGATGAGAAATATCGCGCATGGGTCTTTAACCGATTAGAGGATGAAGAATTGTTAGAATATCTAGATCCAGCAATTACGCAGCAAGACATTGCCTTCGCCCTACTCTACAATAATGGTTATGATGAGGAAGAAGATACAGTAGCATTTGTAAAAACGGTGACCATTGACAATGGAAAAGAGCAAGGAACCATCTACTTCTTTAAACGAAAGGAAGAAAACAAAAAGAACTGGATGATTGACTATGTCGGGCTAATGCCTTCTGATGAAACAGACTTTAGCAGCTATAAACATCAAACCAAAAAGGGACTATCGTTTAAGACGGAGGACCAAATGGATGAAACAATCGAACATACCATTGAAATTTTCGAATTAAAACACCGCAAACGTGTCGATTTAGATTCGTATGATTACGGTGGCTTGTCTGATGGGCTGTTCTAGATAGATCCTGAGTTGTTTGCTGGAATCTTTGAATGACTATGAATGAATCTGGTGATTGAAACAGAAAAATTAAAGCCATGAGAATTATAATATTAGTTGCTATTGTGCTTTTGTCAAACATCTCATTGGGTCAGCGAAAGTCAATTGAATTAGAACTAACAAGGGATACTTTAATTGACGTTTCATTCCGAAACATAGCTTACGTTTTTATTCAGATTCCACTTTCACTGCGGTTGGTGATGTTGATGAAAGAAACATAAACGTAGCTTATTTTGGAGCGTATTCTGTCAAATCGGATTCAATTATTTTATCTAATTCAAATTTGCTCAATCGGTTTTTGTATTCAGCTAGTTTTTACTATGACATAGCTAACCCAAACGATACTGCTTACTTTGAAACACAATTAACAGGCCAAATAACCTTTATGGACCCCGAGACAGGCTTGACTCTTGCTCAATACTTATCCGATAACGATATCCTGCTTCATCCGTATTTATGGAATGAAGAGGCTTGGGTATTCTGCATTGATGACCTTCCGGAAACTAAGCTTCGTTTTCAGGTTCCCAGTATTTCAAATCAAATTTTCGAAATTAATTACATTGGTAAAAAGAATATTATGTGCGCATTAGTAGCATCCTATGAAATCCCCTATCCAATAACCAAAACATTTTCAAGGATCGATTTGGGGTGGTGACTTATAATTTGAGGTAACATCATTTTTCTTAAAGCTCGATTATAGAAAGAGGGCGTGGTGTAGCCGAGTAATACCCTAATATTTCAGTCATTTGTTCTGGGCTTAAAAACTCTAGTTTATGCCGTTCAAGCACCTCGCCTTCACTGATGAGTGAACGCAATAGCACCAACTCATAAGCTTCCATTTTTTGATCTAAATTTAGTTCGTGATTTGCGGTTAAACGTGCATAAGCTCCCCCCCCCTATATTCAGCCAGATTTGTATTTCATTATCTGGGTTCAAATCCACTTCAAATCCATCTATCCACTCCTCTAAAGTATTTGGGTTTACTTCGCTAAAAGTTTGATGAATCTTCTTCACTTGCACCACTTGCTCTTCTGACAACTCTTGAAGTGAGATCGTATTCGGTACTAAATCATTTATGTCTATCCATTGCACAGAATCTGATGACAAAGAATCACTTTCATCCTGCTCGGCGCTAATATTTTGGTATGAAATATTGAAAAAGACACTACATGTCATGATAAAAAATATAAATCGATTCATATTAAATACTTTGTTCCATTCTATAATTGGTTTCGCTATATCCAGTTTTAAATTGTACTTCATAAATACCCGCTGTTCTATAACCTAACCTTTCATAGAACCTTATGGCTTTTTTATTTTCAAGAAGCACTGATAGTTCCAGTTGTTTACATCCTTTTTCAATGGCATATTCTTTTAACCAAGTCATAGCCTGATGTCCCAACCCGCGGTTTCGCACATTCACCAAAAAATACAGTTTGCTCAACTTCAATCTTTCACCCATAATTTCGAAGCCAAAATAACCGCTTACTTCCCCCTTCTCTGATAAAAGGAAATATTCGTAACCATTCTCTATTTGTTCAGCAATGGCTTCTTCACTCTGATATTTTTCTAAAAAGTAATTAATGTGATTTTTGCGCACATAAGCTCCATAATCCAATGGGAAAAGTAAATATGCCAATTCGGATATTGTTTTAATCTCCTCAGCCGTTAAAACTCGCTTATAGTCCATTCCGGCTAATTTGCTTTTCCTTTATATTGTGAATAGATTAAAAGTTCATCTACGTACTTCATTTTTAAGTTGAAATAGTCTGTTCCTTCAATACTTTTTAAGCTTATGGTTGTGTCGTTTATGTCGTCGTTAAAGTTTAATCCATAATCGGCATCCATAACGGTTATATTTATGTACGCCTCAGGAGTCAAATGATAAACATCTCCTTTTTGTGCATGCGTATAACTGAAACTGTTTTGAGAATGACCAAATATGACGCTTTTCCCATCATAACTTACGCGGATACCCGTTTCAGGATCAGGATTGTTAAAATCGTTGCTTCCAAGCTTTATACGCGTCAGTTCTTCATTCAGGCGAACTGATTTAAAGGCAATCGTGGTTTTATACAATTGAGGGACCTCATAGTTAAGAGAAAACTTGGCACTTACTGGACTTTTCTTAGACCTTACGTCAAAGAACGTTGTGTAAACTGTTTTAAGTTCAACGGTAAACTCTACATCACCAAAAGCTAAATCTTGAAAATCTTCTAAATCTAACTGGGCATCAAAACTTCCTTTTCCATCACTATAAAGGCTTGTCTCATCCGAAATTTTAATTTTTCTTGTGTTTTGATTATTCCTTACAATGAGCTCAATGTGCAAATTATCAGCTTCGTCATTGTTGCCGAAGGTATGGTCATATACTGTCGGGTATTCGCCTAATGATGTCAAATCAAATTTAAATTTTATAAACAGTTTCGCTTCTTCTTTATTCACCGCTATTTGCAGCAGAGAGCTATCACGAAAGTGTTCGCCTTCAATCCAAGTATATCCATGTTCATAGCCCCATAACCCTATGTCACGTTCTAACTCTTCTCCGGCTTCATATGCCACCGCCAGGTCACGAATCTCCCACCATGTGAGCTGTTCTTCGTCCATATTGTCTTCCTCCCATACATTATTCATCATAGCCATCTAAATTACAGCCAGGTGAGATTAGAATAGCGATAACCGATAAAAAGGTAAAGGCTTTGCCTTTTAGAAATAACATAGGTTGAAAATAAACATTTTTCTGGATTGATAAAAGATTTGACAAAACAGATGTTATTGACGCCAAAAACCAGTCATTGAATAATTGATGATGAAGGTATATTCTTTACGCACGGGATAGAGTTTAAAGTCTTTCGAAAACTCTTCATGGCAATACGCCCGAATTTTAACGATTCCACTCTCAACATTTGAACCAACACTCTCCAATTCAAAATCGGTGCTATTATATTTTTTCTCTATTGCCGCTCTGGCTTCTGCTAACGCTTTTTCTGAACCACTAAGTTCCGAATTCGTGTAAGTAAATTCAAAATAACCAATATATTTCTCCCAGACATAACCGCCATTATCTAAAACAAAAACGGTAGAATCTGCTCGCATTCCTTCTAGATAATCCACGGCCAAATCCTGCGCATAAAAAACGACGCGAATTGTTTCAATTGAATCAGTTTTACCATACAAATTGGCGATTTTATCTCGCTGAAGCTCATAACCAACCCCATCTACAATTATGCTCTCACATAAAATATTTAAAAATGAAGTGGATATGACTGAATCTCCTTTGGTCAGGTAAAGCTTATAATCATAACCACATCTCAATGCTGGTTTCGCCTTTAATTTCCAATTGAACTGGATTTGATTGAGCAAGGTAGTGTCCGTAATTGCGAAATTACCTATACTGTCGGCTAAAGAATTTCGTTGAAAATCTGACCAGTAAACGCCGAATAATTCATATTCTCCTGAGTTAAAATCATAATTATCATAGACGCGCAACGAATCTGGTTTATGAGCGGTTGTGTCGATTTCTAAATCCGGAACGGAGCGATAGCAGCTGCTTAGCATTAGTGCGAATAAACCTAGTGAGCAAATATGTTTAAATGGTTTTTGCAACTATCTTGAAATTTGAAAAATAAATTGAAAACAATGACTAAGCCGAAGGTATGTTTGTATAAAATTTTACAAATCTGCAGCAGTAGCAATCAACTCAGCTACGTCCAACACCTCTACTTCGTCCTCCTTATTAAAGTTTTTAACGCCGTCTGTCATCATTGTATTGCAGAAAGGACATCCTGTTGCAATTATATTTGGTTTAACCGTTAAAGCCTCCTCTGTGCGTTCTACGTTAATCTCTTTATCTCCTTTTTCGGCTTCTTTGAACATTTGTGCGCCTCCAGCACCACAGCATAAGCCCTTGGCCTTGCAGCGTTTCATCTCTACTAATTCTGCATCTAACTTCTGCAACAATTCACGAGGTGCCTCGTAAACATCATTCGCACGACCTAAATAACACGGATCGTGGAACGTGATTTTTTTGCCTTTAAATGCGCCACCTTCAACGGCCATTTTTCCAGACTTCAACAAATCTTGAATAAGTTGTGTGTGATGGATCACTTCATAGTTTCCACCTAATTCAGGATATTCATTTTTAAGTGTATTAAAGCAATGTGGGCAACCTGTAACGATTTTCTTCACCTCATAACCGTCCAAGACTTGAATGTTCATCATAGCTTGCATTTGGAACAAAAACTCATTCCCAGCGCGTTTAGCAGGATCACCTGAACATGTCTCCTCGGCTCCTAAAACAGCAAATTTCACATCACATTTGTTTAAAATTTTAACAATTGCTTTTGTAATCTTTTTGGCTCTATCATCAAAACTACCAGAACAACCTACCCAAAATAGCACGTCAGGTTTTTCGCCTGCTGCCATCATTTCTGCCATGGTTGGAACTATCAATTCACTCATTTTTTTATGATTATAATCCCGACTTACCGTCGAGTGTTATTTTTTAAATACTTGTATTGTCTTATCTGCTTCAACCAAATCGGTAAACTTGCCTTTATAGCGCGTTGCTTTCACAATGTGGTTGTCAATCCAATGGTAATTTCCACCACGCGGTTTTCCCATTACCATGCCTTGATATTTGAAACCGTGGTCGTTCAACCACTTCTCAGTTACTTCACGGTGCTCTTCTAATCGAGAAGTGAAGAAAGTAATAATATGGCCGTCGTCATACCATTTATTTAAGATGGTTAAAGCGTCAGGGTATATCTTGGCAGTTGCCATTCGTTCAGGTTCCTCGTTTGGAATATCGTCACAAATAGTTCCATCAATATCAATCAAATAATTTTTAACCCCCTCAGGCAGAATTGGAGATATTTTTTCTCCGTCGACAATTTTATCTTCCAAATTATGCTTCATCTTTCCAATTTAGTCGATCGGAAGAAGAAAATTGCCATGGAGCCTGGTTATTTTCAATATTTGTATTCATTGTTGCCAATTCTGAAGGCATTTTAGACTCTTCCATGACCAAATACCTTCTCAGTTCCATAATAATCTCTAAAGGATCAATATTGACAGGGCAAGCTTGAACGCAAGCGTTACAACTTGTGCATGCCCAAATCTCTTCTTCGGTGATATAATCTCCTAATAATGATTTCCCATCAATCCACTTCTCCCCTTCTTTTCGGATGCCATTACCAATCTCCTCGGCTCTGTCCCGCACATCCATCATGATTTTACGCGGAGAGAGTTTTTTACCCGTCATGTTTGCTGGACACTCTGATGTACACCTTCCACACTCTGTGCAAGTATAGGCGTTCAGAATATTAATCCAAGTTAAATCTTGAACGTCCTGCGCACCAAATTTCTGGGGTACAGCATTAGGGTCAACTTCTGGAACAGCATATGGATCTGCATTTGGATCCAACATCAACTTCACCTCATTCGTCACACTTTCCATATTGGTAAACTGACCTTTCGGCTTCAATTTTGTATAAAATGTGTTTGGGAATGCGAAGAAAATGTGTAAATGTTTGGAATACGGCAAATAAACAATAAAAGCAAATACAGTTAAAATATGTCCCCACCACCCAATGCGTTCAAACATATGTAAGGTATCAAATTCCATCCCTCCAAAAACAGATGTTCCATAAATAGAGCTTAAAACAAATCCATAGGATTCTCCACCTTCTTTCACATGCAGTGCTTCATCTGCCCCATTCATTGTAAAGATGAAAACCACTAAAATAAATTCTAAATAAAGAATGATATTACCATCTAACTTCGGCCATCCATTCATCTCACTCTTTTGAAAACGAGGTAGTTTGAGTAAATTTCTTCGTGATAAAAAGGCAAATGTTGCGACTAAGGCCAAAAGGGATAAAATTTCGATTAAACTGATGATGAACGTGTATAAGCCACCAAGGTAGGGTTGAAAAAAGCGTTCAGTTCCAGCAGAACCATCAATTATAATTTCGATTAGCTCAATTTGTGTAAAGATAAACGCAACATAAATGAACAAGTGCAAAACCGCAGCGATTGGACGCGCTGTCATTTTGGACTGACCAAGTGCTACCCGCGCCATGGTTTTCCAGCGTTCGCTCTTATTGTCAGAACGATCCTCATCTCTTCCAAGACGCATATTATTAATGATTTTTTTAACGTTGTATCCAAAAAAGACGCTCGATCCGACTAGTACAACTATAAAAACGATTTGACTAATGATTTCCATTCACAAATTAAATTAAGGGTTGAATGTATTTCCGACTAACTATCAAAATTTCTTTTAATCCGGGTGTTCATCAAGAATTTCCTTCAATTCTTTTTCTTCAGCAGGAGTCAATGGCACTCCTTGTTTTTTTCTTCCAAAAAGTGAAAAGTGAACAAAATTCTCTGGGTTGGCTTGCATTGCATTCAAGAGCTCCTGCAAGGCCTGATTGGTTTCAACCAATTCGGTATGCAAAGTATCAGTTTGAATGAGCTGTCCCAAAGTACCGTCACCAGTATTGATTTCAGCTAGTAGTTCATTTAATCCAGCCAAAGTGTTTTTAGTTTCGTTAATTACTCCTTTGATGTCAGAAGAATCTGCAAGAGTTGCAGAAATTGACGCAATATTGTCTATTGTCTCAGATATTTCCTCAGATTTACTGGCCAAGTTATCAGTTACGGCGCTCACATCTTTTAAGATTTTAGTCACCATATCCGTTTCTTTTGTAATTAAAATACTTAGGTTGTCTGCCAAGTCAGCAAATGTCCCAATGGCATCACGTACTTCATATAAACTTTCGTCAATTGTATAAGCCGCCGAGGTGTCCCAGAACGCTCCAACTGAAAGAATAATCGCGTCAACCGATCCAATCAGCTCTTCCGTTTTCTTCTTTAATGGTAAAATTTGTTCGTTAATTTGTTGTTCTATTGATTGCTCAATACTACCAAACAATGTGTCTCCAGATTCATAGAAACCATTCACGGCCATTTGATTCAACCTTAAATCTAAAGCTTTAGTGCCCAATATGTCAGAACTAATCAACTCAATCTGCGATCCAGTTGGGATTTGAAGTTCCTTATTGTCAATTGTATAAGAAACTAGAATAGTATCAGGATAATCTGGATGTAAACCTACCGATTTAACTTGTCCAATTTTTAGACCATTTAATTGCACTTCATTTGAAACTTGAAGTCCTTGTGAATTACTAAACTTAGTGTAGTAAATCCGATCCTCGCCAAATAAAGAGCCGCCTTTTAAGAAGTTAACGCCCACAAAAAGAAGCAATAATCCTAGCACCACTAAAAGACCGACTTTAAATTCCTTTGATACTCTCATTTAACTAATTCTGTTTCTTATTATGGTTTCAACCCTTTTTTACCTCCAATTGGAAATAGAATATTATACTGCTAAAATAATGGAAAATTTTCGATTGAAATTAATTTTCAGTCAATTTAATGGCTTTTTCAATGCTGATTCTTTCATTTCCTAAAAATGCCACAACAAAGGCATTTTCGAATCCTTTTTCTTGCATTTCCACCTTTAAGGTTTTCGCCGATTCTACATTATCAAACAAACCAACGGTATATTTGTGTAAATCATTGCTTTGATATGCCCAAACTGACATCCCTAAAAAGCGCGCATCTTCCACACCAACATTCTCAGCAGTTGTTGCGATTTGAACACGATACATCACCTTGGTAGTATCCTTTGCCTCAGTATCTTCAGGTGTAACTCCATAATCAATGGGTTCGCTCTGTTCCAGTTGGGTAGATTGATCCGCAGATTCGTAATAGCGCTTATAATCTTCAAAAGCTGTAAAAATTGACCCTGCCATTTTATTTTGACTCACGGAATCGGTTAAAAACTTCTCTTCGCTTGGGTTGGTTAAAAAGCCAGTTTCAATTAAAACACTTGGCATTGTAGTTTTGTACAAGACTAAGAAGCCCGCTTGGCGCACTCCTCTATTTTCTCGCCCTAAATCCACAAACTGATATTGAACACGCGCAGCAAACTCAATACTGTGATCTAAAAACACACTTAATTGCAATTGACGTGCAATAATTGCGTCAGCAGATAATTTTTCATATCGCGTTTCACTGTCTGCTTCAAATTCAATTGCAGAATTTTCTCGTTCAGCAATTTTCCGCTGCGCATCTGTTCTATGTAATCCTAGCACATAAGTCTCTGCTCCAACGGCTTTTGCAGGCCCAGCATTTGCGTGAATACAAATGAATAAATCAGCCTTATTTCTATTCGCAATAGCCGCTCGCTCATCCAATTCAATAAAAACATCCGTTTTGCGCGTATAAACCACATTGATCTCTGGAAAAGCTTTTTCAATAAAAGCCCCCACTTTCAACCCAATTGACAATGTCACCTCTTTCTCATTCGAGTGACTGCCGTGACAACCTGGATCTTGTCCACCATGCCCAGGATCAATAACTACTGTTTTAATACCACGCATGGCATCTCCCACTTGAGCAAAACTCAGTGAAGAAATAAATACGCTTATGCACAATATAAACGCTTTCGAAATGTTATATGCTTTTGAGCTCATCTGACTTAAAAATTATAGATTTGTCAATTATTTATAATCTATATATCAAAGTTAAGACCAAAAATTGCGCAATAACAGAAACATATCTTTAGTTTTCAATTTATCATTGTTGATAATAGGCTTGCTAATGGCAGAATCTGCCCATGCTCAAAACAACGAATTATCAGGGTCTTACGAATCTGATGGCTTAGATGCCCCCGTATATTATAGCGCCATAGACTCTATGGTAATGGATGTAATTACGGAAGAAGTGACCTTATATGGACAAGGAGTTGTTGAATATACCGACACGAAATTAACTGCCGATCGAATCACAATTGACATTAAAACCAATGAAGTTACTGCAACCTACAGTTTAGATAGCCTTGGAAACCCTGTTGGTAAACCTGTTTTCACATCTGCGGGAGAGGAAGCTGCTTGCGAATACATGAAGTATAATTTCGAAACGAAAAAAGGTTTTGTAAAGGAAGTACGGATGCAACAGGGCGAAGGCTATATACACATGGCTGATTCAAAAATACACCCAAATGAACAAATACATTTTAAAAATGGGAAATTTACTACTTGCGATAAAGATGTACCACATTATCACTTTAATTTAACCAAGGCGATTGTAGTTCCAGACAAAAGAATTGTAACTGGCCCTGTTTATATGCAAATACTGAAAGTACCAGTTCCTCTAGCGGCGCCTTTTGGTTTTTTTCCGAACTCAGACACCAAAAAACCAGGAATAATATTGCCAGATTTCCAAAGTAGTAATGATCGTTATGGACTAGGGTTAGATCGGTTGGGCTATTATATTCCATTGGGTGATTATTGGGAGACGTATATGTATGGAAGTATTTTTACTACAGGAAGTTGGGCACTTGAAAATCGAACTAATTACATAAAAAAGTATAAATACAGAGGGAACTTCGGTTTGAGGTTTGAGCATTTAAAAGGCAAGTTCTATGATAACACAGCTGTTCTGAATCGAACCACTGTGAAATGGAATCATTTTCAAGACGCTAAGGCACACCCTTCGTTAAAGTTTAATGCAAGTATTGACTTTGCCTCTAACAATACAGCTAAAACTACCTTAGATGCCATTAACACTGATTATTTCAACAATACGTTTAATTCCAGTCTAAATGTGACTAAAAATTGGCGTGCTGGAAGTTTCAATGGCTCAATGGGCGTGCAGACCAGTCTAAGACAAAATGCGCAAAGTGCAAACTACACGCTTGATTTGCCGTCATACAACCTATCCGTAAGTCGATTTGATTTAGGTGTTTTGAGAAAATCAAATATTGGTAGTAAGTGGTATGAAAAAATTACGGTGACTTATTCATTAAATGCGAGCAATTCAATTTCGGCTCCTGATACATTATTCACCTTCGGGACATTGGATCAGGTGGCAGATTATTCTAGAAATGGCATTGAACAAAATGCACTAGTCCAATCAAACCTGCGGCTTTTTAAAGGTAGAATGACGTTTACCCCACTAATGCGGTATAGAGAGTATTGGAATTTCCAACACGAACAGCGCGAATGGAATATTGATGCTGAAAAGGTTGACACCACTTCTTTAAATGGTTTCAAATCATCTCGAGACCTTACTTTTTCTGGTGGTTTAGTTGGAAACTTTTTTGGATACTATAAGTTTAGAGGGAAAAAAGAAATGCGCTTCCGCCACGTGGCTTCTCCAAACACCAGTTTCACATATCGCCCAGATATTAATTTATTTGAACAAATTCAGGTCGATACCTTAGGAAATCTTGGTTACTACTCCCCTTTCAGTCAAAGTCTTTACTCAGAAGGTGCTAGAGGCTCTTCAGGTAGTATCAATTTCGGTTTAAACAATACGCTTGAAATGAAAAAACGTGTGAAGGGTGATACGATTAATGAATCGGTAAAATCCTTTAAGTTATTAGATGCCTTTTCAGTTAAAAGTGGTTACGACTTTTTGAAAGACTCCATGAATTTAAGCAATTTTAATTTTGCTTTTAGAACCTCTCGCTTTTTTAATGTATTCACATTCCAATCTAGCGCACTATTATCTCCTTATAGTTGGGAAGAATCAAGTGGATTGATTAAGAGTGACTATGCTTGGCAAGATGGAAATGGACTTGGGAGGTTTACAACTGCCAGTTTAAACCTAAATGCCAATTTTACCAATCGTAAAGGCCGTGAGAAGCAGAAAGAAGCTATAGACAATGCAGATGGAGACGCGAATGCAACTGGTAACGCAACTAATCCTAAAGTTAATAATTATTCCATTCCATGGACTTTGAATCTCGCATACAACGTCAACTACAATCAACAATCGGCTTTAAGTGGCGGCGTTTATGTTGATACCTTCAAATTGGTTCATACCTTAAACGCTTATGGTAACATCAGTTTAAATGATAAGTGGAAAATTGACTATAATTTAAATTATGACTTTATTACAAACAAAGTTCCTAGTTTACGTCTAGGCCTTTGGCGCGATTTGCATTGCTGGGAAACAAGTGTTCAATTTCAACAATTTGGTCAATGGTTCAACCCTAACCCAGGTGAGTATTTTAAAGCAAATTGGAGTCTCTTGTTCAAAATTGGTATTAAAGCATCTATGTTCCAAGATATTAAATACGATCATACGTTCACGAATCCGCTGCCGTTAGATTTATAGAGGTTAGCGGTTAGATTTTAGATCACTGCGCTGTTAGATGTTGGATCACTGCGTTTTTAGAGGTCAGAAGATAGATATTGAGGTTAGAGATGAGATGTTACCATTCGACGGGCGACAGACCTTGGAAAAGGCGAACAGGAAAAGTACGCATGAACCTTCAAAAATGATTTATTGAATAGAATTAAGGCATTCAAGCACTACCCTTTATTTATAATTTCACCCTTCGTTAACATTTCGACAAGCTCAATGCAGCGCTCGGGCAGAGAATTGAAGATTGAACATTACAACTTGCCAATACTCCGCTTAACCCCCAAATAGAAATAAAAGAATCCAATCATCATAAGAACGTGGCTTAAATCATTTTTATCAAACCATTGATGAAGATTGACTTTCATTAAGAAAATAAACGCTGTCGGTAATAATATTATAACGCCGAACACGAAGTACTTAAATTCTATTGCTATTATTTTCGAATAGTAATTCCCTAATAAGGCTGCAGTTAAAATCACTCCCAATATTGTATTAATCGCAATCGGTAAAAAAGGTAAAGTTGCTTTCTTCTCTTCAGGAGCGATATAACAAACGATAGCAAACGCGATATAAACCAACACCATCTTCCAAAAAGACAATAACTTGTATAATCTAAGTCGTTCCATATTTGGATGAACGGCAATCAAAGCTTGTTCAAGAAGGAAGATTGATAACGGACCAGCAATCCACGAAGGGAATTTGCCCGCCAAACCCCAATACAAGTAAAAAGTATGACCAAGTCCGCCCAAAAACGCTCCAACGCCGAATACTAAGAAAAACCAGATCCAATATGTACGAAATGGAATATCAATCTTGATTTTACTGAGAAGCAGTCCTAAAACTACAGATAAAACACCTAAAATGGTGTCAGTAATCAAAGCCATTGGCTCCAATAAATCTAAACCGAAAAGAACAAAATGGATCTTTTCAAAGTCAGCTCCAATCATAATAAGTTGAGGTTCTTTTTGTGCTATTTACCTTTGTAAACGCCCATTTCACAAAACTTTTCAATCCGTTTTTCGGCACGCTTAACGGGGTCCATTTTTTGTAATTTAGCCAAATGCTTTTGAATGTTCTTTTTAACACTTGCAAATGTCTCTTCTCTAAAGCAATGTGCCCCTCCAATTGGCTCTTTGATCACCTCATCAACTATCTTCAAATTTTTCATATCTGTTGAAGTTAATTTAAGTGCCTCTGCAGCTTCTTTTTTATAATCCCAACTTCTCCAAAGAATTGTCGAGCAATTTTCTGGTGAAATAACAGAATACCAAGAGTTTTCAAGCATTATTACTTTATCTCCGACGCCAATCCCTAAGGCTCCTCCAGAAGCTCCTTCACCAATAATGATGCAAATTACAGGAACTTTAAGATTCATCATTTCGTAAATATTACGCGCAATTGCTTCACCTTGCCCACGCTCCTCCGCTTCTAATCCTGGAAATGCGCCCGGGGTATCAATTAACGTAACAATTGGTTTATTGAATTTTTCTGCCAGTTTGAATAAGCGCAAGGCCTTTCTATATCCTTCCGGATTTGGCATTCCAAAATTTCTGTATTGTCTTTGTTTTGTGTTAGATCCTTTTTGTTGACCTACAAACATCACTGATTGTCCGTCAATTGAACCAAAACCGCCAACCATGGCTTTGTCGTCTTTTACATTGCGATCTCCATGTAATTCTACAAAATCACCATCTGTTAGTGCTTTTATATAATCAAGTGTATAAGGCCGGTCTGGATGTCTAGAGAGCTGTACTCGCTGCCAAGGCGTCAAGTTTTTAAAGATGTCCTCTCTCGTATTCTTCAACTTCTTCTCCAGATCTTTTACCATTTTAGAGGTGCTTACACCACTATTGGTTTCAATTTCCTTTGCTTTTAATATCTCTTCTTCGATTACACAAATTGGTTCTTCGAAGGGTAGGTAATTTGCCATGTTGTTTTGTTTTCAGTTTTCAAATTTAGTGTTTTTTTGAATCGATCTTAAATGCAATATTTTATTTTTAAGATTATATTCGTTAAAAAATCGAATTAATGGTCATTTTTCCAGGTTGTAAAATTAATATAGGACTGAATGTAATTGGCAAGCGCTCAGATGGATACCATAAAATTGAAAGTATATTTTATCCACTTGAATTGTCTGATATTCTTGAAATTATTCCAAATGATATTTTTTCGATTACCACATCTGGTTTACCAATAAAAGGAGATCATTCTGATAATTTGGTTGTAAAAGCCTTTTATTTGCTGCAAGACAAATACAATCTTCCGCCTGTAAAAATACATTTACACAAGTTAGTGCCAATGGGAGCTGGTTTAGGAGGAGGATCTGCAGACGGAGCAGCCATGTTGGTTTTGCTGAACAATTTATTTGAATTAAACATAGGCCTTAAGGAATTAGAAATTTTTGCGGATGAGCTGGGAAGTGATTGTGCTTTCTTTATTCGAAACGAACCTGCATTTGTGCAAGGTAAAGGAGAAATCATTAATCCAATTGAAGTTGATTTGAAAGGAATGTACATACATTTAGTTAATCCTCAAATTCATATTAGCACACAAGAAGCGTTTGGAGGAATCATTCCATCAGATAACAACGTGACTTTGCCAGAAGTTATTCAAACCGACATCAGCAACTGGAAAAGTGAATTGAAAAATGATTTTGAAACCACGATTTTTCCAAATCACGGAGAAATTGAAATCATAAAGGCTGATCTATACGCGCAAGGAGCTTTTTATGCCAATATGACTGGAACTGGGTCAAGTGTATATGGTCTCTTTAATGAAGAACCTAAAAAGTGCTATCCCAACTATTTTGAGTGGATAGCAAAATTATAAGATACTTACTTATCTTATTCCGGATTTTACGGAGCAGTATTACGCCACAATTATGGCTAATATAACACTCACTGTTTTGATACTAAGGCTTATCATCAGCCTAATCAAAGCATTAACATTGCTCAGCAGTGGAAATCAAAACACCGTATTAGATTAACAAAATAAAATACTATGACAACGAAAGAAATACTAAAAGAACTTGAAGGGTATGGTTCAGAACAAACCAAAAAAATATATGGTAAGATTGGCGCGAAAGAACCGTATTTCGGAGTGAAGGTGCAAGACCTTAAAAAAATTCTTAAAAAAACGAAAAAAAATCACGAACTCTCTTTAGAATTATATGCTACTGGAAATTCTGACGCTATGTATTTAGCGGGATTGATGGCAGATGAAAAACAAATCACCAAGGAACAATTGGAGCTTTGGGTTTCACAAGCTTACTTCTCATACCTGAGTGAATACGCTGTGCCTTGGGTCGCTGCGGAGTCAGATCATGGATTTGAACTGGGTTTAAAATGGATAGAATCTGACATTGAAACAACTGCTGCAGCAGGGTGGGGCACTTTACTCTACTGTGCTTCTTTATTTCCAGATGAGAAATTAGATTTGGAAATATACACCAAGTTATTAGACAGAGTTGAAAACGAAATTCACCAAGCACAAAATAGAGTGCGCTACGTTATGAATGGATTTGTAATTGCTATAGGTAGTTACGTCAAGGCATTAACCGAAAAGTCAATGGAAGTTGCAAAAAAAATTGGTAAAGTGGAGGTAGATGCAGGCGGAACGGCATGTAAGGTGCCATTGGCTACAATTTATATTGATAAAGTAGTTTCTAAAGGAAGAGTTGGGAAAAAGCGTAAAACCGCGCGTTGCTAGTTTAATAAATTCAAAATTTTCACCCTAAACGTTTTAACACATGGCTGAACCGTTAAAAAATATGTACAATCCAGATTTTGTTCAAAATCTGTCCACAGCCTTGCAAAATGTTGACGAAAAGTTTCAGCAAAAAGCCTTTACAAAGTCCGTTTTAAATTCCGAGTGGAATGATTTAGAATTAAAATCAAGAACGCTTCATATCTCAACACAAATGGAGGCTTATTTGCAGTATGATTACAAGGAACAAATAGATGTATTGAGAAAAGTTGCGCCGCATTTTAGTGGATTTACTGCAACAATTTTTCCAACTTTTGTTGAAATATTCGGCCTAACCTATGTTGAAACCTCTCTCCACGCTCTGGAAGAGTTCACCCAATATTCGACTAGCGAATTTGCAATTCGTCCCTTTTTGGCGAACGATCCGAATTTAATCCAAGTCATGTACAAATGGAGTAAAAGCCCCAATTTTCATGTGCGCCGTTTAGCGAGTGAGGGTTGTCGACCGCTTTTGCCATGGGCTATGAAGCTCCACAATTATGTAGCCGACCCTACTCCACTAATTCCAATTCTGGAAACACTAAAAAATGATCCAGAAGACTATGTTTATAGAAGTGTGGCTAATAATTTGAACGATATTTCTAAAAATCATCCTGACTTGGTGCTGAACCTCTGTAAAAAATGGATAAAGGAATCAAAAACAACACAATGGGTGGCTAAACACGCCTTGCGCACTTTGCTTAAAAAGGGAAATCAAAGTGCCATGGCTTTATTCGACTTTGGTTCAATCAAAGCGATTAAAACCAACACATTTCGTGTTTTAGACAAACAGATTAAAATCGGAAATGCATCTAAATTAGAAATAGGCATTGCAAATAAAGGAGCGCTTGCAAAATTCAGATTGGAATATGCCGTGCGTTATTTAAAAAATAACGGCAGTCACAATGAAAAAGTATTTCAATTAAGAGAGACGAAAGTGGCCACTGGAGAAACATTAGAGTTTACCAAAAAAGTAGACTTTAAAGATCTATCAACGCGCAAACATTACGCTGGATTACACTATTTTATCTTAAAAGTGAATGGGATTCCCGTAGAGCGAATTGAATTTGAATTGACCTAATCCTCCTTAATTCAAACGTCTCAAGCTATCTAAACTC
The DNA here is from genome assembly GCA_905478225.1 of uncultured Crocinitomix sp. Classification (GTDB taxonomy): domain Bacteria; phylum Bacteroidota; class Bacteroidia; order Flavobacteriales_D; family Crocinitomicaceae; genus Crocinitomix. The sequence goes on from CAJQHR010000004.1 coordinate 24,805, forward strand.
ACATTGGAATTATTTAGAAAGACTTTTTCTAGGTGCTTTGTGTAAACTTCAGCAAAACCATTAAGTACGTAAAACAGCGCCTTCGATTTTTTCAACTCAGCTGGCACGCCCTATCTTCGATCATTCTCTATTATAAAATATTCAAAATGAACTTATTAGATTAAAACAACCAACAATTTGACCCGAAAACAAGTTCCTTCTCATTTAAAAATTCAAGCACTTGATTTTTTAAATTCTCATCCTCAGGCCACACAGTTAGAATAGACTTTTCACCTGATTTAACCGCCGCCAATTCTTTAATTTGTTTTTTAGATTGCTGATTTCTTTTTTGGGCGTTGAAGTCGAACCAATCGTATGAAATATTATTCGTGTTGAGAATAGATGCAACAAGTTTTCCTTTCACCCCTGCTCCAATCAATTGGATTTTCTCCGAAAAATCAAGCTCTAAATCAATAAAACGTTGCGTCTTTAAATTGAAAAATGCTTTTTGTTGATAATGATCAGAATTTCTTGATGTTCGGTCGGGATGTTCACGCCAATAATGCGTAACCTCATGAATTGGGCTAATTTCAAATTCATTTTCATACCATTTCAACACCATGTCATAATCCTCTGGATAACGCAATTCTGAAAATGAAAATGACTGCTCGAAACACGAGCGCCGAACCATCCAATTAGGCGAAGCTATCACGCATTCTCGATAAACTGAGTTCCAAAATGCGCTTGAATCTACTAGTGCGTTTAACCATATTTCGTAACGCAAATATCCATCAGATACTTGACCTGCTGCAAAATAAGAAACCTTACCCGTTATAATGGAATTTGGACATTTTAAGGCTTGTTGCGAAAATAATTCCAATTTATTGATCGGCATCAAGTCATCCGCATCCATTCGCGTGATATACTTTCCTGTACTGTTTTCAAATGCCAAGTTTAATGCCGGAATAATCCCTTTCTCCAAGTTTTGATAGTAATTAAGCCTTTGGTCTTTTTTACACCATTCTTTTATGACTTTAATCGAATCGTCAGTTGAATAATCATTCACAACAATGAGTTCCCAATCCGTAAAACTCTGTTCTACAATAGACTGCAAACAATCGTCCAGATAATTTTCTGCATTATATACAGGCATAATAATCGAAATGAAAGGCTCGTAACCCATATCGGAGCTAAACTAGTGTTTTTAAATTGGAAGTACACCGAATTAAATTCTCTGAAAATGGCTAAATTGGTGTTTTATTCGTTTACATATCTATGAGGATTACTTTTTCCGTTTTATTAATCGCTAGTCTATTTTTCTGCTTAGAAGGATGCTCGGCGTTAAAAAACGGGAAAGACAATTCAGGTGAAAGCAGAAAGTTCCGCTCGAAAACAAAACTAAATTTAAGCCATAGTCATCTGGATGAAATACCTGCATATGTCTTTGAATTAACTCAATTAACGGTACTAAACCTACATCACAATAACATTACAGAAATTCCAGCTGACATAAATAAATTGGTCAACCTGGAGAAATTAATCATTAGCCGTAACGATCTAGTTGAACTCCCTGAGGAATTGGGCGATTTGAAAAATTTAGAAGTCCTTTCCTTAAAAGCTAATAAGTTAACGCATATCCCTGAAAGTTTTGGAAATTTAGAAAAATTAGAAGTCTGCCGCCTTAGTTTTAATAACCTTACCTACCTGCCAATATCAATCGGTAAGCTAAAAGCGCTCAGTCATTTTTATATTGATTATAATCAAATTGAGTTTCTACCCAACGAAATTGGTCAAATGACCGGTTTGCGAGAGTTTATTGTGGGGAGAAATAACCTTACTGTACTTCCGCCAGAATTTTATGAATTAACAAGCCTCAATGTTTTAGACCTCTCTTACTCTGGTCCTTTGTTGCAGCTAGCTTACGGAATTTGTAAGATGAGGAGTATCGAAACCCTTTATATTGATCTAAACACACTTAATTTTGCGCCTAGATGTATCGAGGTTCGCGCTAACGGTGTGAGGTTTACGCTGGTGATTAAATAGTTTTCAAGCAGGCAGTGGGGCTTTTTGATGATTCGATACTTTTGATGTGTTTGATGCACATGTTCCCGTTAATTTGAATAAAATACATAGCTCATTCAGCATTAATCAATAGAAAGTGATGACGCTGATTAAACTGATTTTCCTGATTTTACTTTTGTATTAATTTGATGATTTGATTTGTTGATCTAATCTATATAAGCGCAGCGATCTAACATCTATCTTCGAACATCCAACCTAAACTTTATCCTTCATCTCTGTCATTCGAATAATTTTATAGCCCAAGTTTTTCTCATTTCTAATTGAATTTATCAAGGCTATTTTTGACTGACTCGAAGTACTTTCATACACCATATAATATCGCCCAGAGCTCAGACCTTCGTTAGAAGAAACTTGTTGCAAACTTTGCACTATTAATCGAAAACGACTAATATTTACTTGAATGGTTTGAATGGATTTTGAAAAATCAATCGTATAAAAAACAGTGAAAAAATTCGACTTGCGACAAAGATCAACCGTAAGATCGCGATAGATAAATGGAAAATTATTTGCTTTGAGTTTATAGTTATACTTGAAGTCAGTGAACTTTTTACTGGACACATAATCCTTGAAGCGTGCGTTAAAATTTGGCGTTTTTTTCTTAGTCGATTTTTGCTGATAGGGCTCCCCAATAAATTTATCAAAAAGACGATCAAACTCCGTTTTAGATCCATTGTTATTCTCAACCGCAAACAGATCGGAATAATGAATAACTCCACGCTTTTTTTCACTTAATTCCTTCAATAATTTTTTAGAGTAAGGCGGATCAAATAGAGAAAGCGCCTCTTCTCCGCGTTTAATTTTATTGACATCTAAATCCATAAAACGAAAGCCCTTACGTACCTCTGTCTTCAATACTGCCGAAAATCCATGCAGCGCAAAATTTAACCTTTTATCCGATAAACCAAAATGCGGAATTCCATCTAAATTAGCCAAAATCCCTACGGTAATTTTTTCCTCAGAAAACCGATTGGGAACAATATAAATGAGTGTAAAAAAATTCGTCATAATCGATTTATTAGTTTTTCAGAAAACCGCCGTAACTCAGATAATCGCAAAGGTTCCAAAATTGAATCTATTAATTTTGACTTCGAAATTGCCTTCCCCGTTTCTGATTGATAAAGCGTAAGCGCATTTAATAATTTGGCTCGAAATTTTTCATTGAGTAATACGAAAAACGATTCATGTGCTGTCAACAACTCTTGCTTTTTTGCACGGCGCATAATGAACCGACTGAGATCATTTTCTTCAAAAACGGGCAGCTGCATGGCTTCAATATCAAAACCAGTTGATAAAAACAAAAAGCGCGTTTTCCGTTCTCTGATCAATCCGATTCCACTGAAATTTAAACCCCTTCCTAATAATAATTGCAGGAGGTTGTATTGATATAAATGTATTGGAGTTGCCAATTTAGAATAGTCCAGGTTCTTAAATAAAACGGCATCCAATTCCTCCATTCCCGCCTCTTGTGCAATCAAAATATGACCACCTTTTACCTTATCATACTCCCACTTTTCAGCAGGTAAATGCAGTTGCTTTAAAATTTGACTGTAGATGATGAAATTAGAGTTGGCTTCTTCGCGCTGATATTCCAATAGGCGACTATCTAATAAAATGTTTTGATTGTTATCAGAAAGTACAACCATTATTTGGAGGTTTCTTTCAACATTGGAACAAAACTAAAAAAACCTAGTTTACTTTGCGCGAAACTTCCGTCTTGGTCCTTCTTAATTAAGAGCATTTCTTGTTCCTTGCCCGCACCGATTGGAATTACCATTATTCCTCCGGGCTTTAATTGTGCAACAAGATCTTCAGGAATAAATGGTGCACCACATGTCACTATTATCTTATCAAACGGACCAAAACTTGGCCAACCTTTATAACCGTCGCCATATTTAATTTTAGCATTATATCCCAATTTTGGCACAATGCGGTTGGCCTTTAAAAAAAGTTCACGTTGTCTTTCAATTGAAAATACTTTCGCTCCTACTTCGCAAAGTATAGCCGTTTGAAAACCGGATCCAGTACCAATTTCTAATACGCGGTCTCCTTTTTTTAATTGTAATAATTCGGTTTGAAATGCCACCGTATACGGATGCGAAATTGTTTGACCTGCTCCGATTTGAAATGGCATGTTACTATAAGCCTGTTCTGTAAACACGGCGTCTAAAAAAAAGTGCCGGGGTACGGAAAGTATTGCATTTAAAACTGTCTCGTCTTTAATTCCTTTCGCCCGCAATTCTTCGACCAATTGTTTTCGTAATCCTTTATGTCTGTATGTATCTATCATAGGTGTTTGAAGGTTTTACCTTCTTTATCAGAAGATTATTCTGATATGCTGAGACAAAAATAAGTACAAATTTTCTATTTTGTTACTTCGTGATTTGTAATGAATTAACAGTTCAATCTTAGTTTCTTTTAAATACAGGTCGCAACTCATTGTAAATCATTTCGTCTTCTAGGGGAATCAGGGATTTATTGAAATAATTTGAACCCAAAATAGGTTTTACTTCCGTTCATCAGCAATTTAGTTTTTTATATGGTAGACATATATAAGATTCTTAAAAGAAAGAGGACGTATCATTAAAATTTGAAATATTATTAACTATCTTTAGACTGCTGCTTTGAGATTATTTTTATTAATACTACTTTTCCTACAGCTTTGCGTGGTTTCCTGCGTTAAAGATAAGGATTCTATTTCTGAAAATACTGAAAATGAAATCATTAGTGAATCAGATGATTTTTTGGACTCTCTAAAAACTGGTGTACCTATCCCCATCTTCTTAAATTCAGCCGAAAAAAAAGCCGCGCCAATTATAAATGAAGTTGGAGAACCAAACATCACCCTAGCCAATGACAATGTTGTTTCCATTCAATCTCCAGGAATCGAATTAGTTTCAGAAGAATTAACAATTGCCACACCAGGAGTAGACAGTGTTTTATTGCCTTTTGCAACTACTCCCATTGGTAAGTCCACACGAATAGCATTTCCTAAGGTAACCTCAGCGCTCCCGCCTTCAACAAAGGACGCCGCTTATTATAATCTTCAATATTTAGATGTTGATCAAGGGTTAAGTTCAAGTTATGTCATGGATATTATTGAAGATTCTAGAGGTAATTTATGGATTTCTACTTGGGCGACTGGAGTTTGTATGTACAACAGTCGGAATTTCACAAACTACGATAAATACAGTGGTTTGTTGAGTAATTATATTTGGAGCATTTTTGAAGATAGCAAGGGCAATATTTGGTTTGGGTCGGACGGTTCTGGCGTTGCCAATTACAATGGCGATCGTTTTGTAAACTTCTCCGTTGAAGATGGCTTAGCAGGAACTGTGGTTTATGATATTTTAGAAGATGAACGCGGCAATATATGGTTCGCCACGAATAATGGGTTGACCAAATTTGATGGAAAAGAATTTTATACTTATCGCGCCGAAAATGGATTAGGCGGAAATACTATTCTCGACATTCATTTGGGGATGAATAACCGAATATTGATAACAACAGAAAATGGATTTTCAATTTTTGACGGCGTCCTGTTCACACTTTATTCATCTAAAAATGGACTTAAAAGCGAAAATACAAATTCCATATTTGAAGATTCAGAAGGTAATATTTGGATTGGTAGTTTAGATGCTGGTATATGCTTGTTTGATGGCTACACCTTTTTCTCTTTTGACGAGACTCACGGCCTTGCTGGAAATGAAGTGACTTCTATAATTGAAGATGACTATAACCGAATTTGGATTGGTTCCGCAAATAACGGGTTAAGTATTTATGATCGTTCTGAATTTATTCAAATTGATAAAAATGAAGGGTTAAGTAGCAATACAATTCGCGCTATTTTTCAGGATTCAAATTTAAACGTATGGATTGGAACAAATGGGGGGCTGAACAAATACAATGAACGCTCCTTTAAAAATTTCACCGAAGAGCAAGGCTTAGGCGGAATTATAGTTCGAGGAATTGCTGAGGATAAATTTGGAAACCTCTGGTTAGGTCAGGCAAGCGGTGCCGATAAATTTACTGGTCAAGCATACGAAAATTATGGCGCAGAGCAAGGATTTACCGACAATTCCATTCGCGTCGTCACACAAGATCATGAAGGAAACATTTGGTTTGGTACAAATGGCGACGGGGCATATCACTTTGATGGTGAACAATTCAAACATTATACAACCAAGAGCGGACTCTCAGGCAATACGATACTTTCCATGTTTGAAGATTCTGACAATAACATGTGGTTTGGAACACTAACTGCAGGCGTTAGTAAATTCAACGGTACTACATTCGAACACTTAACTACTGAAGAAGGTTTGACCAATAACACGATTCGAGCAATTATTGAAGACAATGATAAAAACATGTGGTTTGGCACAAATTCGGGTGGTTTAGAGAAATTTGATGGGGAAATGGTAACGCACTATACGACCAAAGAAGGATTATCCATGAACACTATTCTCTCACTAATGATTGACACCGAAGGTAAATTGTGGATTGGAACAGAGGGCAGGGGAATCAATGTCATGAAAAATGATAAAATCATTTCAATTGGTGAAGAAGATGGCCTGAGCAATGGCATTATATGGTCGATTATTGAAGACAGCGAAAACAACATTTGGGTAGGAACAGAAAAAGGACTAAATCACATTGACATTCAAGAAAACAAAACATTTAACGTCACAAATTACGGTAAATTAGATGGGTTAAAAGGAGTCAACTTCTATCCTAACTCTGTCTATCTTGATGGTGACAATCGACTTTGGTGGGGAACTGGTATAGCCCTATCTATGCTTGATTTGAACAATTACAAAAACATTAACGCAGCGCCCAAACTAACCATTACTGACATTTATATAAAAGAATCGCTGGTAGATTTTAGAGGGTTAAAAAATGCCATTGATACAGACATTCCTTTCCAATATAGTGATTTGAATGAAAGTCAATTGAAAAAAGTTGAATATGATAGTGTTTACAAATTCTCCAACTTCCCTTCAAACATAGTCGTTCCTTATAATCTAAACCACTTAACAATACAATTCTCTGCCAACGATTGGACCGCTCCACATAAAATTAAATACGTGCATAAATTAGAGGGCGCAAGTAACGAGTGGCACACCATTACGAATGATAACAAAGTAGTGCATAGTTATTTGCCAGAAGGAGATTATGTTTTCCATGTCAAAGCAATTGGAGAAGCTGAAATTTGGAGTGAAACACTCACTTTTAACATTACTGTGCGTCCACCATGGTGGAAAACAGTTTGGGCCTATCTCCTCTATTTTATATTGGTAATTGGTATAATTGTATTCATTACAGCTTTTCGAACTAAAAAGCTCATTCAACAGCGAAAAAGACTTGAAAAATTGGTGGCCGAGCGCACGGAAGATGTCGTGATGCAAAAAGAATTGGTTGAATCGAAGAACAAAGAACTTATAGATTCGATAAATTATGCCAAACGAATTCAACGAGCCGTGCTCCCTTCTTACGGAATGGTGAAACATAAATTGGCCAATGCGTTGGTTTTATTCAAACCTAAAGATATAGTCTCGGGAGATTTTTATTGGTTAGATGAAAAGGAAGATACAATTTTATTGGCTGCCGCCGATTGCACTGGACATGGGGTGCCTGGGGCCATGGTGAGTTTAGTTTGTAATAATACGCTCAGCCGAACTGTTCGAGAATTTGGATTGACAAACCCAGCTTTAATCCTCAATAAGGTTAGAGATATCGTGATTGAATCCTTTACCAATTCGCGCGAGGAAGTGAAAGACGGAATGGATATCGCGCTAATTGCCTTAAATTTTAAAACCAATGTCTTGCGTTATGCAGGCGCTAATAACAACCTTTACGTAATTTCAGACGGTGAACTTAGAGTGTTTAAGGCTGACCGACAACCCATTGGGAAATATGTGGTGACTTCAGATTTTAACATGCAAGAAGTCCAATTAAAACCAGGGGATACTTTTTATATGTTTACTGATGGTTTTGTTGATCAGTTTGGAGGACCAGATGGTAAAAAATTTAAGACGAACCGATTCTTAAAAATACTATTGGAAATTCAGCATTTAAGTATGCGTGAACAACAAAAATATATTGACAAGGTTTTTATGGATTGGAAAGCTGATCTAGACCAAATTGATGATGTTTGCGTCATTGGTGTGAAGGTATAGCCTGCCGCGAAATTGACGTGGGAACACCAATGAAACAGTTTACCCTGAGCCTGACGAAGTGGAATTAGTGTGACGGTTTTGTTCTAGTATTCCAAAAAGTTTTGGTTAGGAGGATACTGCCGATCAAAACAAAAAAGGCTACCTAAAAAATAAAGACAGCCTTTCTTCCAATAAAATTTATCTATTAAAAGCAGCCCAACGACTGTTAACTGCCTCTTCGGCATCCAACAAGGCCAAAACCTCGTCCGCAATGTTCTCACTTAATTCTAAAAATGTGGTGAACCCTACACAAGATGCATTAATTTCACCCAAAATATATTTATCCTCCCCTGTTTATTCGTCCGTATCCAACATAAAATCTGCCGTCCAAATTAATGGTAGGTCATAATTCCCTAAACGCGATTGAATTGTGCGGAGCGAACCTTTAACAATATCAACAAGCGCTGGCCATTGCTCAGGTTTATCATATCTATATTTCGCGCCAGAAAACAACGTGGCTGAAAAAGCATCCGCAGATTCCGCCGGCTTTTTATGAACAATGTTTACAACACTGTCTCTGAGCATTAATACACGAATTTCACCTTCTTTGATTCTTTCTAAAAAAGGCATATCCAATAACATACCATTATCCCCTTCCAAATATTTAATACAAAACTCCAAAAATTCTTGTAATGTTTTTTCTTCGACATGATTGTCTCGCGCTTCCGTCAACTTTAACATAGCGTCAAAGGGTATTTCGTTTTTATATTTATCTGCATCAACCACCTCTACTCTCCAAATACCTTCGCCTGTTGATCCTCTATTTTGCTTAATTACTCTAATTCCTTTGCATAAACTTTTTGGGAATTTCTCTTTGAGAGTTTCGAAATCGTAATAGGTATAGACGTCGTCAGGCACAATAGCTGAACCTTTTAACTTTTCAACAGAGTTTTTGGCGCCATACGCAATCATTGCGTCAGGATGAAGAAGACCTTCAACTCCATTATTCACCAATTCGCGCAACATTTAAAATTAAAATTATACTACTAAAGATACAGCACAAACAGTATTGACTTAATGATAAATATCAGCCCTAAATCAAACTTATATTAGGAAATTTTCACTTATTGCGGCGTATTTTTGCAAACCTCAAATCGCAAGTATTCACAAAAACCTATACAACATTACGATTGATTAAAGCATTTCCCTATCATTCTGCTGATTTTCAGACATTGGCGCTGAAGCGATTTGGTTATATTGAATAATTTGAATTAAAAAATTAAGCAAAGGATCAGTTCAAAAGGAATGGATAAACACTATTTTTGAAAACTTGTATAAAGGAATCCTCTATATGCTTCTTTCTTCATTCAGTTTTGCACTGGTGAATTTGATGGTTAAAATTTTAGCTGATCGGAAAGATGCATTTCCCGACATTCAGAACTATCCAGAATTTGAACTTGTATTTTTTAGATGCGTAGTTTCCTTAGTAATATGCTTTGCTATTATTCGCAGAAAAAAAATTCCATTTTTTGGTATGAATAAAAAATGGTTATTGATAAGAGGTATAGCTGGCTCAATTGGGCTGACACTGTTCTTTTACACCCTCACTAATTTACCCATGGCAATTGCCACAATTATTCAATACTCCTCTCCTATTTTCACTGTGATTTTAGCCATATATCTTAATAAACAAAAAGTTAAACCCGTGCAATGGCTCTTTTTCTTAGTGGCCATGTCAGGAATTGCCGTGATTGGATTGAGTAAAATTGAAAATGCCCCAATTGACCCGTTCTGGATTATAGTTGGTCTTACTTCAGCCGTTTTTTCAGGAATCGCCTACAATGCCATTATTAAATGTACCCCTACGGATGAAGCAATTACAGTTGTGATGTATTTCCCGCTAGTTGCTGCTCCAATTACTTTAGTTTTATTATTGACCACCGGATATGTCGTTCCTCAAGGAATTGAATGGTTGCTATTACTGCTCATTGGTATTTTAACGCAAATTGCTCAAATTACTATGACCAGAGCATTTAATTCAGATTCGGCTGCTAAGATAACACCGATCAAATATATAGGCGCCATATATGCGGTGGCTATCGGTTTTTTCATATTTGATGAAACGCTTAGTTTATATGCCATTCTAGGAATCATTCTTGTGCTTCTTGGGGTTTTATTAAATACATTTTTTAAGCGCCTTAAAGTGACAAATTAGTTAAGTGTTAAGATTAACAAACACTTCAAAACGAATAAGATTTGAATTTTGAATTTTGGAATTTGACATTTGACATTTGAATATCAACAGAATTAGGCAAAATTAAGATCGTACAGCTTCTTATAATGTCCTTTTAATTTTATTAACTCCCCATGAGAGCCTCGCTCAAGAATTTTCCCGTCATCAATCACTAATATTTCAGTGGAATTAATAATTGTAGAAAGGCGGTGAGCCACAACAATTGATGTACGTCCTTTTTGCAACTCTTTTGTCGCATTTTGAATCATCTCTTCTGACTCGGAATCAACGCTCGCTGTAGCTTCATCTAAAATCAAGATTTTGGGATCATAAACATAAGCCCGAATAAACGAAATCAGTTGTTTTTGCCCAACAGACAATACACCGCCTCGTTCGCCAACGTTATAATTATAACCTCCCGGCAATTTCATAATGAACTCATGTGCTCCCACTTTTTTGGCCGCTGCAATTACATCTTCCTCTTTTATTGACTCATCCCCTAAAGTAATATTGAATAAAATAGTGTCGGAAAATAAAAACACCTCTTGCAATACAATTGCGATATTCTTACGCAATGTATCCAGTTCAATATCGCGAATGCTTTCTGTGCCAATTTTAATCTTACCTTTTTGATATTCGTAAAACCGTGTTAACAAATTTGTGATGGTTGATTTACCAGCACCAGTGGTTCCGACCAAAGCAATCGATTGTCCTGCCCCAGCTGTAAAGTCAATTCCTTTTAAAACCCAATCTTCATCATTATAGGCAAACCACACGTTTTCAAATTTCAGATCTTGATCAAAATCTACATCTGTTTTGGTACCTTCATCATCTATGTGCTCTTCGCGTTCTAAAATTTCCAAAACGCGCTCTGCGCGAACCATTCCTCGTTGTAAAATATTAAATCGATCTGCTAATTGACGAATTGGACGATACAACATAAACACCCACATTATAAAGCTTAATATAGTTCCTGTTGCCATCACTATATCATCCGTTTCATACTGCATTTGCATCATTCCCCAAATAATAATTCCAGCAATTGATAAGGCGCTAAACAATTCTACAATTGGAAAGAAAATGGCGTTAGCCCAAATGGCGTCAACGTGCGCTTGGCGGTGGTTTTTATTTATTCCGTCAAACTTTTTTGACTCTATTTTTTGGCGATTAAAAAGTTGGACGATAAACATTCCTGACAAGTGCTCTTGAACGAACGTGTTTAACTTATTGACCTGCCACCTTTCTTTTTGAAATGCCTTTTTCATGGCCCTTGCAAAAATGCGCGTAGCAATTAATAATAAAGGAATGGGCACTAATGCAATTAAACTCAATTCCCAACTTACGCTAAACATAAAATAAATGACCATTAGCAATCGAATAATGTCGCCAAGCATGGTGATTAATCCAGTAGAAAACACTTCCGCAATTGCTTCTATATCCGAAACTAATCTCGTGACCACTTTTCCGTTCGGTGTGGTATCAAAATATTTAAGATTAAATGAATTAAAATGGGCAAAAAGTTTAATGCGAATATCTTTAATAATTGAGTGCCCTAAGAGATAGGTTAAGTAGTACAGAAAAAACTGCATCACACTCTCAATCACCAGTATCACAAGAATAAAAACAGTCCAAGCCCATAATTGATCTGAAACTGTAATTGGGTTTGAAAAAGTATCAATCACCCCTTGAAAAGTAGCTCCTCTATCACTTAAAACAGTGCCATCTCCCGAGATATATGTGTCAATTAATTCCTTGAAAATCAATGGACGAACAGGGCCAAGAAAAGCGTAAAATATCATTAATATAATAGCCGCCGCAAAAACAAAAAAATAGGGTTTTGAAAACCCCAATAATTTGCCCATGATCGTTAAGTCCAGTTTACTCTTTTCAGCCATTTGTGCAAAAATAGACAAAACAATTCTTATCAAACAGATGTGACAACATATTTAATTAAATTGGATCAACTTTCATGAATATATTTTAACTGGATCAATATGAATTGTAAAAAAAACGCCACATATTGAAAAACAAGCGTAGAATGAATCAAATGCGCTAAGTTTTCTTATTTTTATTGATCGTATGCGCCCTACTGCTATTCTCATGCTCCTGTTAATTGGTCACTTGTCATTTTCTCAGACGATTAATGGTATGCAATTAATGGATGCTGAAACATATCAGCTCTTATTTGCAAACGAAAAAGATCCTTGTGCCGTTTCAGAAATCTACAAAGACAAAAGTCAGGAAAGAAACGACAGCACAATTTACTATTTACATATTGCTGAGCAGTTAAGCCAAAAGTATGATGATCTTGATGCCCGTGCTTTTGTGAGATTCGACTTGGCAGAAACTTTTGCTGCAACAGGGAATCATGAGATGGCACTCAAATATTTAAATCTCGCGCTAACTGATTTTTCCTTAATTCAAGACACGATTTACGTGGCAAAAACTTATAAAGCGATTGGGGTGAACTATAAACGGACTTCAAAATATATTGACGCCTTAAATGCTTATAACGCTGCTGCACATTATTTTTGCCTTGCGGATGATAGCACGGGCATTGCCGCCATAGAATTGAATATTGGAACCATTCTTAAAAGCATGAATCGTTATGACCAGGCGAAACAGAAATATCACAGTGCCTTATATCGATTTCAGCAACTCGAAGTGGACGAATCAATAGCGGATTGTCAAAACAATTTAGGAAATGTCTTTAAAAATGAGGAGAATTAGGATTCAGCCTTCTACTACATGTATTTAACATTAGTTTCTCGCGAGGAATTTGGTCCAGTTCGCAAACTCGGATACATATATCATAACCTCGCTAATCTCCATATCGAAACGAACACATTAGACAGTGCCGTTTGGTATTTAGACAAATCGATTATACTCAAAAATGAAATTGGAAATGACCGGGAACTTTCTTCAGATTATTTTATCTACGGTGACATATATATGAAGCAAGAAAAATTTGAAAAAGCGGTTGAAGCTTATGAAAAAGTCAGAGATTTAAATTTTGATAACGCTATTGGAGATATTGATTTTGAAGTTTCACTAAAACTATCTTACGCCTATTATGCGCTAAGTGATCATAAAAAAGCAGCTGAAAATTTTGTCACTTATTTTGAACAATGTTAACGATTAAAAATCGACAATGATCCATTCATTATTGAAAGTCAACTCTCTTCTTATGAGTTTTTTAAAGACAGTATTGAAGTGGGCAAATTACTGATTGAAAGAGAGTTACTGGAGGTTAAACACAAAAACAAGCAACTTGCAAACCAATCCATCACAAATCAATTGTATTTCATTTTAGGCAATTTAGGTATCTTGGTTTTAATGATTGTTTTGCTCATTATCTCTTTCAGAAAACGACTTGCACAAGCAAGAGAGCACAGATTTGTATTAGCGGAACAAAATCAAGAATTGAAAAAAACATTGGTTTCGAAAGAGGAGAAAGAAACTTTATTAAAAGAAATTCATCACCGCGTTAAAAATAATTTGCAGATTATCAGCAGTCTTATCCGTTTGCAGTCTGGCTATATCAATGAAAATAATTTTCAAGAACACCTAAATGAAATCGAAAATCGAATTTTGAGCATGGCCTTGGTTCATGAAAAACTCTATCAATCATCTGACTTATCTCGATTATTAGTAAAGAGCTATATTCGCGATTTATGCATTAACGTTTTAGAATCATACCAAAGTAAAAGACGTGTGAAATTTGCCTTTAATATTGATAAGGGTGAATACAGCATTGACACATTAATTCCGTTAGGCCTCATTCTTAATGAAACGATTTCAAATGCACTAAAGCATGCTTTTTATGAGCGAGAGCAGGGCTTAATAGAAGTCACGCTAAAAGAAAAAGAAGAATCTAAAACGACTGCCGCTAAAACTATTCTCATTATTAAGGATGATGGAATTGGAGCTGACTTGACGATTGAAGAACTGAAAGAAGATTCTTTGGGGATGGATCTAATCTTTTCATTGACCGAACAGTTGGACGGCACTTTAGACATTAATACTACTGATGGATTTACCTATAACTTCACCTTCCCTAAATTATCATAAAATAGAAATTAAATCAAACGTTGGTTTATTGATATAAAGCGTGTATTTTTGACTTCAAAATTTTAATCAAATGCCAAAGATTTCAACCAAAGGATTGGAAATGCCCCAATCACCCATTCGTAAGCTCGTTCCTTTTTCAGAAGCAGCGAAAAACGCAGGGAAAAATGTTTTTCATTTAAACATTGGACAACCTGATATTTCTAGCCCTCAAATAGCAATAGATGCTGTGAAGCATATGCATTTAGAAGTTTTGGAATATAGTCATTCGGCAGGGTTTGATTCATACAGAAAAGGCTTGGCAACGTATTACCAAAATCATGGTTTGTCTGTCAATAAAGATGACATTTTAGTCACAACTGGGGGATCAGAAGCATTAATATTCGGATTTTTGACCTGTTTTAATCCAGGGGATGAAGTCATTATTCCAGAACCATTTTATGCGAATTATAACGGGTTTGCAAAAACCGCCGGAATAACTATTGTACCTGTAACTGCTAATATAGAAACTGGTTTCGCATTGCCAGATGTGGGAGATTTTGAGGATTTGATTACTGAAAAAACGAAAGGAATCATTATTTGCAATCCCGGAAATCCAACCGGCTACTTGTATTCTCAAGAAGAATTAGAAAAGTTGAGAGACATTGTTAAAGCACATGATTTATATTTAATTGCAGATGAGGTTTACCGCGAATTTTGTTATGATGGCGCTAGTCCATTTTCTGTAATGAGTTTAATCGGAATTGATCAAAACGTAATTTTAGTTGATTCTGTTTCGAAACGATATTCAATGTGCGGTGCGCGAATTGGTGCACTTATTTCTAAAAATCCGGAAGTCATGGCGACTGCTCTCAAATTTGCACAAGCCCGTTTGTCTCCGCCCACGTTAGCTCAAATCGCAAGTGAAGCCGCGCTACAAACACCGCAGTCGTACTTTGATGAAGTGGTTGATGAATATGTTGAACGTCGTAATATAACGGTAGATGGTTTAAATGCGATTGACGGTGTATTCTGTCCAAAACCAAAGGGTGCCTTTTATTGTATTGCGCAATTACCTATTGATGATTGTGATAAATATTGCCAATGGCTGCTTGAATCTTTCTCTTATCAAGGAGACACAGTAATGATGGCACCTGCAACAGGCTTTTATGCTACTCCGGGACTTGGAAAGAATGAAGTGAGAATTGCATATGTTTTGGAGAAAGAGTCGCTTAAAAAAGCGGTTAAATGCATTAAGGAATCGCTAAAAGAATATCCTGGTAGAACAAATTAGGCTTTTTCTATTGAAACGTTTCTGTTTACTTCACATTTAGTGTAATTTGTGGTCTATACTATTACAATCCTTTTTACGTTATAAAAAATGCATGCGCCTATTTTGCATTCTCATATTTCAATGTGTCTTCACCTCTGCCCTATTTGGTCAAGAGGCGAAGACTATCTTTTATCATTTAGACAAACTTAGCGTTAAGACAAAAGCAAGCACTGACAGTACGAAAACAAAGCGCAATCGTTCTGCAGCCATAGTTGAATTTCAAATGAATGGATACATGGGTGTTCAAGCTGCAGATACTGTTCAAAAAAAGAATGCAACGCACTATTATTTTACGTACGAAAACCGCTTTCGTCGAGTTGCTTTGATCGAAACTGGTCGAAAAAGAAATCGAGTCTCCGTTCAAAAAAACCTTGAGCGGGCTATTGTTGAAATTAATTCAAAAATAACGGCTTTAGAAAATAATGGTTTCCCCTTTGCACGGCTTGAAATCATTGAACAAGAAGAAACGGAAAAGCAATTAAACTTAACTTATAAAATTGACTCAGGCGGCTATTTTATCATTGATAAAATTCACATCAAAAGTAAAACTGATTTTAATGAAAAAACCGTGCTTAGTATAATGGGTATTAAACCTGGAGATCCTTATAATGAAGAGAAAATAAGAAATTTAACCGCAATCTTTAGGAATACTGCCATTTACAATACGCCACGTTCACCAGAGCTATTGTTTAAAGCAGGAATTGCAGAACTCTACGTTTATATCGAAAAAAAGAAATCGAGCAGTGCAGATGGTTATGTGGGTTTTCAACAAGACCGTGTTACGGAGAGGTTGGCCTTGAATGGCTTCATTAATTTAGAATTGAAAAATGCGTTGAACCGGGCAGAAACGATTCATCTGAATTGGAAAAACAATCCAGATAAAACACAGGATCTTAAAACCATTGTTGAATATCCGTATTTATTTGGATCGCCAGTAGGAATTGGCGCAAATATTGACCTGCAAAAACAGGACACCTCTTTTGTGCGATCAGACCTCTTGTTCGAATTAATTTATCGCAACCCCCAATTTAGAATTGCCCTTTACGATCAAATTGAGGCTTCATCTACTATTTCTGAGGCGCCCATTGCAGGTTTTCGAGATTTTTCTAAAAACACAATTGGTCTTTCAGTTCAATACCGCCCATTTTTACCCGAAAAGTTGTCTTTCTATCATCCGAAATTTACCGTTTCAGGTGGAATTTTCAACTACCGCTCAGATACGCTGGATGATGAAACTCGAAAAATTGCAAACAATAAGTATTTACTAAAATATTCCCACGAAATTGATTTTTTAAAGTATTTCCATCTTAATAATTCCCTCCAGTATCAAGGATTAGCCTCTTCTATCGAATTATCTCGAAACGAGTTTATTTATTTCGGCGGCTTGCAAAGTGTCCGTGGTTTTTATGAGTTGGAATTAGCTGGAAGAGAGAATTGGGTGCTGCGAAACGAGATCGAATTCAAACCGATTGAATTAATTTCTCTTAAAATACTTTATGATTATTCAAACTTTAGGGGAAATACTAAAAACTATACACATAGCGCAGGAATTGGCTTCGGTCTCATCAATAATTCCAGTCAACTAGAAATTATTGTGGCCAATGGAGTCCTTAATGATAATCCTATTTCACTGTCAGACACAAAAGTGCATATTGGCTTTAAATCAAACTTCTAAAACCTAATCACGTCAGACTCTCGAATGCTTGAAACCACTTCTAGAGGTTGATTCGCTAATAAATTTGATGCCTTATATCCAAAACTGGTTGTGGCTCGATCAAATTTTATTGTTCCAATTGGCATAGTGGATGCCGTTTCCCCCGCAGCAGTATTTCCTAAGGATAAATGAAAACTCAATGTGTAATAGCCAGACATGAATGTTCTTGTATCCAATAATAGTCGCGTTGAAGTGGCTCCTGATTTTTTAAAATACAGCATAAATCTCCCATTTAAAGGAAAGGTATAATTAAAATTTTCTAATACACTATTCCGCAGCACTTCTCTATTTGTAGCCATGTTAATTACAGAAACCTCAATATCCGGGTCATAACTGGCTATTGAAGTTAAATCAGCATTAATAATTAATTTTCCACTCCCCTGCCCAGTGGCGTTGGAAATAAGAGCAATAGTAAAAAAAAATAGTAATAGGTATCGGTTTGTCATACAGGGATATACACCATATGCTGAAAAAATGTTACATTTTAAGCTGAATTCTGACTTTTACAGTTTAAAATTAGAACAGGTGTTTAGCAGTAAGGGCGCGTTGAATCAATAAAACAGAAGGTTCAGGATTTATTGGCAACACAACAGGTTACTTTTCGCTATTTTTACCAAAACGACTTGAAATGCGCTATTTATTCATTCTTCTCTTCTCTCTCTCTAACTTTCTGTCGTTTGGCCAGAATTTAAATTATGAGCCAAATGAACTACTTGTGCAATTTGAACCTGGCACAAATACAGATGAATTTATTCGAAAGTTTGAAGCGAGAGAACAACTTGGTATTATTGGTTTAGAGCAGGTTAGTGAAATCGTAAATATCTATCTCATTAAATTTCATGAACCAAAGTTGGATTTGGATCAAGTTATAGGTGCACTATATGGTTATTATGACGTTAAAATTGTGCAAAAAAAATCATTTCGTAAGTGATAGAGAAACCATTCCAACAGATGCGCTGTTTGAAACTCAATGGCATTTAAAAAACACGGGTTTAGACGGCGGTGATGTTGATGCGGATATAGATGCAACAGATGCCTGGGATATTACCACTGGTGGTTTAACAACACATAACGATGCAATTGTAGTTTGTATTGTCGAAGGTGGTGGTGTCGATATTAACCATGCAGATTTGGCTGGAAACATTTGGAAAAACTATGCGGAAATTCCTGACGACGGTATTGATAATGATGGAAATGGTTATGTAGATGATTATAATGGATGGAATGTGCAATCGGAAGATGATGCTGTAGGTTTTGGAAGTCATGGAACACGCGTTAGCGGTATGATTGGCGCGACAGGAAACAACGGCGTTGGTATTTCTGGCGTAAATTGGGATGTAAAAATGATGGTGGTTAAAGGGCAACAAGCCTCGAATGAAGCCACGGTCATTGCGGCTTACTCCTATCCGCTTAAAATGCGTAAATTCTATAACGAATCTTTTGGTGCCGTGGGTGCTTTTGTCGTTGCAACTAATTCTTCATGGGGAATTGATGGTGGCGACCCAGCTGACTCGCCACTTTGGTGCGCTATGTACGATTCATTAGGTATGCAAGGCATTATAAGTGTTGGCGCCACTACAAATAGCAATTTAAATGTCGAAGAATCGGGTGATTTACCAACCAATTGTACGAGTGAGTTTTTTATTGGGGTGACTATGACCAATAATGAAGATGTACGCGCTGGGTCGGGTTATGGCACAACTTCAGTTGATTTAGCCGCGCCAGGAAGCGCGGTTCGTTTAACCGTTCCGGGCGATTTATATTCAACAACTAGCGGCACTTCTTTTGCAACTCCTTGTGTAACTGGTGCCCTTGCTTTAGCTTATTCGGCGCCTTGCGCTGAGTTTATCAATTTCGTAAAATATGATCCTGCCGCAGCCGCCTTGCAAATGCGCCAATACATTTTTAATGGAGTGGATGAATTGGTGGCCTTAGACAGTGAAGTCGCCACAGGTGGAAGACTTAATGTGAACAATTCCATTCAATTAATAATGGATGATTGTGATGAGGACGCCTGTATTTCTCCATACAATATGCGCGCAACTGAAATTTCGGATACTTCTGCGAATGTGCATTGGGATGGTTTTACGGCGGATTATATCTTGACCATTACACCGGAAGGTGGAACTTCGGCTGACTTTACAATCGAGGGCGGAACAACCTTATCATTCGATACACTATCGCCTTGCACCAATTACACCATTACGCTTCAATCGATTTGTGAAGATGAGATTTTGAGTGATCCTTCTTTTGAACTTTCTTTTATTACAGATGGTTGTTGTACCAATCCTGAATTGGCAAATCCTTCAAAAACTGAAAATGATTTGACCATTACATGGAACGAAATTTTATATGCCACTCAATATAATTTCCGTTATTCAATTGCCGGAGAAGAAGATTGGACAGAGTTAATTGATGTTTCCTCCCCAATCACTATTGATGAACTTGAAAAATGTACTGAATACGATTTTCAGATTTATACACTATGTGCGGACAGCACAAGAGGATACAGTAAATCTCAAGTGTTTAGAACCTTAGGCTGCGGTGTTTGCATTGAATTAGATTATTGTCCTGTTATTGGAGCGAATATCACTTATGAATGGATTGATTCGGTCAAAGTAAATGGCTACGCCAACCAAACCGCTAAAAATGCAGGCTGGTTCCGTTCAGAGCAAATCATTACAGCACTAACTCCTGGCGACACGTATAAATTTAGAGTGGTTCCTGATTTTACAAGTGGATCATTTACGGAACGTTATTCCATCTTCATAGATTACAATCACAACGGTGAATTTGACTTGCCCGAAGAAGCTCCAATAGACGATTATATGGTGTTGGGCGGACTAACACAAGATATTACAATTCCGCTGGATGCTGCCTTGGGTGTTACCAAAATTCGTTTTGCAATGGCGGCATTGTCTAGCCCTGAGCCTTGCCCTACCTCGGCCTTTTTTGGCGAATATGAGGACTATTGCGTTTATATTGGACCGCAGCTTTCTATCCCTGAAAATGAAATGGAATTGTCTGTATATCCAAACCCTGCCAACGGAGAGTTGTATGTGAAAAGTAATTCTGAAATCACTCAAATCAACATCTTTTCAAATGATGGGAAATTAGTGTTGAATGAAAGCAATTATAATGGCAGTCCACTAAGCATTGATTTTTTAAGTCCTGGTATTTATATCATTCAAGTAGAATCAACCTTAGGTTTAGTAACCAAGAAATTTGTAAAATAATAGTTGAATGAGCTTATTTTCTAAACTGAATGATCTCGATCCGGAAGATTATTATAAAACAGATGAAGGATATATTGTTTATACGGAGAAGTATCATTTAAAACGTGGGCATTGTTGCAAAAGCGGTTGCCGGCATTGCCCTTATGGCTATGATAAAAAAACGGGGCGAGTTTTGGGGAAAGATTAATGACAAACTTATGATCAATCTCAGTTATATATCCATAAAATGACCTAATTTTGCATTTTTATTAAAATCATGCAACACATTATTCATCCGCAAAATCCAGACCCGCAAAAGATTGCACTTATCGCAGACTTGCTTGAACGCGGTGGAATAATTGTGTACCCTACAGATACAGTTTATGCACTAGGTTGCAGTTTGCAACATAAGCGTGCAATTGAAAAATTGGCAAAACTAAAAGGCATTAAACTAAAACATGCCAATTTCTCAATCATCTTTAATGATTTAAGCCAACTGTCTGATTATGCCAAACATATTGACCGACCGACTTATAAAATTTTAAATAAAAATTTACCTGGTCCATTCACCTTCATTTTAGAGGCCACCAGTAAAATTACAAAACTCTTTGATAGCAGTAAAAAAACTGTGGGTATTCGAATTCCTGACAATAATATTGTGCTTCAAATTGTCGAGCGTCTAGGTCACCCGTTAGTCACAACATCAGTCCATGATGAGGATGAGGTAATTGAATACTCGACAGATCCGAGTTTAATTTCAGGACAATGGGAAGATAAAGTTGATGCAGTAATTGATGGCGGTTACGGACTCAACGTCCCTTCAACGGTTGTGGACCTTTCTAATGGAGACGTGGACATTATTCGTGAGGGCATTGGAGAATTGCTATACTAAATTTTGATGATTTGATTCTATCATGATTTGATGTGTCAATCAATCGACCATAATGAATCACTATAAAACCATCAAACAAAACGGAAACATTCCAAATAAATTAACTTCGTGAAGTTACATAATTCAAGTGATCATTAATCTAAATTCACATCTCAAAAGTCAGCTAAACAGTACGTCTTCAAAAATTCAAAGCCTTACTGATTGCGCATCAGTTCGAGTGATTTTTAAATAAGCGAAGCGCTTTTAAAAATTGTAGCGATAACAAGCGCAAAAATTCTTAATTTTAAGCTCAAGAAATTATTTAACGTGGTATTAAATTACATTTGGATCAGCTTTTTTTTACTGGCATTGCTCGTAGCAATTGTGCGAACAATTGACGGCGATTCTGGAGTTTTTCAAGCCATTGTTGACAGCACCTTTAGTTTAGCGGAGGTTGCTTTTGACATTTCTATAGGTTTAACAGGCATCTTATGTTTGTGGTTAGGAATCATGAAGATTGGAGAAAAGGGAGGAGCCGTGCAAGCTTTATCTCGCTTAGTTGGTCCTTTCTTTAACAAACTTTTTCCTGATGTTCCTGAAGATCATCCTGCACGCGGTGCCATGCTCATGAATTTTTCGGCAAATATGTTGGGGCTGGACAATGCTGCAACGCCAATGGGTTTAAAAGCCATGAACGATTTGCAGGAACTCAACGACAAAAAGGACACGGCTTCCAATGCCATGATCATGTTTTTGGTGCTCAACACATCCGGATTAACGTTGATTCCTGTGGCGGTAATGAACTATCGGAATTCCTTTGGTGCAGAGAATCCTGCTGACATTTTTATCCCTATTTTAATCTCTACTTTTTTCGCCTCTATTGTTGGTTTAATCGTTGTGGCTATCTATCAAAAAATCAATTTATTTGACAAAGTGATCCTGGCCTATCTTGGTGGTCTAACGCTTGTAATTGTTGGACTTATCTATTATTTCAATCAACTCTCACCAGAAGAGCTACAAACGCAATCCGCCTTATTAAGTAATATCATTCTTTACGGAATAATTTGCGCCTTTATAATAATGGGCTTAACCAAAAAGGTAAACATTTACGAAAGTTTTGTAGAAGGCGCAAAGGACGGATTTGGCATTGCCATTAAAATCATTCCCTACTTGGTAGCCATCCTAGTTTCCATTGGTGTTTTCAGAGCTTCTGGAGCAATGGATTATTTAATGGACGGTTTTAAATGGTTTTTTGGTTACTTTTTTACAGATGTTGCATTTGTTGATGGACTACCAACCGCATTTATGAAACCATTAAGCGGTTCAGGAGCGCGCGGTATGATGATAGAATCGTTCAATACATTCGGTGTAGATAGTTTTGTAGGTAGACTTACCTCTACCATGCAAGGAGCAACGGATACAACGTTCTATATTATTGCTGTCTATTTTGGATCTGTTGGAATTCGTAAAACGCGTTATGCAATTAAAGCTGGCTTGTTAGCAGATTTAGGCGGCATAATTGCAGGAATTATTATTGCCACCATGTTCTTTGGTGGAGATGCCAATAAAGAAACTTTAAAACCTGGGGATGTTGTGGCTAATTTCACCAGTAATTGGAACAATCATACGCCATCTGCAAATATGGAATATATGCAAAGTGGATGCATACTTTACGATCAGGCTTATGATACGCTTTGTTTTAACAGCGCAGAAATGGTCACAAATTTCATGTCGCCTGATTCTACAAAAGGGATAAACTTCGCTGTGCGCTCCATAAAAACTGTTGGCGAAGCACCTGATCAGGTTGTTTTTGCAAAATTAGCCTTTGCCTATGATCAAATTAAACGAGAAAATGTAGATGATTCGGATAGAACGATTCAAAAATCATTTGCTTTTAACTTTGCAAAAGGTAAAATCAAATCGATACAATATTTAGGTAATTTTTAAATTGAAATATGTTTGGACGTAAAAAGAAGAAGAGTGAAGCGGCAGATGTGACTGAAGTTGTAAAATTAAAGCCACTCAACTACCCCTCAAAAATATTAGTAGGTTGGGCAGAAGCAATTAGCGGTAATATTGAATTGCGCGATTGGTTCTTAAGCAGTGATGAATACAAAGAACTTGGAATGTGCATTCACGCATTATTGCTAAAAGATGATGCGAGAGACTGGTTGATGAAAAATGGATATGCCCATTTAATGGCAATGATAAATGGTGCAGAGGGTAATAAAGACGCCATTCATTGGTTAAACAAAGCTAACTTTCAAGTATTAAAACATGTTGCACTCGCGGGGGATAGAGATGAGAAATCAACCAATTGGCTCATCAAAAATGGACATCAAGAATTTGCCATGATTGCGGAGCGAATTCGAGTATTAAAAGATCAAATTGAAGATACCCATAATGACATTCACAGCATAGGTAAAGATTAACCTGCGTGGCTAAAATCGTGTGAGATTGTAATCATAGCTGACCGTATCTAAATCCAAATGAAAATAGAAACCGGTATCTAAAAATTCATACTGAAAGACCGTATCAAGGATGTAAAGCGAGTCGACAGCATCATCTGCTATTAATTCCGCAACAAATGCAGTATTTATAAACTCAATAGTACCAGGTTGCAACTTAAAAAAACCACTGCATGAATATGGCGCATTTGAACTCGTGTCTCCCCCCAAAATAAAAGTTGAATCAACTTCATTCAACGCCAAGTGCACCACCCCAGCTCCAATCGTGTCTGAACCATTATAAATACGACTGAAAACACCCCTGTAAATTCCGTTTGTTGGCGTTAAAGGTTCATCTTTTTTACAACTGGCAAATACCAGTATCACTGCGAAAAGAGTACCAAAGAGTATTTTCAATTTCATGCAGCAAATATACGAAAGGGATATGCCCACATCAATAAAATGAGCTATAAATTTTTGAGCGAGGGTGTTTTAATGGAATTAAGGTTGGAATCCCATTCGATTTTGTGAAATAAAACTTTAAGCTGAAAAATTTATTATATTGTCTCTTCAAAATTAACATACTATGACAAAAATCGTTGGATCCGATATTGAGATCGCTCAAGCTGCCCAAATGCAGCACATTAGAGATATTGCAAGTAAACTAGACATTCAAGAAGACGACCTTGAACTCTATGGTAAATACAAGGCAAAACTACCTTTATCCTTAATTGACCCCGATAAGGTTGCGGATAGTAATTTAATACTCGTAACCGCCTTAACTCCGACTCCAGCTGGAGAAGGAAAAACAACTACGTCAATTGGTTTAACAGAAGGCTTGAATAAAATTGGTAAAAAAGCGACAGTAGTATTGCGTGAGCCATCATTAGGACCAGTATTTGGAATTAAAGGTGGCGCAGCAGGTGGCGGTTATTCACAAGTTGTACCAATGGAAGATATTAACTTGCATTTTACAGGTGATTTTTCTGCCATTGAAAAAGCGAACAACCTGTTATCAGCTTTAATTGATAACAATATCCAAAGCAGAACCAGAAGTTTAGGCATAGATCCAAGAACGATTGGTTGGAAACGTGTCATGGATATGAATGATAGAGCTTTGCGCGACATTACAATAGGTCTAGGTGGAACCGCAAATGGAATTCCTCGTCAAGATGGATTTAATATTACACCGGCATCAGAGGTAATGGCCATTTTATGTATGGCTGAAGATTTTGAGGATTTAAAAACGCGCCTTGGTAATATTTACATAGGATTAACATGGATAGATAAAAAACCAATTTACGCGCGCGATTTAAAAGCGGAAAACGCCATGGCTATTTTATTGAAAGATGCCATTAAGCCAAACCTTGTTCAAACCTTAGAAGGAAACCCAGCAATTATTCACGGCGGACCATTTGCAAACATTGCACAAGGAACAAATACGATTTTGGCAACAAAAATGGGGCTTTCATTATCAGAATATGTGGTAACAGAAGCTGGTTTTGGAGCGGATTTAGGAGCTGAGAAATTCTTAGACATAAAATGTGTTTCTGGTGGATTAAAGCCTAAAGCAACGTTACTTGTAGCGACTATTCGTGCTTTACGTCACCACGGAGGTGCGCCAAAAGAAGAATACAATACACCAAGTGTTGAACGTGTTGGTGTTGGTTTAGCCAATTTAGACAAGCACATTGAAAACATGCAAAAATTTGGATTAAATCCGGTTGTTGCAATAAACGCTTTCCCAACTGATAGCGCTGAAGAAGTAGCATTAATTAAAGAAAGATGTGCCGCTAAAGGAGTAAATGCATTAGTTGGTAACGGCTGGGCAGATGGCGGAGAAGGAATGACGGATTTGGCACATGCAGTTGTTGATGTGATAGAAAATGGGGATAACGAGTTCAAACAATTATATGATTGGAATGCTCCGGTTAAAGAAAAAATTGAAACAATTGCGCGTGAAATTTATGGTGCAGATGGTGTTGATTATAGCAAGGAAGCTTTAACTGGTTTGAAAAATATTGAGGCCTTAGGATTAAGCAGACTTCCAATTTGTATGGCAAAAACACAAAAATCATTTTCGGATAATGACAAATTATTAGGAAGACCTTCTGGATTTAGAGTTTCGGTGAGAGAATTTGAATTTGCCGCAGGTGCGGGATTCATTATTCCAATTTTAGGAAAAATGATGCGTATGCCAGGTTTACCGGCTACCCCTGCATCAGAAGGAATGCATATCGATAAGGATGGAAAAATTTCGGGATTATCTTAATCCAATGAAAGGCATATCGAAATACGAAGGGATACAATTTAAAGAAGGGTCGACTACGAAAGTAGTCGACCCTTTAACCATTGAGCATGCGCTACAAATTGACATAAACGGTAAATCATTTACGGTGGTAATGCAAACTCCCGGAGATGAAATTGACTTGGCAAGAGGTTTATTGTTCGCAGAGGATGTTATTGGTACAAAAACGCCTGTAAAATTTGAATCTCATTTAAATAAAAATGGGCTCATAGAGCGCTTAGATGCCATTATTCCTGAAGATCAAATTGGGGATGGGTATTTAAGTACGCGTAGCTTACTTTCAGTTTCTTCTTGCGGAATATGCGGTAAACAATCACTAGAAGATTTGCAATTTCAAGAGGGTGAATTATCTTCGGAGAACCGTCTTTTAAAAGTTGATGTTGATGCTATTTTTACCATGCAAAAGCAAATGATTGAAAGTCAATTGAATTTTCAGCAAACTGGAGGTTGTCATGGTGTAGCTGCATTTACGCTTGATGGTGAAATGCTTGGATTAAAAGAAGATATTGGCCGACATAACGCCATGGACAAATTAGTGGGAAGCTTATTACGAGCTGGAATTTTAAGGAAAGCGAAAATCATTACATTTAGTGGCAGACTTTCATACGAAATTGTATCTAAAGCATTTCGTGCAAAAATCCCCACTATTATGGCGGTATCTGCTCCCTCTACTTTAGCAATTGATTTTGCCAAAGAATACGGCATTACGCTACTCGCTTTTTCAAGAAATGGTAAAACAACTTGCTACGCCAACTGCAGCAAAACATCATTTTAATATCAGTTATCGAAAATTAACACCCTCAAATCGATTCATTAATAGGATATTTAGATATTCTGAATACATTTGCTTAAAATTAAACAAGCACTATGAAAAGAGTAATTTTTGGAGCGTTTATCGCCCTAGCAGTGCCGTCTTGCGGCGGAGAAGCAGATGTTAATGATGAAGTTGAAAACATTATTGATACTGAAGCAGTTGTAGAAATGGAAAATGCAACGAATGCAGTTGAAGAAGGTCTTCAAGACTTAGAAAATAATATTAACGAATTAAACAGTGATGTTGATTCACTATTAAACGGAATTTAATCATGAAAAGAATATTTGTATTAATCGCAGCTGTTGGATTCACAACTACAGCCTCAGCTCAATCTGGTTTTCAAAAAGTGGAAGAAGTTCAAACTGTTGGAACATCTGAAATCAATAAGGCTTCTGACAAAGTTGAAGGAGAAGCGCAAAGTTTTGCTGCTGAAACAAACGAAGGAATCACGAAAATAACTGACAAAGCGGAAGAAGTTGCTGATGATGCAGTGAATACTGCAACTGATGCAGTTGACAACCTTACTGGTGACGCTGAAGAAACAATAGATGGTGGTGCTGATATGGCAACTGAAGCAGCTGACGTTGCAACTGAAGAAGTTGGTGAAATGACACAAGATCGTGCTGACAATGCATCTGCTAACGCAGAAGCTACAAGCGAAAAAGCGTCAACTCAAGTTGCTGACATGGAAACTTCGGTTTCAGGAACAGAAGATAAAATTGCTGCTGCTAAAGAACGTGTGCAAGCTGCACTTGACAATGGTGATATTAAGCAGGATGAAGCTGATGCTAAATTTGCGAAAATTGCTGAAGCACAAGCGAAAGTTGATGCTGCGAAGTCTCAAATTGAAGCACAAAAAGGAAAAATTGATACATTAAATGGTCTAATCGGTAAATAATAATCGATTATTAGAATAGCTGCACTATCTTTTAGACAAGCTATTTGAATGAGTAGTTAATTAACAATTGATAGGAAAAGAGAATCCTGTCGAATTCTCTTTTTTTTGTGCCCAAAAAAGGGTTCAGAGTTTGAGTTGTGAGCAAGTGGGCGATTTACTTAATCCCTCAGTCGGCTAAGCGAACTCACTCAAAACTCACCCTGTCGAAAATAAATGTCGGTTAATCTAGAATCAGATTTCTGCGCCTAAGAACAACGTACATTTGTCCTAACAATTTAATAACCAAATAAATAAAACTATAAATATGGGTTCATTTTCTTTTACAAAAGATGCCGGAGCAAAGGTCTTCACAGAAAACAAAGCTGCAACAGAAAAAACAGAATTAATACTTGCACATTTAAAAAAATACGATTTAATTCCTGACAATATGACGGCTTCATTTGAAGGAGAAAAATTAGTAGTTGAAGGTGAAGTGAACTCTATTCAAGAAAAAAATAAAATATTAGCAACAGCTGGAAACATTCACGGCATATCAGAAATTGAAGATCGAATTTCAGTTGCTGACTTAGCTGGTTCCAATTGGGGAACAGAAGGAACAGAAGCGGTGGCAGCCGAAGCTACTCAGGCAGCTGAAATTGAGTCTAACAAGCAGTTTTATACCGTTAAAAAACGGTGATTACTTATCGAAAATTGCCAAAACAGTTTATGGAAACGCAAATAAATATCCTGTGATTTTTGAAGCGAATAAACCAATGTTGAAAGACGCGAATTTAATTTATGCGGGACAAGTACTCGTTATTCCGTCATTAGAGGCATAGTTGGTCAATAATACCACATTGAACTAAGGGGTGATTGAAATTTTCAATCGCCCTTTATTTTTTTTTTTCAGCAATCTGACAGATTCACACTCGATTGATCCATTACGAATCACAAGAAACCGATAGTCCTAATAATTTACACTTGTTCTTTATTATTTTAAGCACATTATTATTCCGTTTTTCACTAACTTCAACGTGTAAAAATTCAAACTATGGCAATAAGAGTAGCAATTAACGGATTCGGGCGAA
Organism: uncultured Crocinitomix sp.; assembly: GCA_905478225.1. GTDB lineage: Bacteria > Bacteroidota > Bacteroidia > Flavobacteriales_D > Crocinitomicaceae > Crocinitomix. Next base: position 53,965 of record CAJQHR010000004.1, read on the forward strand.
TAGGACGCTATTTCACAAGAATGGCAATGGAAAATAATGAAATTGAAATTGTGGCGATCAATGATTTAACAGACACCGCTACCCTTGCTCATTTATTTAAATATGATTCGGTTCACCGCCGATTTAACGGTACGGTTGAAACTGAGACAAATCGGATGATCATTAACGGACACGGCATTGCAATGCTGACGCAACGCGATCCAAAACTCTTGCCTTGGGCTGATCTTGATATTGACGTTGTTCTTGAATCTACAGGCATATTTAGAACCAAAGATTTGGCAAGTTTGCACGTTGAAGCTGGTGCAGAACGCGTTGTTTTAAGCGCCCCTCCCCGATCTGAGGGAATAAAATCTGTAGTTCTTGGGGTGAATCGAGAAATTTTAAATGGAGATGAAAAAATTATTTCTAACGCCTCGTGCACTACAAACTCTGCAGCTCCATTGGTGCATGTGATGAAAAAATTGGGTGTAATTGAAAGTTGTTATATCACTACGGTGCATTCTTACACATCTGATCAACGTTTGCATGATGCACCGCACAAGGATTTGCGACGGGCGCGTGCTGCTGCGGAGTCCATTGTGCCAACTACAACGGGTGCGGCTAAGGCTATTACAAAAATATTTCCTGAATTAGAGGGGCATATGGGAGGTTGCGGAATTCGCGTTCCTGTTCCTGATGGCTCACTAACCGACATGACTTTTATAATGGATCATGAAATATCAATTGAAGAAATTAACGCAGCTTTTAAAGCGGCATCTCAAAATGATTTGAAGGGTATTTTAGACTATACTGAAGATCCAATTGTATCGGTAGATATTCTTGGAAGCCCCTACTCAGCTACATTTGATTCCAAATTAACAAGCGTAGTTGGCCGGATGATAAAAGTTGTTTCTTGGTATGATAACGAGGCGGGATATTCGAATCGTTTAGTTGATTTGATTGTGAGCCTTTATCACTGATTTTTCAGAATTACGAATAACTCTCGTCCTTGACGTGGCTCAAGTGAATTGTGCGCTCGCTCCATTTTTAGAATAGTGAATCGAGATTCGAAATAGGTATTGTATTCTTCTATCGATCCTCCAAAAGGCGGTCCTGATGTTAAGGGGAAATCAAACATTAAACCGGCTAGTTTCCCATTCGGCTTTATTAATTCCTTCATCTTTATAGCATAGTCTAATCTCTTTTCAGGTTGGATCGCACAAAAAAATGTTTGTTCAATGATAAAGTCATATTTTTTATCTCCGTTCAGTTCAAAAAAATCTTGATGAAAAATATGCGCCTCTGGAAAATCAGGATAGCGAGTTTTAAAAGTATCAATGGCGCCTTGTGAAATTTCAACAATAAAGATGTTTGTAAATCCTTGTTCGATTAGATATTGGGCTTCGTAAGCATTTCCACAACCTGGAATTAATATTCGAATGGATTTATCTGTTAACTGATCGATATAAGCTTTTAAGGGTGGTGACACATGACCTACATCCCAACCTGTTTGATTTGATTCCCAGCGTTCGTCCCAAAATTCCTTTTCCATAATCTCTTCTTTATCCTAGCTGCCGCAAAGATAAGGGAGTTTACCAATCATATTCGCCAGATGCCCAATAAATAATATCACTTAGAAAAATAAGAATTCAGTTCCATTTTAGCTGAAGTACCACAGACCAGCTGTCAATTAAAAAACAAATCCACTATCAATTTGATAATGGAATAAATAAAAAAAGATAAAATGAAAAATTCAATTTTTAGATCAATTTTAATGGGACTTCTCATTGGTGTATTGGTTTTTGTAGCATTTAGATTAGTGCTCGTATTATTAATAGTGGGTGCCATATTCAAATTAGCTGGTGGTGGAAAATGGAAAAGAGAACAATGGCGCCAAAGAAAATTGGCTTATGTAGATAATGTGCGAAATATGGATGAGAATCAATATGAAGCGTTCAAATCAAATTTTGGACATGGACATTGCCATAACTATAATTCTAAACAACATTAATTATGAAAAAGAGAGTCAATAAAGCGGTGGTTGTGATTACAGCCTTGCTAACTCTGGACGCCTTAGGCGCAGCAGCAAAAACAGTTCACATGCAACACTATAAATAAAACGCTCAATATATGAACGGAAATCACGAACAAGGACATTGTTTTATTTGGGATGGTTGTGAGTCGAGTGAGGTGGAAACGGAAGCAGTGGAAATAGAATAACCTTTGGTTTACAAACGCAGGTTAGTTAAGGGATGCAGGATTAATAGTTCTGCATTTTTTTACTCCGCGTCTAACTCCTGACGGATACGTTGGCTCAATTGACGATTATAAGTCTCTTTAAGCCAATTCAAATAACTATCCGTCGCTTTGGTGATACATTTGGTGTAATGCTTTAAACGGCGCTCTATATCATCTTGAAGTTCATCTAAAAGCATCAACCCGTCATACATGTCTTCTGAATTCTCCTTCACAACGGCAAAATGATTGTCTAAAGAAACCTCAACAGCTTCTTTTCCTTTCTTACCGGCATCAATACAATAGTCATATACCTTCTTCATTGAAAATTCTTCCAACAAACCTGGCGACTTCAATTTTTCCTTAAGGTTACGCGGTAATTCATAAGCGGCCTCGAACATCATATCATCCTCTTCGCTTAATCTAGCTTCAAGGAATCGATCCGGATAATTGAACGCATCTTGCCAATCAATATATTCTTGCCAATAACCAAATCGACGGACATTGTTTCCAAGATCAATCACTTGGAATGAACTTTTGTTTTCTAATTTACGCGATCCACGACCAATCATTTGGTGGTAGAGCGTTAATGAACGTGTGGCACGATTTAAAATAATTGTCTCCACGGTAGGTTCGTCAAAACCAGTTGTTAAAATACCGACAGAAGTTAATACTGCACCCGGCGTTTCTTTAAACCAACGTAAAATATCTTTACGCTCTGTATCTCCAAACGTACTATCTAAGTGACGCACTTTATAATTGTGCTTCTTAAATAATTCGTATACCGAACGGGATGATTCAATTCCACTATTAAAAATTAGGGTCTTTCTTTTGAGTGCTACTTCTTCATATGCAAAAAGTAATTTTTCCTGCATGAAATAGTTACTGTACACTTTATCTGATGAACTTACCGTAAAATCCCCATTTACACCAATTTTTAATCCGTGTAGGTTGACATCATAAGTATAGGTTTCAGCATTTGAAAGATATTCTTTCTCAATGAGTGACTTAATGCTTTCTCCAACAATTAGTTTATCGTAATTGTCTTTTAAAGGCAATGTTTTGTTTGAACTTAAAGGTGTTGCTGTAACCCCCAAAATATTTACATCTTGAAAATATTGAAAAATTTTACGGAATGAGTTGTTGTGCGCCTCATCCACAATTACTAACCCAATATTTTTAATGAATTCTTTGTCGTCTTGTAAACGGTTATTCAGTGTTTCAACCATTGCGGTGAAAGAATCAAACTGAGATTGATCGTCTAATGTTTTTACCAAACTGTTCACAACCTTGTTCTCAATTCCTAAAGCGGTTAATTGCTTTGAAGTTTGAATACAAAGCTCAATTCTATGTGTAAGAATTAAAACTTTACGCTTCGTTTTTTTGATGTACTCTTTTGCTATATTTGAAAAGATCACCGTTTTTCCTCCACCAGTGGGCAGTTGAAACAGCAAATTAAAGTTTCGGCCCTCTGTATCCAAGACCTTAATGATCTGATTGACAATGTTTTTCTGGAATGGATACAGTTCTTTTTTCTTGAAGAGGCTTTTGTCAATCATATCAAATTTCGGCTTTTTGAGCGGTGCAAAAATAGCATTCTTTAATTGAATTAAAAAATTATGGAGCATCTATTATTGAAAAGCCACGAAATAATGATTTTTTCAAGTTTCATGGCATTTGTATCTAAAAAAAATTGAATCGTATTATCTTTACACTTTTAGAAACGAGAAACGAATTAAAATGAGCGAAATAGAAAAAGTAAAATGTTTGATTATCGGGTCTGGACCTGCTGGATATACTGCTGCAATTTATGCGGCAAGAGCAAATATGGCTCCGGTCTTATATCAAGGACTTCAACCAGGCGGACAATTGACTACTACAAACGAAGTAGAAAATTTCCCAGGTTATCCTGATGGGGTTACTGGTCCTGATATGATGGTTGAATTGCAAAAGCAAGCTGAACGTTTTGACACTGATGTGCGAAGCGGTTGGGTTTCTAAGGTAGATTTTACTGGACCTGTTCATAAAGTATGGGTAGATGAGAAAACAGAAATCCATGCGGATACGATTATTATTTCAACTGGAGCGACTGCAAAATATTTAGGATTAGAGTCTGAACAGCATTATTTAAAAATCGGTGGTGGAGTTTCTGCATGCGCTGTTTGTGATGGGTTCTTCTACAGAGGACAAGAAACAATTATTGTAGGCGCTGGAGATTCAGCATGTGAAGAAGCACACTACTTATCTAAATTATGCACGAAAGTAGCAATGTTGGTTCGTAGAGATGAATTTAGAGCATCTAAAATTATGGCTAAACGTGTAAAGAATACGGAAAACATTGAAATCTTATTCAATACAGAAACTGTGGAGGTGCTAGGAGACGGAAACGGTGTAACAGGAGCAAAAGTTAAAAACAATGTGACTGGAGTTGAAACGGACATTCCTGGAACTGGGTTTTTCGTAGCTATTGGACACAAACCTAATACAGATATTTTCAAAGGTTGGCTAGATTTAGATGAAACTGGATACATTATTAATGTACCAGGTACTTCTAAAACCAATATTGACGGTGTATTTGTATCAGGAGATGCAGCCGATCATGTTTACCGTCAAGCCGTAACTGCAGCAGGAACGGGATGTATGGCCGCTTTAGACGCTGAAAGATATTTAGCCGCCAAAGAAGGATAATACTTGGTTATTTAAAAATATAAAAGGCGCTCTGACAATATATGTTAGGGCGCCTTTTTTTATGCTTATAATTACGTTATAAATTTTCCGCAACAAATTAAATTATTCTGTGGTTTAGAAATTCGGTCGCAATGGGTGTCTTTCGTAAAAGTCGTTAATGTATTCCACTGCTTCTTCAGGGTCATCTGTCATTCTTAACAAATCCATGTCTTTTAAAGAAATATTACCTTCCATATTTAACATAGCTTCTTCAATCCAACTTACCATACCTTTCCAGTATTCCGTTCCAAACAGAACAACAGGTTTCATATCTATTTTTTTGGTTTGCATCAATGTTAAAGCTTCGAATAGCTCATCTAACGTTCCAAAGCCGCCTGGAAAAGTGATAAAGCCTTGTGTATATTTGACGAACATTACTTTACGAACGAAAAAATAATCAAAATCAACCGGATGATTGACATATTGGTTTCCAGATTGCTCAAAAGGCAATACAATATTTAAACCTACTGATCTACCATCTGCCGCACCTTTATTTCCTGCTTCCATAATTCCTGGACCACCGCCAGTAATTACGCCATATCCCGATTCAACTAAAAGCCTAGATGTTTCCACAGCTTTTTCATAATATGGATTATCAGGTTTAGTTCTTGCTGATCCGAAAACTGAAACACAGGGCCCAATTCGTGCCATTTTTTCATATCCCTCTACAAATTCCGACATTATTTTAAATATCGCCCAACTATCATTGGTCCTTATCTCATTCCAATCTTTTTCTGTCATATCTTAATTTCATTATTTTAAATTTCGATCTCTTAATATAAGCATTCTTATATTAATAACTGCATTTCAGCTATTCCAATTGTCCCTAAAATCTAAATATTCGTTAAAAATTTGAATTTAAACGACCCGTGTTAAAATATCCCTTGATGTCATTCGTCTTTAGTAAAAAAACGACCAGATCATAAGAAAAAGAATACGATATGAAGACATTAATTTTTACAACAACGATAAAAAAAGAGAAGGATGCACTCAATATTTCTAATTTGCTCAAAAACTATTTCAGCTTAAAATCTGCAAGTGTAGATTTAACTGTTAAAGAAAACTTGTTGCGGATTGAGGGTAAAAACCCACTCCCTAAAAAAATTGAACAAACTTTAATGCTGTTTGGTTACAGGTGTACTGAACTCATTTCAACAAAGCGTTAGAAATACTTTTTAATACTCATTTTCAATAGAATTCTATTGTATTTATAAAGCGTGTGTATGAGCGATTGACTTACGTTGGAATTACTAATTGAAATTGTATCTGTGCGCCACATACGAACACCTGTTTGCCCATCCAGTGTATTGTGAAAAAACGTTAATAATGGCGCCGATATTCCAATGTTCAATGTGAGCCCATTCCCAAGCGGGTAATTTCGTCCCATACCGAAACGCATACCACCATAGAAAGCTTCAGTCCCCTTTAAATCTAGGACCGTGTGTAATGAATTTACATCTCTTTTCCGGACAAAAAAATTGCTGGCGGGAAGCGCATTCATAACTTTCCCATATACCAAACCATCTCCCGGACTAGCGATAGCTCCACCAAAATGCAATGAGAAACCTATGTACTTTCCAATTGGTGAAAAACTGCCTTTTCGATAATACTTAAATCCTAATTGCAGGCCAATTCTATTCGCTTTTACATTATCTATGACCCTTTCCGTATTGCCAGAATAATAAATGTCTCCTATTAAATTCATTGAGGCATATTCTAAGCCGGCAGATAATTCAATTTTTCGGGCTACAGTGCGTGCATAATTCAATTCAAAAGAGGGTAACGCATATCTAAGTCTGCTCAACATTGCAGGTTCGCTATGCACCTGACCAAGTTTGTTGTTCCTTAATCTTGTTATCATTAGATTTATTTTGAACTCAGCTGAATTCAAATCCCCCAAATAACCTGACTGCGCTTGTCCTGAAAGACTCACGAACAGAAAACTGATTAAAATAATATAGTTTTTCATCTTAGTCCTCCCCCATTATTTATTTGATAAAGCACATCATAGACATATGCTTCAATTACTTTTGGCGTACTTCTTAAATTCACATCAGAAACCGTTACAAATTCGACCTCATCTTCCTCGGCATTAACCGAAAACGCGACAATTTCAAAATGATTATGCACAACTAATAGGTCAACAATAACTAAAGGTGCGGTATAAATAAAAATAATACCGTAAAAATGCATTGAAGAAAACTCATGCCGGTCTTTATAAGCGAAAACTCCAGTAAACAGAAAATGGTCGGTTCCGTATTTCGTTTGTAATTTCCCCATTTGGTCGTGGTTGGAGGAGATCATGTCAATTTCACCGTGGTTAAGGACTTCATCCATCCATTGAAAGATCAATCCAATGTCATTATATCGATTAACGTCAGCTTTTGTGAGTAGCTTCGAATCAATGATATCGGTTTCCATTTTTAGCTTAGGATAGGTTTGTGTGTAGATGTTTGCCATATCCACTTTTTGATCCTCAGACTTGGTGAGGTTGCGTTTATTGTTAATGCGATAATTTTCAAAAACAGGATCAACAATCATTAATTTTGCAACATCTAACCCTTCGTTTGTGTTTTCGTCATTCTCAATTTCTTCTTCAAGAGCGCGTTCTTCTTTTTTCAAGGCCTCTAAATCATCAATTAAATGTTCATCTGCAACGAGATCATACAAGCCAAATTCATAAAAGTCATATGCCTCTTCATTTGGAGCATTAATATCACCTTCAATGGCACGCAATTTTTTCTTTAATCTAATTTTTTCATATTTGGATAAATCTGATGCCTCCACTTTTGCGATTGAATCCTGTACGTCAAATTCCAATATAACCTCCTCTAATCCGAGCATATATTCTTCATATGATTTTGACTTCAATTGGTCAAAATCTAACCGCGCGCCAATTGCCAATTCTTTTTTCATGTCCAACTGATATTCTTCAAAAATAGGATCAGCGGCATATTTCTTAGCCATGTCATTTGCGTGGCGATAGGCTATTATATTTATTTGTTCACGCGTTAAATCGTTCAGAAAAAGATGCAAAATGAAAGTATCCCCTTCAATGTTCTTAGGTTTTTCTGTTACTTCACGGTAACGATTGGCATTTTTATATTTCGCCAATCCGTATAAGGATTTCACATAACAGAGATCTAAGAATCTATTATTTGGATATTCGCGTTGCAATAAAAATACGTTGTAAAGTGCGCGTCCATACTCACGGTCTGCCAATAACATATTCAAGCCTTCAAAACGAGCAAGGTTTCTTACTTTCTTAAATTCCTCCTCAGAAATTTTGAATTTTAAATCACCCCTCGAAGTCTTTCCGTCAACAATATCAAAGGCGGCATCAATTCTTTTTTGAATGTTTGGGTGCGAGTGACCATGATCGTCATAATCCTCCACTTTGGAAACTTCATTACTTGTGTCAGGAAAGAAACCACCGGGTATTGTAAGTTTGTCTGTGTTAAAAAAAGCGGTGTCAAACTGCACTTCATCAAAAGGCAAATAAGAATACAAAAGCATTTCAAACGAACTAAAAATTTCGTCCACAGCATATTCTGATTTCATATAAATGTCGATTCCCTTTTTATCCGCATCTAATTCATTCGATTTTTTATAGACACTTAATTCAGATATGCGCGATTCATAATCCATTCGTTTATACTTTCCATTTCCTGCATTTAAGTGCTGCTTTTCAACATAACTATCGCGGACATGGTTTTCGGTATAATGCGAAACTTCATGGGCAATGATATAAGCTAATTGGGCCTCGTTCTCTAGTTGCGCCATTAAACCTGTTGTAAAAAAGATTATACCCTGATCGGTCGAAAATGCATTTACCGCCGTACTTTTTAAAACGTAAAAACGCAGTTCGCTGTAGAGTTTCTTTTCAGTTCGAAGGGTATATTTGGCAACTTTATTAACGTATTTACTTAAAGGCTCATTGAATAAAACACGACCACTCAATAATAAATCATCAATGAAAAACCGTGTGGAAAGAAAAAAATCTTTATCTAAATCTTCATTTTGATTGGCATCAAGATCGGTTTTAAATTTATCGGTAGAACTTGTTGTAAAATCAAGCGGAAGTACCCCGCCGGACTGCAAACCTTTAAAATCATTGAGATCTTGCGCGTTGGAAATTAAAACAGTCGATAAGACGATAATTAAAAGGCTAATTTTTTTCATCTTTAAAATTCAATTACGCCTAATTTATCTCCTTTTCTTCCTCTGGCATACATAAATACCATTTCTTCATCTGCGTCTTCGCAAATTTTTGGAACTAAACGGAGACCTCCTTCTTCAAACTCAAATAGTTTTTCTTTTGAGGTTTGACCTTCACTATCAATTAAGACACGAACACCAACAGTCTTGCGCTTCAATTTTTTCTTTTGTTGCTTGGTCATTCCATCTGTATCTACAGAATTAGATTCACGGTCGTTATAAATGATACTAATCTCATTTCCATCAACCACACTAAAGAATGACGAATAATAACCTCCATCATTTGTAGATACTTGATATTTATCAATTACAGACTTCCATAATATTTCACCCTCAGCATTAAAATTAACGGCAATTACATCTTTATAGTAGTAGTAATAGGTAGTTGTTGTACGCGTATTTCCTTGTGAGTCGGTGTATGTTCGTGTAACAACGCGCATATAGTATTGTTCGGCCAATAAGCAAGTGGTGCCATCAGGCTTTACAATCAAATCTCGAACAATGTATTGGTAGAAAGTAGGTGCTGTCTCTTTTTCACCTTTCTTTTTCTTTTTATCGTTCTTTTTGTCTAATTTTTTCTTGGCTTTATCTGACCATCCTTGCGTAATAAAATCTTCCTCGAAATCTTCAAAATTCGATCCTTTTGATTTTAAGTTCGCGTCATATCTTGAATAGAATGTTCCTGAAATTCCGCCAGATTCTTTACCAATTAATCCTGATACAATAATTCCGTCATCTTCATTAATCGTAAATGTAAACCCTTTCACCTCGCGATCTTCAATATCCACTTCAAGTACTTCAATATCACCTGATTCTAACTCTAACACTAATATTTCTAAATTTCCGTAAGTGGTGTATTCTCTTTTTCTTAAACGGCTCTTGTCCACTTCAGTACCTGTTTGATAACCTGCCATGTATACAAGGCCGTTGTTTCCTAATTTAGTGCTTGTCACATAAAAACTTTCATATGGCAATTCATAGTTATTTTCAACAAGCAATTTCATGTTACCATCATACAATCGTCCAATCGTACTTACCGTCTTTAAAGCTTCTCCTTTTTCTTCTTGATCGGCATAAACAGATTCAGCAACGAATCCTAATTCGCGATCCTCAGAAATTAAAAAAGAACCTGAATAAGCGCTCCCACCCATCATGGACTGACCGATTTTTCCTAAAATTCCTTTTGCTTCAGGAACCTTAGTCTCACTGACCGGAATAGGTGCCGAAACTACTAAGCTGCTAGGGTTTATAGTTTGCACGAATGAGTAATTAATCTTCGTTTTTTTATTGTAAAAGCTCGTGTACAAGACTGGCGTATCACCAAACATAAATTGATTGTTCAGGGTCAAGTCTTTTCCTTTGTACTCTAACTCAAGTATGCTTGAACGCTCTAATCTTAAATTGCGCAAACTATACTTTTCAATCACTCGATTACGCTTTACATAACGCATGAGGTAAGCGTATTCGCCGTCATGACCTAAAATATCTGGAGCACCTACTTTTTTAGATACTTCGAACAATTCGCTCCATCTAATTTCTCCGCTAAATTCATCTAGTTCTTGAGAAAAGAACTTGTTGTGATCACCAAAAGGGTGCTTATTAAAATTATTGTTTTCATTTGTAGAGTAGTTTTATAGTTTTCATTTACGCGCTAGAAGTTATAATAGGCTCCTATTCCTAAATCAAAGCCATTAACAAAACGTCTTAGGGGTTCAACACTTCCGGTTTCTGTTACGTTAAACAAACCCGCAAATATGCCGAAGTGAGCATCAAATCCAATATTGTCAAATGGCTTATATGCATAACCAGTTCCACCGCCTATCTTGATTTTTTTTAGATTGGAAATTTCTTCGGTACCTGCTGTATTCATTTCCGTCATTGACCACCTTTTAAATTCACCATAGTAATACCACTTAAACGCATCACCGTATGCCTGAATGTATTTAAAGGCTACATTATAATAAAATCACCCTTTAATGTTACGATTCAATCCGAAGGTATCATCATTAAACGAGGTAGGTCGGGAATAATCCATGCTGTAACCGAAAGGAACCAAACCAAGACCAAGTTGAAATCCTACTTTTTGTTTAAAGTCAATTTCACCATAAACGTTAAATGTTCCGGCAATTAGCGTGATCAAATCGGTCCCAACTGCAATATCAATATCTGAATTGGAATCTCCGTCATCAAAAATATCATCTAAATCATCCTGTGCAGAGAGATTATAAGCGAAAAGGACGATTGCGCAAGAAGAGAGTAAGAATTTTTTCATTATTGAAGCAAATTTTGGAGTTGTAATTTCCGCAAATATACCCATTTAAAAACATTTCGCATGAAAACACGAAGGTTTAAAACGATTTAAATCAATATACTTTCATTAAGAGGAAGACCTAAGCAAGCACTTAAAACTAATCCTTTTTCTTTTTGTCGCCTTTGGCTTTCTTGATGCTGTCTAACTTTGCTTGATCGGGAGTACCGTGTGTGATCGGATTCCCACTATCAGGTAAGGGCAAATCGAGCGTTAATGAATCTACAATAGTTAATGAGGTATCACTAATGACTACTGTTGAATCTTGCCCATTTTCAGCCTGCACAGAGCCTTCGCTTGCGCCACATCCAATCATCAATAATGGAATACTAACGTATAATAATCTTCTCATTTGCTATTTGTTTATCGTCTGATTGAATTTGTACAAAATACGTTCCATTTGCTAAATTAGCCTTGTTAAATGCAAACTTATTCTCCCCTACGAATGCAGTACCTGAGTATAAATGCTTTACTAATCTACCATCCAGCCCAATGATTTTAACTTCAACAGGAGTGTCTTCAGTTACGTCAAAATTAAGGATGAAAGTTTCTACAACAGGGTTTGGATAAACTGTCAGATTATCATCATTTACATTTTCATCAATTCCAACCGAGTAATCCGCATGAATTTCTGCGATCCACGTATTCCAGCGGTGCGAGCCAGTTCCGTACATTCCATTTATCCAAACTGAAGGTTCACTCGCATTGTGTCTTCTTGCTGTTCCTGTATAATCTCCCCAGCGTTCGATAGATGGAGAAGTAAAACAAGCGTAAGATGTACTTTCTTTAATCAAAGTTGTTTCAGACCAATCACCTGCGTCGTTTACGTGCACGGCTCTTATTTCTGGATAAACAGATGAGCTAACACTTCCAAAACTAATTAGCACTGATTTGTCGCTTGGTGAAAAACCAAACCATGCAATAGATGGATAAGAATAATCCATATTACCCGCATCACCAAACTCATCTGAACTGTTTGTTAATGTTGAAACATTCAAACGGTTGTAGTTAATCCCATTCCAACTTGATCCAACATCTGACTGAAAAACAAAGTGAATTGTTCCATACATGTAGAAACCACTCAAGCATCTGCAATCACCATTATCTAGCTTGCAATCTGTTCCTAGTTGTGAAGCATCTGCAGCAACATCATAATAACTGGTAGACACTGAATAATAATCCATAGTTGGGCTACCAGCAATTGCGTCTGTTATATCATATAATTTAATGGTATTACCAGAAAAAGGTGAATTTGCTACCATATAAATTCCAGGTCCATAATTCACGTTTGATCCGGAAGAAACAGGCAATAACGTAAATGGTGAAGCAGAAATATCATACCAATACTGCCATGTTAATGCATCTCCATCATATCCATCAAATTTTTCCATTTGATAAACTACCGATTGGTTAAATCCACCGCCGTTGTAAAACAAGTTTCCAGAAATAAACAGTTCAGTATCTGAAATGGCCAATTTTGGATAATCAAACCAACTATTATCACCTAAGGGATTACCAGTAATCTTGTAATAATTCCAACCCTCATCTGGGTCATTTGTTTCAGAAAACATAATAATAAGGTGTGAGTTTGATGAATTTCCTGAACATTCTTGCGCAAAAAAGATAAAACGATCTTCCTCTGGATCATAATTTACAACTGGATCGCATACATAAGAAATAGAAGGATCATCAATAAAATCTATGATTGAATTTGAATAAAATGTTCCACCCCCAGTAGTTTTAAATTGTATTGTTGTGTTAGCAACACTTACGATTAATCCATCATCCGAAATGGCAATTGAATTATCCATAGGTGAACTTCCGTTATTTGGATTTCCTAAAAATTCACTTCCCACGATTGGAGTTGAACCCCCATATACCACATCTCCTTCGTCATCTAAATCAACACCAGCAAATGTAGTCTTAACTGCCAATTTCTCAGCTTTAACTGCTTTCATTTCAGCTTCTCCAGGTAATTCGTGTTTAACCCGATTTGCTTTGCTAATAAGTGTTGGAGTCCATTCTAAATCTCCAGAAGGAGTTTGTTTTTTAGAGTTTAATTCTGTTTCAAAAATTTCAGATTTTTGTGCTTCTCCTAGTTTTTGAGATTTATCAATTTCTGCTTTATCCATTTGAGAATAACCGACAGTTTGACAAATCAGTACAGAAACTAAAAAGATTGAACGCAATTTGTTTTTCATGTTGTAGTAATTCAAGTTATTTCTATTGGTGAGGTAAATTTAAACAGTTTTTTTCGCATTCACTTCGATTAATCATTTTTTTCGACGAGTAATTCATATTTTTACACTTTGAAAAGACAACAAATTATGCAAAATCCACTCTACGCGCCATACGCTGGAAATTTAGATACGATACCATTTAAATCAATAAAAATTGAACATTATAAACCCGCAATAGTTGAGGCGATTGAAATGGCCAAAGCAGAAATTGAGAAAATTAAAAATAATCCAGTTCCTGCCAGTTTTGAGAATACAATCGCGGCTTATGAGCGCGGCGGTGAACTTTTAGGGCAAATTTCGAGTATATTTTTTAATTTGAATAGTTCAAAAACTAGCGACGAAATGCAGCAGTTGGCGCAGGAATTATCGCCATTACTCACAGCATATACCAGTAAAATTCAATTAGACGAGGCCCTTTTTATTCGAATTAAAGACGCCTACAATAACACAGAAAAAAGTGAATTGGACGCCGAGAGTACTTATCTAATCGAGAAAATATATAAAAGTTTTGTGCGGAACGGCGCCAACTTAAACGACTCAGATAAATCAGCCTTAAAAGCAATTAGCACACGTTTATCGCAATTAAGCTTAATGTTCAGTGAAAATGTTTTAAAAGACAGCAATGGCTATGAGATGTGGCTCGAAAACGAAAGCGATTTAGCGGGCTTACCGAACGGAGCAAAAGAAGCTGCAAAACTAATGGCTAAGGGCAAAGGAGAAGAAAATAAATGGTTGGTTAATTTAGATTACCCCTCTTATTTGCCCTTTATGAAATATGCCGAGAATCGGTCACTAAGAGAAGAGTTATTCATGGCATTTGGCACAAGAGGTTGCAAAGACAATGATTTTAACAACGAGGAAACACTAAAAGAACTCGCCAAGTTAAGACATGAAAAAAGCCAGTTATTAGGCTATAAATCGTACGCCGATTTTATACTCGAAGAACGCATGGCTAAATCCCCAGACAATGTTTATAAACTTTGGAACGAATTAATTGAAGAAGCATTCCCAAAGGCTCAAGAAGAAATTGCCGAAGTGCAAGCTATGGCGGATAAACTAAATGGCCCCAATCCAATGCAGCGCTGGGACTTTAGTTATTACGCTGAGAAACTCAAAAACGAAAAATTTGCATTGAATGATGAACTTTTAAAGCCTTATTTTAAGCTTGAAAATGCAATTTCAGGCGCTTTCCAAACCGCCGAAAAACTATTCCACCTCACGTTTAAAGAAAGGCAGGATATTGAAAAATATCATAAAGACGTTAAAACATATGAAGTGCTAAATTCGAACGGGGATCATATAGCGATACTTTATGCCGACTTTTTTCCAAGGGCAAGTAAACGCAGTGGGGCTTGGATGACCTCTTATCGCGGACAAAATAAATACGATTCAAAAAATCAAAGACCGATTACGTCTATCGTTTGTAATTTCACTAAACCAACAGAATCTAAACCGTCATTGCTCACTTTTGGGGAAGTAACAACGTTATTTCACGAATTTGGACATGCACTGCATGGCATGCTAGCCAATGGCCATTATGAGAGTTTAAGTGGAACCTCCGTTTTTTGGGATTTTGTTGAG
The DNA here is from genome assembly GCA_905478225.1 of uncultured Crocinitomix sp. GTDB lineage: Bacteria > Bacteroidota > Bacteroidia > Flavobacteriales_D > Crocinitomicaceae > Crocinitomix. The sequence goes on from CAJQHR010000004.1 coordinate 69,253, forward strand.
TTACCGTCTCAATTAATGGAAAATTGGTGCTACGAACCAGAATGTTTAGCACTATTTGCGAATCATTATGAAACGGGAGAAACAATTCCGCAAGACTTGGTTCAAAAAATTAAGGATAGCATGAATTTTTTGAGTGCATACCAAACTGTTCGTCAAGTAGCGCTTGGCCAATTAGACATGGTTTGGCATAATTTAACAGCACCTTTGGCTGAAGATGCTAATGTTTATGCCATTGAAAAAGAATCAGGCGCTAAAACAGAATTATTCCCTGAGATTGAAGGAATAGCGACTTCTTGCGCATTTTCGCACATTTTTAGTGGCGGATATTCAGCAGGATATTACAGCTATAAATGGGCTGAAGTATTAGAAGCTGATGCTTTTGAATACTTCACAGAGAACGGGATTTTTGATGGAGAAACAGCACAGCGATTTAGTGACTATATTTTATCAAAAGGCGGATCTGCGGACCCAATGGAGCTCTACGTTGGCTTTAGGGGACAAGAACCTTCAACAGCAGCGTTATTGCGTAAAAGCGGATTGAAGAGCTAAAAATCACCCTTTTAAGCGATTTTAATGTCGTTAGAGGAATCGTACCTTTGTAAGCATAATTTAGTCTAAAGGAATGGAAATAATTAGTGACGTATGGGATAAAATAGTAGCAGGGCTTATTTTGCCGCTTCTCGATTTCAATGATCCTGAAAAACGACTGAACTATTTTTATCTGCTCTCTTCCGTATTGTTCGCCTATTACGTTTACTATAAAGCCAAGCAAAGAATCCCTTTTTACAAATACATTTTCAGTAAAAAAGTATGGTTAAGCAAGTCGGCATTTATCGATTATAAATACTTTTTTTTTAATGGAATTTTAAAAGTGGCGCTCGTGTTCCCCTTGCTAACCTATTGGCGTTATTTAGGCGTTACAATTAATGATTGGATGGAAGAATCTTTTGGTTTATCCAGCATTTTACTCACAGAAAGTCAAATCATACTTTATTATACGCTTGCCTTGGTTATTCTTTTAGATTTAAGAATTTACCTAGTCCATTTAGCCATGCACAAAATTCCATTTTTGTGGGAATTTCATAAAATTCATCACTCCGCTACCACTTTGAATCCGATTACACAATACCGTCTTCATCCAATAGAATTAATCATCAATAACCTTTCACATGTCTTTGTATCCAGTTTTCTTATTGGTTTTTTTGATTATTTCTATGCAGGATCGGTGGATATCATCACTTATCTTGAAATAAATATTTTTACGGTGTTGTTTCTATTCTGGGGATCAACACTAAGACATTCACATGTCAAGCTTAAGTACTTTCATGAATTAGAACGATATCTCCTCAGTCCTTTTCAACATCAAGTCCATCACAGCAACAATCCAGCGCATTTCGATAAAAACTTAGGCTCGAAATTAGCCATTTGGGATTGGATTTTTGGGACGTTAATACGTTCGTCAGAAGTCGTTAAAATTCGATTCGGCCTCGGTAAAAATGAAGATGGTAATTACAATAGTTTTTTTAAAACCTTATATATGCCTTTCCGAAATATTGGGCGATTCTTAGTTCGCAAAAGGAATTGATAAATCAAAACGTCTGAAAATACAAATCCCCTTCATAGAATACGAAGGGGATTTGCTTTGCTACTTTACTAAGTTGTAAGACAATTTGTCAAGATGACCAAATTACCACGAAAAACTCTACTCTTAAACCAACCTTTCGGCTGTTGTCTTATACGCTCAGTGTTTTAAATATTATCCTCATGCGTTTATAAGGTATACTCAATCATTGCTTTGGGTATCAATGTTAAAACAAATCTATTCAATTCAAGGCGATCAAAAAAGAGTATTTATACGTGATTTTTAATTATTTCAAGAAAAAATGAAAATTAATTGACCATTTAAGCCGATAAATGGCACTATTGTTTTAGAAGCTTTTGAAATCAACACTATCTGAAATAACGAAAGCTGCTCAAGATGTTTCCTGAGCAGCTTTCAATTGCTACTTGAGCTAAGTTTAGCCGTTCAATATTGACATAATTAAATTACCATGAAAAAACCCTACTTTTAATAATTAAAATGTCAATTTGGCTTAAACCTAGTTTCTCTAAATCCTTTTGAGGAATGATGATATTACTTGGGTTATGGGTTTTTAATCTTGCTACAAATTTAAGATCAATTATTCATTTATAATTCGGTATAAAAACCTAAATATGAATTATTATTTACGTATTTATCATTTAGCCTAAAAGCCTAATTAATAGAATTTCGCAAAAAAAAACTCCCAAACCAGAAGGCATGAGAGTTTTTAAAAAATTTATAAACAGTTAATTACAGGTGAATCACCTCATCATAAGCAGCTGCCGCCGCTTCCATTACCGCCTCACTTAGAGTTGGATGTGGGTGAACTGTCTTAATGATTTCGTGTCCTGTAGTTTCCAATTTTCGCATGGCTACAATTTCTGCAATGATTTCGGTTACATTCATTCCAATCATATGGCCACCTAATAATTCGCCATATTTTGCATCAAATATAAGTTTAACAAAACCGTCGTTTGCACCTGCAGCACTAGCTTTACCTGAAGCTGAAAACGGAAATTTCCCGATTTTAATTTCATACCCGGCTTCCTTTGCTGCTTTTTCAGTCATTCCAACTGATGCCACCTCAGGTGAGCAATATGTACATCCCGGAATGTTTCCATAATCTAGCCCATCAACCGACATTCCTGAAATTTTCTCTACACAAATTATTCCTTCAGCAGACGCAACATGAGCTAATGCAGGACCAGACACGATATCTCCAATAGCATAATAACCTGGGATATTTGTTTGGTAGAATTCATTTACCAATACTTTACCTTTATCTGTTGCAATTCCAACATCTTCTAATCCAATTCCTTCTAAATTTGTTTCAATTCCAACCGCCGAAAGAACGATATCACATTCAATGATTTCTTCACCTTTTTTGGTTTTCACGGTCACTTTACAACCTATTCCGCTTGTATCAACCGATTCAACTGATGAGCTTGTTTTAATTTTTAATCCTTGCTTCTTGAATGAACGCTCTAATTGCTTAGACACTTCTTCATCCTCTATAGGAACAATAACGGGCATATATTCAACGATTGTTACGTCAACACCCATTGTATTATAAAAATAGGCAAATTCAACACCAATAGCACCAGATCCTACAACTACCATTTTCTTTGGTAATTTAGGTAGAACCATTGCCTCACGATAACCGATTACTTTTTTACCGTCCTGTGGCAGATTAGGTAACTGTCTTGATCTTGCTCCAGTGGCTAAAATTACGCCCTTTTCAGCTTTATAATCAGTAACAACGCCATTGGCATCAGATACAGCAACTTTTTTTCCTGCTTTTACCTTACCAGTTCCTTCTATTACGTCAATTTTATTCTTTTTCATTAAGAATTTAATTCCACCGCTCATCTTTTCTGCTACTCCTCTACTTCTCTTAACGATTCCCGCAAAGTCAGCATCAGCTCCTTTTACATTAATTCCATAATCAGCTGCATGTGATATGTATTCAAATACATTTGCACTCTTTAAAAGCGCTTTAGTTGGAATACATCCCCAGTTTAAACAAATACCGCCAAGTTCTGCTTTTTCAACAACGGCCGTTTTTAAGCCCAATTGTGATGCTCTTATTGCAGCAACATAGCCTCCGGGTCCAGTTCCTATTACTATAATATCGTAAGTCATAATTTGAAATTTAATCTGCCGCGAATTTAACTAATTATCATTCAATAAATGAAGACAAGATCGAAAAATTTATTTTTGATTTTAGAAATTTTAAACAATCTGTTTTCAACGAAGAAAAACTAAGCTAAAATCAATTCGGTTCACAGTTGGATTGTTTATTTTTGAAATTGAATTAAATTTAAGGAATCAATGCCTCAATGATTCTCAGAATAAAGAATGACCACTTATATGAAAAACGGCACCTTAGCAGACAAAAAAACTTCTCTTTTTAAATTTATTTTGACAAATGCACTTATACTTTTGTTCGTTTCTGCTTGCGCTATTTTTAAAGGGAATAAGGAAATTGAAAGATTAAAATTTTCATATTCATCTACCGCCGAAATAAATTATGGCCATAGCTTTTCACTCAAAACTATGCTGGTATATAAAAATGGGAAAGAAAAAGATATATCGGGTAAGAAAGATTTAACCATAGTGGTCAAAAGAGGTGACTATAAAAATGGTAAAATAAAAATTGGCGCCTATCCGCAATCACTCCAACCTGACACCATTCATGTAAAAGCGGTTTATACGGCAAATGATAAAACATATGAATATAGTGAGGCCATTCCATTCAATTATCAAGGTGCTTTGTTGATTGATTTTAGCGGTGAACCTGGCGCTGATGGCGCTGATGGAGGTAATAAAGGAACACCTTTACTTTTAAGAAACGGTAAAACTGGCGGCGCAGGACTTATTGGAGCAAAGGGCAATAATGGCCATGATTTAACCATAAACATTTGGAAAGAAAAACAAGGTGAGCGCTACCGAATATCAGTGGCGAATCTGGTCACCAATAAAACCTATCAATATACTTATGTCGACAAAGGTTTTGGAATTCAATTTGATGTGCGCGGAGGAAAAGGTGGAACCGGCGGTGATGGCGGTGATGGCGGAGACGGAAAAGATGGTGTGGTATCAGATAAGAAAACGAAAAATCCTGGGGACGGCGGTGATGGAGGAATTGGAGGCAATGGCGGCAACGGCGGTGATAGCGGAATGGTATACGTATTCGTTCACCCGACAGCAGAAGTATTGATTGGGCAAATTGCAGTCTACAACTTCGGTGGTAAAGGGGGAAGTTTTGGCAAAGGAGGCAAAGCTGGTCAGGGCGGTGATCCTGCCGCAGGTCAATACCAAGTTCCAGATGGGGTCATGGGGTCGGAAGGCATAGCCGGCGAGTCAGGAGTGCAAGGACCACAATTTGAAATTGTCGTAGAGGACTTTGATATTGAAAACTAAACGTTTTCCAGACATTAATAAAATTAAATCAGTTGAATTAAATGAATTATAGCATTACGTATCAAAATCCAGCACAACAGTACATTCATATTGAGGCGCTCTTCGCATGCGAACCAAACTCTAAATTAATGCTCCAATTTCCTTCATGGCGCCCAGGAAGATATGAACTTGGAAATTTTGCGAAAAACGTTAGGAATTTTAAAATCGTAGATCAAAAGGGACGAAAAGTTTCTTTCGAAAAACACACAAAAGACTCTTGGAAAGTTGCAACGCAAGAGTCAACAGAATTAAAAGTGAGCTATACTTATTTTTCAAGCGAATTAAACGCAGGTTCTACTTTTATGGATGACACGCAATTATATGTCAACCCGGTTAATTGCATGCTTTATATAAAAGACCGAGAATTTGAACCTTGCTCTATTCAGTTGAATGTTCCGTCAAATTTTGAATTGGTTTGCGGTGCTGAGCATAAAGACAACCTGATCAAATTTGCAGATGTGCACGACATGATGGATTCACCATTCATTTGCAGCGAAAGTTTGCAGCATAAGAAATATTCTGTATTTGGAATCAAATTTCACTTATGGTTTCATGGAGATGTCGTATTGGATTGGAATCGTATCATTACCGATTTTGAGAAATTCACAAAAACACAACTAGAGAAATTTAGCGACCGAAAAACGAAAACAGTTGGTTTTCCTGTAAAGGAATATCACTACTTATATCAAATTCAGGAAGTGCGAGCCTACCATGGCGTTGAACATAAAACAAGTACCGTTGTATCACTTGGGCCTGCAAATCAATTAATGGATAAATTGTATGATGATTTTCTCGGCGTAAGTTCTCATGAACTCTATCATGTTTGGAATATAAAAAGTATTCGCCCAACAGAAATGTACCCTTATGATTATTCAAAAGAAAATTATTCCCATTTAGGATACGTGGCCGAAGGAGTTACCACGTATCTTGGAGATCTTTTCCTTGCAGAATCAAACGTAAAAGATTTTACTTGGTATAAAAAGGAGTTCGAAATTCTATTACAAAGACACTTTACCAATTTTGGGAGGTTTAATTATTCTGTTGCAGAATCGAGCTGGGACACGTGGTTAGATGGTTATGTTAAAGGCGCTCCAAATCGCAAAGTTTCAATCTATAATGAAGGCGCTTTATTGGCTTTTGCCATGGATATGATTATTCGAAAAGAAAGTCAAAACAAAGCTTCTATTCACGACGTAATGAAGAGGCTTTATTCCGAATTCGCCTTAAAAAAAAAGGGCTATACGGAAGCCGATTACAAAGCCGCTTGTGAGCTTTTTGCTGGTAAAGATTTGACCGATTTTTTCAATAATTTTGTGCATGGTACACAACCTTATGAATCTGTTCTTGTTGAAGCGCTTGACACCATTGGCTTCAAGCTTGACATGGAACAAAATCCTTTGTTTTCCGAGCGAATTATTGGATTCAAAACCATTAAAACGGATGGCAAATTTTTGGTAACCGATATTTTCCCTGGCAGTAATGCAGAACTTGGGGGTTTAATGTTAAATGACCAAATCATTGCAATTAATGATGTTCAGGTAAAAAATGATCTTGAAAAAGTCTTGGCACCTATATTTGACATTTCGCTAACTTTAAAAATAAATCGATCGGGAAGAGTATTAAATCTGATGTGCCCCAACACTAATAGAGATGTCTATCCCATTTATAAAATAAACAAAGTAAAGATTCCATCTAATCTAAATAAACGAATTTTTAAATCTTGGATTGCTTTTAATTGGGAGGAATGTTAGATTTGTGAATTAAGCAAGTGAATTAGAATACAAAAAATGGCCTTAGAAAAAATTGTAAAAACAACCTTCTTTCAACGCATTAGACGCTTTTTAATGGGGAAAGAAGGACCGAATTTACTCACTAGAGTTTCGGTGATTGCTGGGGCGCTCATTTGGATTTATCTGTTTGCATGGCAATTGATGACATTTGTTTCAACCATGCTTATTGGCAACGTTCACGAGTCGGGTAAACTTCGCAGTGCATTTTATAATTTGGGTAAAACAAATTATAATTTAAACGATACTGTGAGTACATTGAAAATGCACTCATTGATTCAAATTATAATCTACCTTCTTATTTTGGCCAGTCTAATATTAATTTGGCGAAAACGAAAAGTTGGCTTCTTAATTTATGTGGTTGGAAACGTTGCATCACTTTTCATAACAATGGTTATGATGGGCTGGGGCTATTTGCTAAATGAAATCCCAATTTTTGATTTCATTCTAATTGGAATCACAACCATTTATTTTTCAATTGGTATTCTTCTCTTTTACAGAAAAGGTAAAGAAGAATTACAATAGCGCAATCATAGAAATCTCAACATTCACATCTTTGGGTAATTTTGCCACTTGCACAGTCTCTCTTGCAGGATAATCGGCTTCAAAATAAGAGGCATAAATCTCGTTCACAGTATTAAAATCACCCATGTTTTTCAGGAAAATTGATGTTTTAACAACATTTTCAAAAGTAGCGCCCGACTCGCTTAACACAGCAGACATATTATTCATTACTTGTGTAGTTTCCTCCTCTACTGAGCCCATGTTTAAAGCTCCGGTTTTAGGATCAATTGCTATTTGTCCGCTTGTGAATAACATGTTGCCTGCTAAAATAGCTTGACTATAAGGACCAATCGCAGATGGCGCATTATCGGTTGAAATTATTTTTTTTATCATTTTTTTCTAATATTTTCAATAAATATAATGATTCGCTAGACTAACTTAATATTATATTCTTCAGATTCAATTTTCGACACTCAAAACTATGCTTTTTATTCATTTCACACAAAATACAACTTACTGATATGCAGATACATAAAACAGATTCTTACAAAGATAATAATGCGATAAATTATGATTTTTTAATTCATTGAGAAACAGCTCTAAATCAATCAAATCCTTTAATTTTAATACATTTATATAGACCCATGTATAGAACTACAGATTAAAAGATTGGCTGGGACGGAATCTTTAAAAAAAGAGAAGAAAATCCGGATATTTTTACTTGGGTGTTTCATTATAATCTCGTACCCGGTAAATCTGGTTTCTAAAAAGGAAACACCACTTTAGTCTGATAAAAGAATCAATCTCCTTAGTGAAAAGCGAAAAATTGACTCATCTATTGTATGGAATTATTCTCAGTAAAAAGGGAATTTATTTTAAAGAAGGATAAATATAGTTATCTTGCGGTTTATTTATAGCAACCATATGAACTTATGTTCGTTATATGAGATGTATCAACTTATTAAATTCCCTTCTATGAACTTTGCTTATTCTAAATATAAGGCATTTTTGATCATACTAATTGCGCTAAACTACAGCCAAATTGGGCTTGCACAATGTGAGATTATAGGACTTGATCCAACGTACTGCATTGAGGACGATCCTGTACTTTTAACAGGAGATCCAGGAGGAGGAACTTTTTCTGGTCCAGGAATGACTGGTGCAACTTTCGACCCAGCAGACGCAGGTGTTGGTGTACATACAATAACATATGATTTGCCTGCTGCAGAGGATAAATATTATATCAAATCAAATATTGGTAACCCTTGGGGCAGCACTTCGAACCAAGGCGCAATGGATGATGCTTTCGGTGCACTTGGCTGGGTCCAAGAATCCTTTGAAGATGCCGCTCCTGGAGCTGTTTTTTCAGCAACTACCTCCTTTGTTTTTCTTGAAGGTAGTGATGGGCACGCAAGCGAGCTCAATACATTCTTAATCGATAATTTAGCCTTGATTGAAACCTGGGTAGATGAAGGTGGATGTATCCTTATTAACGCCGCGCCGAATGAAGGGACTAATATTAATTTTGGATTTGGTGGGACTACATTAATTTATCCTTCCTACGAAAATAGTGTTTTTGGTGTAGACCCTGCTCACCCTGCTTTTTTGGGTCCAGAACTACCTACAACTACCTCAATGACTGGTCCGTATTACTCACATGGAAAAATTACTGGAGCTGGTTTAACCAATGTATTAACCAATGGGGCTGATGTTGTATTGGCAGAAAAGCCTTGGGGAGACGGAACAGTAATGTTTGGGGGAATGACCACATCTAATTGGCATTCACCTGCTCCACATAGTAACAATTATCGCGCAAACTTACTCGTTTATTTAAACAGTTTAGCATTAGTTGGCGCTGCATGTGTTACTACACAAGATGTTGAGGTTTTTGCAAATCCAGACGTTGTTGCAATGGTTGATGATGATGAAATTTGTGACGGCGAAGAAGTTATTTTCACTGGCGAAGGATCTGATGATTATGAATGGGATTTAGGCGTTATTGATGGGGATCCATTTACTCCAATTGACCTTGGGACCACAACCTATACAGTAATCGGTACAGATGCAATTAGTGGTTGTCAAGGCACCGCTACAGTAGATGTACTAGTGCTTGCATTGCCAGTTGTAACTGCCTCGGTGGACTTTGATGAAATTTGCATTGGTGAATCAGTAATATTTACTGGTGGAGGCGCAGATGAATATGATTGGGATGTCATTGGAGTAACTGACGGCGTACCATATGAACCAGCTGATATTGGCACAGTTACCTACACGGTAACAGGTTCAAACTTTACAGGTTGTGAAAGTACAGCAACAATTGATGTGACAGTGCATGATTTACCTCCTGTCGTTGCAACTGTGAGTGATATTGAAATTTGTATTGGAGAATCCGTAACGTTCAATGGCGAAGGTGCTGATTCTTACGTTTGGGATCTTGGTGTTGATGATGGGGTAGCTTTTACTCCTGCTATCGGAACGGTTACTTACACTGTTACTGGAACAATTGGAGCCACAAGTTGTGAAAATACGGCGACTATTGACGTTACAGTCCATGACTTACCTACAATAACAGCTGATGTTGCCCCTGATGAAATTTGCGAAGGCGAATCTGTTACACTTGCAGGCGGCGGAGGTGATGTTTATGTTTGGGATGTGCCGGGCGCGACGGATGGAGTTGCTTTTACACCGGTTGGAGCAGGTACCGTTGACGCAACAGTAACTGGAACGAATAGCACGACTGGTTGTGAAAATACTGCCACAGTGTCTTTTACAGTTAATCCAATTCCAGTTGTGGAAGCCTCTGCAACTACGGTTGAAGTTTGTTTGACGGAGTCGGTTACTTTAACTGGATCTGGCGCGGACACATATACTTGGTCTCCCCTGGTAACAGATGGTGTTCCGTTTACACCAGGTGAATTAGGCTCAACAACTTATACAGTTACGGGCACTACCGTTGCAGGTTGTTCTTCAACCGCAACAATTACTATTACCGTTATTGACTGCGATCCGGTAATTGCAAATTTTGAATTTGATAATAATATATGTGTTGGAGAATGTATCACTATTTCAGATATTAGTGCTGGACCAGTGGCCACATGGGCCTGGGATTTTGGTGGGGCTGTTGACCCGACTACATCAACCGTTCAGCACCCAGAATTGTGTTTTAACACAATAGGTGAATTTACTATCGTATTAACAGTTACAAATGCTACAGGTGCAACATCAACCATTAGTAATTCAATTACTGTAAACGATAAACCTACGATAGATGCGGCAAATGACACCATTATTGAAATAGGTGACTCAGCACCATTAATTACTAGCACTGCTTCGTCTGGAGCTTATGTTTGGTCGCCAGATGATCATATTGATTGTGTGAATTGTCCAATCACTTCTGCAAATCCAAGAGAAAGTATTACATACACAGTTCATTTTACAGATGAAAACGGCTGTACTGCTTCAGATACCGTAATGATACTCGTTAATTTTGTGCAAGGCATTGGAGTTCCAACAGCATTCTCTCCTAATGGTGATGGATTTAATGATGTACTGTTTGTAAAAGGATTTGGTATTGAAGCTATGAACTTTATGGTTTACAATAGATTTGGTGAAGCTATATATAGTTCTACCGAGCAAAACATTGGTTGGGACGGTACATTTAAAAATAGAAAACAAAACCCTGGTGTATTTACATGGGTACTCCAATACACCCTCAATGATGGAAAATATCGACAGTTAAGAGGAAACACGACCTTAATTGAATAAAAACAAGATACGCTTAAAAAAATCCTGTCGTTTGCAAACGTCAGGATTTTTTTTGTTTTAAACCAACTCAAATCAGTTCATTAACGTTAATTACATAAAACCTATAAACCCCTTTTATGAATTTTACCAAATTGTTAGTTTCCCTTTTTTTATTTGGATTTATTTTAATGAGTAACTTCTCAGCTGCTCAGCGCGAAATAACAGCTGAAGATAGCTATTTGTTAACTGATGATCCCGTTGCGTTAACAGCAACGCCTGATGGTGGATTTTTCGTTGGTCCAGGTATAACAGGGTGACGTTTTTGATCCTGCAGCGGCTGGAGCAGGCGTACATAACATTTCATACATGGTTCCTGAAAGCGGAACGGGTGATATTTTTTACGTTCAATCAAGTGTAGGTGAACCATGGGGAACACCAACAACTCAGGCACTAATGGATATGGCGTTTGGTCCAACATCATGGACTTTATTACATTTCGAAACCTTAGATTCTGACGCATTATTTTCAGCATCTACTGATTTTGTTTATATCGACGGAGGTAGTTTACACGCCTCTGAGTTGGCATTTTTTCTTGCTGTCAACATAACTGTTATTGAGGAATAGCTTGAGGATGGCGGACGAATTTTCATAAATTCTGCACCAAATGAGGGCGCTAATATCAATTTTGGTTTTGGTGGAGTTACACTAAATTATTCGGCTCCTGGCAAAGGTACACATGCTACTAATGCCGAAATAGTTGATCTTGGACACTGTTCAGTATTTAGCCCGCATTTACTCATATCTATTGATATGGCTGGAGTTTACTTTAGTCATGGAATATTAACTGGACCAAGTCTAAATACTATTGTGGTTGACGCGGACAGTCCAGAACGCATGATTCTAGCCGAAAAAACTGGGGCGCTGGCCGCGTCATGTTTGATGGTATGGTTTCGCACAACTTTCAAACTCCTGCTATTCAAGTTGAAAATTGGCGTGCAAACTTATTATTTTGTATGTACAATGAATTTTGCACTACTGAAATTACGGTAGGCGGTTATGCAAGCATTGAGAAAGATGAATTAAAGCAACAAATGTATCCTAACCCGGCAAATGAGACTGTTCTTTTTAAATTAACTCCTCAAACAACTGTTGAAATATATTCAATTTCTGGTACAAAAATTTTGGAAGCAACATTGAATCTAAAATCTTTTGACGTATCTACAATTGAAACAGGTATTTACCTTGTCGTATTCTCAAATGAAACGGGCAAATCTACACAACAACTGGTTGTGAGATAGTTAAAAAAGGTCCTTAGCTTATACTTTAATAGATTTCTTTAAAATTTAGTTTGCTTAACTAGCAACCAATTTACGTTTTACTCGTATTGTAGTTGAGCTACTAATAGCTTTTGGTCAATAATTAAACTATTTGACCTGTTTTAGTTATTTTTTAGCTGAATTTTAATAGACGTACTGACAATAGTTAGGTACTCAACACAATTTTCTTTATCTTAGGTGAATTGTATTGGTTACACAACTGCAACAAGAACTAGAAGAACGATTATGAATAAATTCAAAACCTTTTGGCAAAGTGCATTGCTTATTGCGGCAACACTAGGTATAAACGGAACAACCTTCGCGCAATGCGACTTCACTGGACTTGAAGAAATTTACTGTGAAGGAGATGAAGCTGCCACTCTGATTGGAGATCCTCTCGGCGGAATTTTTAGCGGACCAGGAATTGTCGGGGACACTTTTGATCCTTCTATAGCAGGACCAGGCGTGCATACGATCACTTATGAATTAGCAGGCGGTGGAACTGGAGATAAATTTTATCTAAAAGCAGCTGCAGGTGAACCGTGGGGTGGACCAGCAAACCCAAATTCGATGGACTTAGCATTTGGAGCAGGACTTTGGACTATTGGCAATTATGAAACTGTTGATCCAGCTCTGGTGTTTGCACCAACAACTGGATTCGTTTTTATGGATGGAGGATCAATGCACGCATCTGAATTAGCAGCGTTTCTAACAACAAATCTCCCAGATATTGAAGCTTGGGTATTTGCTGGTGGACGACTATTGTTAAATTCTGCACCAAATGAAGGTGGAGATATCGATTTCGGATTTGATGGCACTGTATTAGAATATGCTGCTCCAGGTTCTGGAACACACGTTTGGGATGTTGTAGCAATTGATGCAGCTCACCCTGCCTTATTAGGACCTGAACTTCCTACTTCTACAACAATGGACGGTACTTATTACGGCCACGGTTTAATCACTGGAGCTGGCTATACAAATGTACTCTCTGAAGATATTGATCCTGCAAAAATCGTATTAGCTGAAAAATGTTGGGGATCTGGTCGTTTAATGGTTGGTGGTATGACTACTGACAATTTCCATAATCCTGATCCTGCCGCTCAAAATTGGCGTGCAAACCTATACTCTTACATGTATAATAATGCATGCGGTGGAGGTTGTATGTTAACAAAAGAAGTTGAAGTATTTTCGGAACCTGATGTAACTTTGACAGTAGTACCTGACGTCATTTGTGAAGATGAAGAAGTAATTTTTACAGCTGGTGGGGCAGATTCTTATGTGTTTGATCCTTTAGGACCTACTAGTGGAACGGCATATGTAGTACCTGCAGTTGGAACAACAACCTATACCGTCACTGGAACTGATGCAACTTCAGGTTGTACAAACACGGCTATGGTTGATGTTTTAGTAAATCCTCTTCCAGATGTTACAGCATCTTCAGATGATGAAGAAGTTTGTTTCGGCGACGCAATGACGCTTATGGGCGGCGGCGCAGCTACATACACTTGGGATTTCGGCGCTATTGACGGAGTTCCATTCACGCCAGGACCAATTGGGACAACTATTTATACAGTTACAGGAACAAGTGCCGAAGGATGTGTCTCTACTGCAACAATTTCAATTGATATTATTGATTGCGAGCCAGTTTATGCTGGATTCACTTTAGATGATAATATTTGTGTAGGAGATTGTATCACATTAACGGACACAAGTGTTGGCTCTACTATTCAGACTTGGGCTTGGGACTTTGGTGGTGCGGTTGATCCGAATGCTTCATCAGAAGTTAGTCCAACGATTTGTTTTACAAATGTGGGTGAATTCAATATTTCATTAACAATTACAAGTCTTTACGGTCAAGTGAGCACGGCAGTGCACAGCATAACAGTTAATGCCTTGCCAGTTATGACGACTAGGACTGATACCATTATAACGTTAGGAGGACAGGCCGATCTAATTGCGACCAGTACTTCAGACGGATCATATACGTGGACACCAGAAAATAATATTGATTGTGCAGATTGTCCAATCACATGGGCGAGTCCTTTAGATAGCACGACTTATAACGTTGTATTAATCGACGAAAATGGCTGTAAAACTGAAGGTGATGTTATTGTCTTAGTAAACTTCGTAAAAGGAGTTGGTATACCATCTGCTTTCTCACCAAATGGTGATGGAAATAATGATATTCTATATGTAAAAGGCCTTGGATTGGCTGCTGTGAACTTGGTTGTGTACAATAGATATGGTGAAGTTGTATTTGAAACTAAGGATCAAGAAGAAGGTTGGGACGGAACATTTAAAGGAAGAATGGAAAATCCAGGAGTATTTACATGGACCCTACACTATAATTTCTTTACTGGAGATAAAGGTTACCAAGATGGAAATGTAACTTTAATGAGATAGAGAATCAGGTTTTGCCTCCCCTATTACACTGTTGACAAAACAACGCAAACAAATGAAATCCTAAGTTGCATAGGACTTAATACAAATGATTTGATATCTTTAATTAGATAAAAACAGGCAACAAAAGTTTAATTAGCTAATAAATAGCGCCTTATGAAAAGAATATTAATTGCATCACTTACGGTGCTTGCGAGTATGGCGGGTTTAAATTCCCATTCACAGCAAGATAAGCATTTCAGTATGTTTACTGAATTGCCCGTATTTCTGAATCCTGCTACGGCTGGGTTTTCAGATCAGCAGCTTCAGCTCTTCACGAATTTCAGGAGTCAGTGGCTTACCGTAACAGACCAACCTTACCGTACAATTTCAGCCAGCGTAGATTGGCGAATGTTAGATCCAGAAGCGACAAAAGCAACAAGCTTTATGGGTGCTGGCGTTAATTTTTACAATGATAAATCTGGTGTTAGTCAATACACTACGAACATTATCACCTTCCCTATTAACTATGCATTGCAAGTTGGGGTAGCTGATCATCTTTCGTTTGGACTACAACCTGCTTTTTATCAAAGAACAATTAACGGCGACAACTTAACTTGGGACAGTCAATGGACAGGAGTTGAATTTGATCAAGGAGTAAGTAATAACGAGCTTTTATTGAATCAAAATTTAAATATTTCTAGATTTGATATTGGCGCTGGTGTATTTTGGAATAAAAAATTAGAATCTGGTTCAAGTTTTAACCTAGGACTATCTGGTCATCACTTAACCAAACAACGTGTAAATATTCTAAACGACGACAGTAAATTGTTTAGAAAATTAACACTACATGGTGAGGGTAATTTCCAGACATCAAATTCTAACGTTCAAATTAAACCTGCTTTATTGGCGTTCTTACAAGGGCCGAATAAAGCACTTACGTTTGGAACTGCTTTCAGATTTGCTTTTAAACCGCAATCTCAACACACAGGGTATTTCAACAATATGCACATGACACTTGGTGGTTACCTTCGTGTAAATGATGCGATTATTGCGTCTGCAATGTTAGAAATGCACACCTTATCTTTTGGTGCAGCTTATGACTTAAATGTTTCGCGTTTAAATGTAGCTTCCAAAGGAGTTGGAGCAATGGAGTTCTTTTTAAGATACCGATTGAACTACGAAGGACGTACTTTAGCAGATCCTACAATTCACTAGAAAAATAAGTATTTATTATATAGTACAAAGGGACGGTTATTACCGTCCCTTTTGTATTTTTGAGAAATAATAACAAAGCAACCATTGAAAATACTTTTACTCGATAATTACGACTCATTCACCTATAATCTGGTTCATTACATTGAAGGATTTGATGTAAGTGTTGATGTTATGTACAATGATAAAGTTGATTTAGAACAAGTTGAGTCGTATGATAAAATAGTCCTCTCCCCTGGCCCAGGTCTACCAAAAGACGCCGGGAAATTAATGGAGCTTATTGGTGCTTTTCACGAGTCAAAACCTATACTTGGCGTTTGTTTAGGTTTTCAGGCATTAGTTGAGTTTTATGGCGGTAAGTTGTTCAATCAGGAATTGGTGAAGCACGGCGTGGCTGAAAAAGCCAAATTCAATCAAAATTCACGCTTATTTGAAAATACAGCTGACGAATTTAAAATTGGTTTATACCATTCTTGGGCCGCCCAACCAGCATCTTTTCCAGAAGTTTTTATGATTACCGGGAATAGTGAGAATGGTGTTATAATGGCGTTTGAACATCAAAATTTACCAATTGCTGGCGTGCAATTTCACCCTGAGTCCATCTTATCAGAGCACGGATTTCAAATTGTTGAAAACTTCATTTTCAATTTTAAATAAAAAGTCGTAGATTAGTATCACAAGTCCATCACGCAGTGAATTGTGGCTTGAGTTTGCCGCTGGTAAGCGCCCATGTAGTATGTTTTTGGTTCTTAACGTTTTATATTTTAAGGCGATCTCAACTTCAAGATGTCGGGCCTCACGAAAATTTCGATTTTCGCATTCCGTTGAATGTTAACAGAGGATTTCAGACCCAAGTTGGTAACCTTAGTCATGTTTATTAGAAGAATTCCTAAAATGTAAGCTATATGGGTTTTTTTTCTTCTTTTTATGGCTCTCAAAAGTACTTCGTAAATATAGAACCGACCGTATATTTGTTTTGTTGCCTGGGGTAAAAAGGTCGTCTGAAGAACATGATGCCATGGAAGTTAATCTAAAAATAGCTCGCTTGGTCACAAAACAGTTGTTCCACCTTTTTGGATATCGAAGTAAACAAAAAGATGCAACACATTTGATTTTAAAGAACAGAGAATATCGGTCTAAAACAGCCGATTATAAGGAGCAACTTTGGTTTAAAGGATAGTTTGCTTCCATTTTTGATCGCTGTTCTGCTAGATCTTGGATATTATGACGCCCGACTTCGACGATCTTTTAAATGTCGCTTTTTTATGAGCAGAGAATTCAGAACAGGATTTGAAAATATGAATCAAAATAATAACTAAACGAATAATAAACCCCTCGCCCATTCTAAGATTAAATTGGAAGAGATTAATACTCGCAGATATCCTCACATTTAGCGAGAATCAAATCATCCAGAATGATTAATGCTGCTAGCGCTAATTGCGAATAGTTTTGTGAAGCGTTTTTGAAGCCGCCGTACTCCGAATGCCAAATTGTTGTAATAAGCTCTTGACCGCCCTGTGTTGGTTTAACCACATTCGTTAATACACCGTTTACGTTACCAGCACCTGCATGATAGCAATGCATAACAATTAAACGGAACCACAGTGTATATTCCATCTCGCCAACTACATCAATTCCGAACTTACGCAAGATACGTTTTGCTTCTGGCACACAGGCCGTGCGAATTAAATGCGCGGAGGCTTTAGCAGATTTATCAAAATCTTTACGTTCATCTACAGATTTATCAACTCTAAGCCCGTGATTCCTTGCCACTGATTTCATTAACTGAAAAGGACCCAAGGCCCCTACATTTGAATAGGCAATTTTACCCGGACTTTCTATCATTAAAATAGCTTGAGCATACCAAGGATCGGTATTGTTTTCTACAAAAACAGCAACTCCTCTCGAAATGCTTGGAAAAACTTTTTCAAACTGAAAAAAATCGCTCTTACCGGTAGTCATAAAAATGCGAGTCCACGGCTCTAGACCATGACGTTTACAAAGCGTATCGCGATACGCATCTTTCTCATCATCAGTTTGTTCATTCCATTTAGCCAATGGTTGAAGTTCTAGTACTTGTCGCGTACTGGCTACATTTAAAATACTCGTTTGTGGGGACATTTTCATAACGAACTTCCAGAAACTTGGCTGCGCCAAAGTATCCCAACGCTCGTTAAATAAATCAGGTGTTTTAACAAAATTCATTGTTAAAGTATCTTGCTCATGCAAGGTCACTTCAATTAAATGCTTATCAAATTCTGTCTGTGCATTCACATTCAATGCAAACAGTAATAACATCCCAATCCCTAATTTCTTTAAACTCATATTAATTCGCTCCACTTCAATTATATCTCAAAAATAAACAATCGCGCCTTTTAAATCCAGCGGTGCGCAATAGCTTTTGCACATTATAAATTTAAAAAGTCAATTTAGTTACCATTAAATGTGCAAAAACCTAACCAAAAAAAAGATGCTGACCGCACAAAGCAGACAGCATCTTTTTTTTAAAAAGTTTTATGCGAATATTACTCCACTACTAATTTTACAACTTCTGTCGTATTTCCTTTGTTAATTCTTACCGTGTACATTCCTTTTTCGAAATCACTCAATTCGACAGGTAATGTATAAGCCCCATTTAAAACACCGTAATCACGCACAGAAACTAATTTACCGTTCATGTCATAAACTTGAACCAATACGTTTTCATTATCAACGTTTCCTAAATCAATATTTGTATGCGTATTCGTTGGATTCGGATATAGATTAATTGAGCTTGTTACAATCAAATCATCCTCTAAACCTAAATAACCGTTCTCTGCCGCTTCTTCCATTGTTGCATATCCTCCATTGTCAATTTGAGAGTCAGGTGCAACTAATATTCCTACTAAATGAACTTCATCTAAATTCCAATCAGGATCAATTTCTACAACAAATCCAACACTATGTACTTCACCGGATTCAACTGTTGCTGGAAAACTACCCGCCATGCCGTCGAAACTTGGCAAAATTGCACGGGCGACATGATCATAAACCATATCTGCAGCAGGAACCGGATCTGCAAGATCTTCGTACCCTCCCATAGCTCCTGAACCACCGCCTGAATAGTAATTTGCTTGGTTATAACCACTACCTTCACCAGTTACGCCATCTTCAACAACAATTAAGGCTAATCGATAATTTCCAGCAATTGCCTCTACAAAATCAGCCGTTACTGAAACATTCATGCTTGTTGCGCCATCAACATAATCAGACCCAACAGTTAAAACAGCTTTTGGACCAATAACAATGCGATCTAAGAATGCGCCCTCAACATCAGAAGGATCGATATCTGCACCACGATCAACCAACATACTTGGATAACCTGAAATGAAACCACCAATTGCTTCATCATAAGTATCAACTGTCATTGGGTCCCCGTTATGCACTGCTACTCCTACAAAGTGATCTGAATAATCATTTGCCATTTGTTCTAGGAAAACAGCTCCACGTGGACACCATCCACACCAAGTTCCAGTAGCTTCTTCACCTACAACAATTTTTCCTGGGGAAGGTACAACAGGATTAAGTGTTTCCACTTTTATGTCATCATCTGCATCATCATCATCCCCTTCACCATTCACATTTGAAATAGTAGCAGTTATGTCATTTTCTCCTGAAATCAATCCAAGAGCATCTGCAAAATCAACCGTATAATAATCTAAAGAAGAAATGCTTACACCCGTTACAGTTTCATCTATAGTTGTTCCATTGTATTCTAGAGAAACATCAAAAGAAGTAATATCAGAGGTGCCCAAGTTTCTAACAATTACAGAAGGTGAAACACTTACAGATGCCAAACCTTTTGTGTTAATAATTTGTGTTGCTCCCAAATTCACAGCTGGAAGCGTATATGGTGTATGATCATACGATACATTGTCCATAAAATAACCTGCTAGGTCATTTCCTCCATTTGCTACATTGTTTACAGGATATAAATCTGCAGAAGCAACTTGGTTGTTTGAATTACTAAATTTCCCCTGTATCAAACCATCAACGTATACTTCCCAAGTATTGGTATTTAAATTAACCATTACGGTTAATGTAAACCAAGTTTCGGGTGGATATGTTGTTTCGATAAGCGGAGAAGCTCCATCATCTATTAACATGGTTCCTTCATGCAACATTTGACAATTCAAAGAGTACATGCTCCCTGGAGTTACTTCACCTTGAAAATTAAAATATGCTCCTTTATTGTCTTCAATATAAAAATCAGACTCAAAAACGAACATTCCTGTGTTGTGCACTCCGCCAAAAGGCACTAATACATCTTGTGGTCCGCCAGTAGCTGAGACTGTTGAAAAGTAGATCGAATTTGCGCCACTCTCTGCCATTACATCAGAAACGGCTACATCTTCAGCGCCGCCAACGGTACCGCTCCAAGTTGTCCAATCGGGAGAAACAACCCCCATATAATCTCCCACGGTTCGTGCGTCAAAATTTTCGGACATTTGCCCGTTGGCCCCTGCGCAAGCTACAAGTGCCAATCCAAATAAGTAAATTCTTTTCATGATTATTAATTATTAATAAATGTATCAGTTTTGGTATTTGAACAAAGTTAAACGAATTAGGCAATTTGCAACAGCCAAGTGTTGCGCATTATTGCAATCTCATTTCTTAATGAATTGCTTTATTTTTGAAAGTGGCTTGCGAATAAATGTCAACTTTCCAGGCTTTAACCCGTTCATTTTCCAAGCTAGACGATCTTCTTTATTGGCATTAATTCGATTTTTGAAAGAAGCATTACTGACTCCACCAGCTCTCATTTTCACAATAATTTCGGGTAGGTAATTAAGGTTGATTTTGTGCTTATGAATAACGCGGAGTATAAATTCATAATCCGCGGCGGATTTCAGTTCAAGCGAGTAAGATCCATAGTTTTTGTAAATTTCATTTTTGACAAAAAGTGTGGGGTGCGGCGGCATCCAACCTTTTTTAAAAGCGCCGTGCACATATTCACCCGAAATCCATTTACGGATAATTTTCTCAGTTTGAAGTTGATCAACATACACCAAATCGGCATAAACAGCATCTACTCCATCCTTAAATTGGCTCACAACACTGCTAATAACACCATTGTTTGAATAAAAATCATCCGAGTTCAAAATACCGACAATATCTCCAGTGGCCAAAGCCACTCCTTTATTCATCCCATCATATATTCCCTGATCAGGTTCTGAAACTATGGTTGCAATTTTATCTTTATAACGGTTTATAATATCAATCGTTCGGTCAGTTGAGCCTCCGTCAATAATGATATACTCAATTTCTGAAAAATCTTGAGAAAGCACAGATTTGATGGTATCTTCAATAGTTTGATCTGAGTTATATGCAACTGTAATTATTGAAACTTTCATTCTTTCTCTGCACTATCCTCCATTTTACGTTCTCTTATTAATTCGGCTGGATTTCCTCTGTAAATGGAATATGAATTTAAATCGTTTGATGCCACAGACCCCGCAATTAGGATAGCGTGACTTTCACAGCGAACATTCCCCGTCACTATTGATTGAGCACCAATCCAAACTCCATCTTCTAACACGATATCACCCACAATTAAATCAAACGTTCTTTTTTTATAATCGTGATTTCCACATAAAATTAGTGCGCCTTGCGAAATACATACATTCGGTCCAATTTCAACTTTCCCCAAGTTATCAATCCAAACATTTTCTCCAATCCAACTATTATCTCCAATAGTTAAAAACCAGGGATACTTGATGTTAACGGCTGGTTTAATCACTACCCCCTTTCCAATTTTTGCACCAAACATGCGCAAAACGCCACGTTTTATTCCTCCAAATGGATTATAGGGATTGCGCAGAAAAAAGGCATTAAACAGGAACCAAAATGCCCTTTTAACCTTGCTGCCAGGTTTGTATGCTGGATTCGAAAATTGTTTTAAATCAACAGGCATTGTAGAATAATTTTCTATTGTCCTCAATGATCTCTTTGTCAGAAATTTTTTCTTTAAAAAAGGCGTAGGACTCTTTCACCATTGAGATGTATTCTTCTGCACTTAAATCGATAGATTCTTGAACAGCATCCAACAAGTGTTGTGGGTCATCAATGTCAACGTCCCATCCCAAATTACGCACTCGAAGTCCTTTCCAAGGTGTGTTTTTACTGACAATAACTGGGCATCCATTTGCCCATGACTCCACTATGGCATGGCCATAATTTTCATGCATGGTTGGTAATATAAAATAGTCGGCGTATAAAAAAGTGGTTGGCACTAATGCTGGATTTAATGGTCCTTTATATTCAATAGACACATTGCCATAATCTTTGATATTATTTTTTAACTTTTTAAAATAAGCCTCATCCTCAATATTTCCATAAATATGGAATTCTACTTTTTGATCTGTTTTGACTGCTTTTATTGCCTCTACAGCTAAGTGCAAGTTTTTCTTAATTGCAATTCTGCTAATAAATAGAAACCTTATTAAGCCGGTATTTCTCTTTTCGACAATATCCTCTAATAACAATTGTTGAGCTGTTGGAATATTTTGCGCGACTACAATCTCGGCGCTAGAGCCATATGCTGCTCGAATTTCCTTTTCTTCCTCTAAAGTGGAGGCATGCCATGTAACACGCTTATAGAATCGCATTAATTTGGTAATTCGTAAAAAGAGTGATTTTTTAACTTTCTTTATTTCTAGCGCACCTGCACCCAACATTCCCCTCGGGGCAATTATAATTGGAATTTTCTTAACCAATGACATGGGTACCAGGGTATACAACTTAGAAAATAGACTATTCAAATAAAGGATATCTGGATCAATTTCAAGAATATTTCCCTTAATTGCTGCAGATTTCATATTGCCACGACTCATATACTTAATCATGACGCCATCTTTATCAAACCATTGATCCAATTCAATATCTGGGTATGGTTCAGTTTCGCCCAAATCAAAGGCGCTGGTTAATACATAAAACTCAAATTCGTCTTTTAGCGCATTCACAATATTTGCTACTGAACGTATGGGTCCACCAGCCTTAAAGCCTGGTTCGTACCAATCCATACAGATTAAAATCCGCTTTTGTTTTTTGTCTTTACCCTGTGATTCCATTTTCTTTAATCCAATCTCCTAAGCTCACCAACGGCCAAATTCTTGACCAAGTGACACGCTTATTGTTGTTTAAAAACTGCTTCCAGTAATTGTCGATCCCTTTCTCTCTAAAATAGGAAATCTTTTTTAATTCATTCAATCGCTCCTCACAAAACTCTTTTAGTTCTTGCTTCATCCACGTTTCATATGGCAAAACAAAACCCATTTTTTTACGGTTATGTATTTCCTCAGGTATTAAATGCTGGAACGAATCTACCAATAATTTTTTTGGTGTAATTGGTTTTTTAATCGCGTCTCGAATACCTAAAACATAAGATACCAATTCGTGATCTAAAAAAGGAACTCTCACCTCTAAGCCATTTGCCATACTCATTTGGTCCGCATCACGCAACAATACGTTTTGCATATATGTTGTCATTTCTGCAACAGAAATACGACTCAGAGGTTGTAAACCCCACCCTTGTTTTTTAAACCCAATAAGTTCATGTGTATCCATTAATACCCGGCTTTCTGGTAAATTATTTGTCTTTAATAAACTAGTCACCTGGTCGTCCATAGACACTTGGCGGTAATATTGATATATATATTCTAAATCAAAAGTTGGTGATTTTAATATCTCCCTAATTTTGGCAGACTCAATGGTTCCTTTTATTGCGTGATTGAGGTTTCCCATTGGCTTGCGCATATAAACAGGAAAACTATATAACCATTTTTTAGATTGCAAACTTGGCACTTGATTAAAGATACTATATCCTCCAAACAATTCATCTCCACCTAAACCTGAAAGTGCCATTTTTATGCCCACTTCCTTTGTCTTTTTAGAAACAACAAAAGTGTTTAAACCATCACCACTGGGATGATCCATAAACTTAAAAGCTGTTGGAATAAGCTCTTTAAATTCATCAACCCCCAACTCTATTTCATGGTGATTCGTTTTGTAAAGATCCGCAACTTGCTTGGCATATTTTGCCTCAGAAAACTCCTCCTCTTTAAATGATACGGAAAACGTATCGATTTTTTGATCGTGTTTTTCACTCATCAATGCCACAATGATCGAACTGTCAATACCACCCGACAAAAATGCACCGAAAGGCACATCAGAAACCAACCTACGTTCAACACTTTCGCTCAATTTATTCTGAACCTGGTCTTGAACATCACTCAACGAGTTGCTCGCTTTATAAAAATCTTTAGTTGGATTCCAATACGTTTTAAACTTCGGTTCCATCTCCTCACTCAAGGTGATTTGTTGCCCTGGCATGAGCATAAAAAGACCTTCTATAATTGTATAAGGCGCATGTACCGTTTGGTAACGCAGATAATCAACTAATCCTTCTTCTGAAATTTTTCGATTTACCAAATTTGACGCTAAAATGGATTTGATTGATGAAGAAAAAATAATTTCATCATTGTTCAATACATAATAGAGGGGCTTAATTCCCAAACGATCGCGCGCAATAAATAATTTTTTATCTACTGTGTCCCAAATGGCAAAAGCAAACATTCCATTAAACATGCGCAAACAATTTTCGCCGTATTTAATATAAGCGGCAAGTACCACTTCAGTATCACTTGTTGTAGTAAAAGGGTAATCAGTTAACTCGGCTTTTATGGATTTAAAATTATAAACCTCACCATTAAAAACCATGATATAGCGTCCGTCGTGCGATTTAAAAGGCTGGTTAGATTGTTCCGTTGGGTCAAGAATTGCAAGGCGTCTATGTCCTAAAAAAATATGATCGTCTGTAAATATGCCCTCAGCATATGGTCCGCGCTGTGCAAGTGCATCATTCATTTTGGCAATTATATTCGGATCATACGAATTGCCAGAGAATTTATAAACACCATTGATTCCGCACATAATTTTATACCCTTTGCTTTTTTGATTTTTTACGTCTAAAAACGGATTTTAATAGCCGCATCTCCGCGTAAAATTACATAGTTTTATTGAGATTCAGACTTGCACTGGATTAAAATAATTTCTTACTTTAGCATACATCTATTAAATCGATTTAAATTAAGTGACTGAAAAAAAGCAATCAACAGTTTTCGCATTTATAATTATTACCGTTTTGTTCTTTCTTTGGGGAGGAATAACGTCCATAAATGACGTTTTAATTGATAATTATAAAACGCTACATGAGCTGACCGATTTGCAATCAATGTATATTTTGCTTGCTTTTTTTGGTGCCTATGGCATTGGTTCATTTGCTTATTATCTGTATTCGCAAAGTTATGGAGACCCTATTAATAAATTAGGCTATAAAAAAGGAATATTAATGGGCTTATTTGTTGCAGGAATTGGCTGCCTCTCTTTATACCCATTATCTGCCACGGGAAACTATTACGCTTGTTTAAGTTCGTTTTTTGTAATTGGATTGGGATTAACACTACTCCAAATTTCTTGCAACCCTTATATTGCAATTCTAGGATCAGACGATTCTGCCAGTTCACGATTAAATTTATCACAAGGTTTTAATTCACTAGGAACAACTGTTGGACCTTTAATTGCAGGTTATCTTATACTAAGTTACGCTTCAAAAACAGCGGCAATTCAAGACTTGTATTTGTATTGCGGTATATTGTTCTTTCTTTTTGCTTTTCTATTATTGGGGATTAAGTTGCCCGACTATAAATCAACCGAAGCAGTTAAGTTGGAAGGCAGTGCATTTCAATTTTCACATTTAAAAGCTGGTATGCTCGCCATTTTCTTTTACGTGGGCGCGGAAGTAATGATTGGTGGTAAAATTATGGCCTACATAAAATTACCTGAAATTGGTAATTTATCGCAGTCTGACGCCGTTTCCTACTTGGGGATTTATTGGGGAGGCGCTATGATAGGGCGACTAGCTATTTCAGTTATTTCAAGTCGAAAATTTGATTTGACCAAGAAAATATTCTACGGTTTCATTACAGTTCTAATTACCTACTTAGCCATTGTCCTATTTATTTCAACTAAAGAAATTATATCCAAGGCAGACGCTGGCGCACAAACCAATGGGGTTATAAGCATTTTTAAAGAAACATTTTATGAAATTAGGCACATAGGTTGGTTCATTGCCATTCAATTTATTCTGATGTTGGTTTTTAGAAAATCAAGTGGAAAACTACTTGGTATATTCGCTGCACTAATTATTGCTTCCCTATTAATTGCATTTTTTGTGGAAGGAAAAATAGCATTGTGGTGCATCTTAGGCATAGGGTTATTTAACTCTATAATGTGGTCAAATATATTTACCTTATCAATTGTTGGTTTAAACGAATACACCAGTCAAGGATCATCATTATTAATTATTATGATTATTGGAGGAGCGATTCTTCCACTCGGAATGGGCTGGCTTTCAGACACTTTTGAAAGCATAAAAATCGGCTTTCTTTTTCCAATTATTTCTTATCTTTACATCTTATACTTCGGTTTATACGGAAGCAGAACAAAGCATTAATTTATGAGCAACTATTTAGGAATTGATATTGGGGGGACGAACATTTGTTATGGCATTGTAAACGCTGAAGGCGAATTTCTCTATGAAAATACCATTAAAACCGAAACCGTTGAAACTGCCGAAGCATTAGCGGATCAGATTTACAAAGACGTTAAAAAGAAAGCGAAGTTCGTAGGGATTGGTATTGGGGCTCCAAGTGTAAATGAAAAAACCCAATCCATTGAATTTGCGCCCAATCTAAATTGGGGTGATATTATTTCTTTAGACGAAATTTTCAATACAAAATTTGATTTAGAAGTGAATGCCGTGAATGATGCAAATGCAGCAGCTATTGGTGAAAAATGCTATGGTGAAGCCACTGAAATGGAAAACTTTGCGGTGATTACGTTGGGAACAGGCATTGGACTTGGCATGTATATCAACAATAACTTAGTTACAGGTTCAAACGGATTAGCCGGGGAATTAGGACATACGGTTGTAAGAAGAGATGGACGCGAATGCAATTGCGGAAACTTTGGGTGTTTAGAAACTTATATTGCAAAAGACGGTATAGTTCGCACGGCAAAAGAAAAACTAGAATTCAGTAGTGGTGGATCAATGCTCAACAATATATCACCAAGTGACCTTTCTCCAACAGAAGTATTTAAAGCAGCAAGAAAAGAGGACCCCGTTTCGTTAGAAGTAGTTGATACAGTAACACGCGACTTGGCCTTTGCAATTTCTAATCTTATTAATATTTTGGACTTAGAATGTGTTTTTCTTTCAGGAGGAATTTCAAAAAATGGCAACTTGTTAAAACGCAAAACAGAAAAACACCTAAAAATGAACGTTTTACCGAACCTACGAGACAAGTCGTTACTTAAAATATCTTCACTAAACGAAAAAAATAGTGGGATTTTAGGAGCTGTCGCTTCCATCCATTCAAAAATGGCTATTCTCATCAACTAATAAAAAACTTTATGGGACGAATTCTCGGCGTACTATTGGGAATTTTATGTACGGCTACATTTGCGCAAGAAAAAGCCCTGCATGAATATGTAAACCCATTTATTGGAACTGGTGGACACGGACATACATATCCCGGCGTTTCGGCTCCCTTTGGAATGATGCAACTCTCTCCAGATTCAAGACTTGATGGCTGGGATGGTTGCGGAGGTTATCATTATTCAGATTCTGTAATCTATGGTTTTAGTCATACCCATTTGAGCGGAACAGGTGTTTCGGACTATGGTGATTTGCTCATTATGCCGTTTACAGGAACACCAAGCTGGGAAAATGGCAGCGAAAAATCAAACGAAGGGTACGGTTCTAATTTTAGTCATGACAATGAAAAGGCAAATGCCGGAAGTTATTCTGTATTCTTAACAGATGATAAAATCAATGTAGAATTAACATCTACCCAGCGTTGTGGTATGCATCAATACACCTATCCTGAATGGGAAACCAAAAAGGTAATCATTGATCTTGAACACAGAGATATGTTGTTAGATTCAGATTTGATTCTATTGAACGACTCCACCCTAATGGGGAAACGCATTTCAAAAGCCTGGGCAACTGAACAACATTTTTACTTCACAATTCAATTTTCTGAAGCCGCCAAAAAAACGTCATTTCAAAAGAGTGACGCAGGAAAAGCCTCAAAACTAATGCTCGAATTTGGTCATGTCAATCCCGTTTTAACAGTTAAAGTTGGAATTTCGGCAGTAGATATGAATGGCGCCAAGAAGAATTTAAAGGCCGAAATGCCTGAATGGGATATTGCAAAATATCGAAACGATTGCCAAACACTTTGGGATAAAGAACTAGGCAAAATTGAAGCAAATACGAATAGCCCATACATTAAAAGCACTTTTTACACCGCACTTTATCATTCCTTTCTAAATCCCAACGTTTTTTCAGATGTGGACGGAAGATACCGCGGAATGGACCAAAACATTCATACCGCTCGAAACCACAACCAATACACCGTTTTTTCGCTGTGGGATACCTTTAGAGCAACGCATCCGTTGTTCACAATTACACAACAAGAACGAACAAAAGATTTTATTCAAACATTCTTGGCACAATACAGACAAGGCAGAAGCTTGCCTATTTGGGAACTTTCAGGCAACTATACAGGCTGTATGATCGGATATCATTCCATTCCAGTAATTGTTGATGCTTATGTAAAAGGAATACGGGATTTTGATGCCGAATTAGCACTAACAGCAATGCGACATAGTGCAGAGCAATATCATCTTGGTTTAGAGGCGTATCGCAAACAAGGATATATCTCATCCGAGGACGAATCTGAATCCGTTTCGAAAACATTAGAGTATGCTTATGATGATTGGTGTATTGCCGTATTTGCAGATTCATTGGGTCAAGATTCATTGGCAGATTATTATTATAAAAGAGCACAGTACTATAAAAACATCTTTAATTCTGAAAGCCTGTTTATGCAGCCCCGTTATAATGGTGGTTGGAAAATAGGGTTTAAACCTGATGAAGTTACGTTTGATTATACAGAGGCAAACTCTTGGCAATATTCTTTATTTGTGCCGCAAGATACAGATGGCTTAATTGATTTATTAGGTGGCCGAGATAGTTTAGAGAATTGGTTGGATCGATTGTTCACCGTATCATCCGAAACTAGCGGACGGAATCAAGCAGACATTACTGGATTAATTGGTCAATACGCGCACGGTAACGAACCAAGCCATCACATGGCTTATTTGTACAACTTCACAAAGTCGCCTTGGAAAGGTCAAGAAAAAATTGGGCAAATCATGCACTCATTATACAATTCTAATCCTGATGGTTTGAGTGGCAATGAGGACTGCGGTCAAATGTCTTCGTGGTACGTTCTTAGTGCCATGGGCTTTTATTCTTTTGCTCCTGGATCTGATGTTTACTTAACTGGAACACCCATGTTAGATTCTGCCAAACTACATTTAGAAAACGGCAACGACTTTGCTATGAAACGCATCAATTACATTGCCGGTAACGTATATGTAAAAGCCATATTCCTAAACGGTGATAAATTAAATCGCAATTTTATTTATCACCATGAAATTATGAATGGAGGAGAATTATTATTTGAAATGGGTGACAGGCCAGCAGCACCAGCTTCAGAATTCCCGACTTCATCCGTTGCCAAATCTCCCCTGCTCCCTTCGCCCGTGTTTTCAGATGCAACACCTTCATTTGAAAAGAAAACTAGAATTGGCATAAATCCCAACACTTCGGACCCTGTATTGATGCATTACACTCTTGACGGCTCTAATCCGACAAAGAAATCAAAAGTTTATAAAAAACCCATTAAGCTCAAAAAATCAACTTTAATTAAAGTGCGGTCTTTTGCAAATGGACAAAGTAGTTTTGCAGTTGAAGGAGATTTCAAGCGTGTTAATGCAAATTGGGACATTCAAGTCGGATCAGAATACGCCAATCAATACGCTGCCGGCGGCGACCGTGCTTTGATAGATCAAATTAGAGGTGGCAATGATTTTAGAACTGGTGCTTGGCAAGGTTACTATGACACCGATCTCGAAGTATCGATCGACTTTAAAAAGAAGAAAAAAATCGAATCCATACAAATGCGTTTCTTACAGGATATTCGTTCATGGGTTTGGTTTCCGTCAGAAGTCACCTTCATGATTTCAGACGACGGCAAAAATTGGTACCCTATTCATACCGCTAAAAACACTGCTCCAATAGATGAATACGGTTCAATCACCCAAGAATTTGGTTTTGAAAAAGTCTTAAAAACGCAATATCTAAAAGTTACTGCAAAGAACAGAGGTATTTGCCCTGATTGGCATTTGGGCGCCGGGAATCCGACATGGATTTTTGCAGATGAGATTATGGTCAATTAGACTCTAAACTAACACATACCTCTTAATCACATTCACTTTCTTTCAAAATCGGATTCCTCATAAGCACAAACGGCACCCCAATCGCATTTTTACGGTATAATCAATACAATACCTTTTTTTAGGTATTGCATTCCCATTTCATAGCCATTACATTTGCCGAAAGAAATTATTTAAAATTAATCTAAATAAGAATAAGATGAAAAAAATGCGTTTCCTACTGATTTTAATTGCGGCAACTTCAATTATAGCTTGCAAGAAAAAAGGATGTACAGACGAAACAGCTACTAACTATAGCGAAGAAGCAAAAAAAGATGATGGCACATGCGTTTATCCAGAACTTAGCATTCCTTCTACTTATTCGTTTACAGACACCTCAGGAAACAGCACCGTATCATTTGACGGACAAACCGATCGTTTAAATCAATTAGAGGAAATGGCGATTTATATGAAAGCCGGAACTGACCTCACACTTAATCCAGACATTTTAACAGCCATGTTTGAAAACGAAGGCGATAACGCCAACGATAATTTCAGCTTCTCCTCAACCAAACAATTAAAAAACAAATGCTTTGAAGTTGATGTTGCTTTATATGAAGGATATTTAACTTCACTTGCACTTGCCTCTGAAGATAATTCAGAAGTGGCTTCAAGCGGACAAGCAGGTGTATTAACATCTGGCACAAGCAAGTACTTATTTGCGGCTAATGGAATTGAATATGCGCAAGTAATTGAGAAAGGATTAATGGGTGCCGTGTTCTTAAATCAAGCCTTAAACGTTTATTTCGGAGCAGACAAAATGAATGTTGACAATAGCTCTGCAGTAAGTGTAAGTGAAGGTAAATTTTACACTGAAATGGAACACCATTGGGATGAAGCCTTTGGATATTTTGGAGCTCCAATTGATTATCAAACAAATACAGAAGATCTCAAATTTTGGACGAAGTACTATGATATTCAAGCCGCTGATTTAAGCCCAACACTTGTTATCATGAATTCCTTTTTAAAAGGAAGAGCGATTATTTCGCAAGGTTTTGAAACATCTGAGCGTGACGAAGAAATTGAAAACATTCGTAAAGAATGGGAAAGACTTTCTGCGGCACAGGCCGTAACTTACTTAGAGGGCGCAGTTGAAAACTTTGGCACAGATAACGCTAAATTTTTGCACGAACTTTCTGAGGCTTATGCCTTTATTATTTGCTTAAAGTATGTAACACTTGATACCCGTGTCATTAGCATAAGTCAAATTGAAAACTTGCGAGATGTAACTATCGGTAATGATTTTTGGGCAGTCACACTTTCAGACCTCAATTCGGCAATTGCTTCATTGAATTCTATTTACGGATTTTAACAGTTAAAATATGCGAATTTTAAGCTTTCTCTTTATCCTTTCAGTGTCGATTACAGCATGTAAAAAGCCGCCTGCACCTGAATTTGATCGCAGTGCGTTGCTCACCAATATGGCAGATGTGAAAATTAAACCAGCCCTGCTAGAATTCAGCGCACGTCTATCAAGCTTATCTGCTGCCGAGACCGAATTTGAAAGCGCAACGAGTTTTGAAAATTTAAGTGGCTTGAGAAACGCCTTCAAACATGCCTATGCCCAATTACAGCGCATTAAAATGTATGATTTTGGACCTGTAGCAATTCATGGTATTAAGGCGAGTATGAATACCTACCCTACTGATTCCGCTAAAATCAATGCAAATATAGCAAGTGGGTCTTATACATTAGGTTCTGTTTCTAATGTTGATGCAATCGGCTTTCCTGCATTGGATTATTTGCTTTTCTTCGGGAGTGATATAGATGTCTTAAATCGGTTTACAGTTGACCCTGACGCCGAGAATACCATGACCTATTTAGGGGCATTAATCGCTAAAATGAATTTGGATTTAGCGCCTGTAACTTCCGAATGGAATACGAGTTACACCTCTATTTTCAAGGAAGCAGACGGGACAGATATTGGCTCATCCATCAGTCTTTTATATAACGAATTTGTAAAAGATCTAGAATTATTGAAAAATGCAAAAATTGGTATTCCGGCAGGTTTCTTTAGTGGTGGAGAAACATTTGTTAACTATGTTGAGGCCTACTATTCTACAGAATCAAAAGCACTTGCTTTAGACAATATCGTCGCCTTAAAAGAAGTGTTTACAGGAGGAGACGGCATTGGATTTGATGATTATATGGACTTTGTTGATGAATCAGAAGACCTGCCCCTATCCGCAAGTGAAATAACAGCACAATTTGATCTTTGCTTCACAAAAATTAATGCGCTTGGCGATCCTTTAAGTTCGGATATCCCGATTAATTATGCCGGATTTAATGAAGCATTTCAAGAGATAAAAAAATTAGTGGCTTATGCCAAAACCGATATTCCAAATGCATTAGGTGTTTTAATTACATTTTCTGATACAGACGGAGATTAAACAGTTAGTCCGCACCATGCGGATAAAATTTTAGCTTACGGATAAATGAAGTGGATCGTTTTTTATAGTTTTTTACTCAGTCTAGGCTGTTCCTTTTCACAAGGGAATTTGTATGGGATTGTAAAGAATGAATTAAATGAATCGCTCCCATTTGCAGGAGTTCACATTAGCTACAGTCAATCCAATGAAGTACATCACCTATTTGCAGATGAGTTTGGTCGGTTTGGGTTAGAGAACCTTCCGCTTGGTTTGTATGAGATTAAAACTACCTGCATTTATCATGAGACTCAAGTTCAAGTTATTTCCATAAAATCGGGTAATAATAATATGGTGATGACATTGACGGACACTTCTGAAATCTTAGATGCCGTGAATATATATTATGATTCGCATTTTGCCACCCGAAAAATGGGGACTGTAGAAGGCATGTATCTAACAAATGGAATCAAAACCCATCATATTGATCCGAAAAGAATAGATGCCAATAAAGCCATTGACAATGCACGCGAGCTTTATGCTAAAGTTCCTGGTCTTAACATTTGGGAATCTGACGCAGGTGGATTACAATTAGGAATTGGTGCACGTGGATTGAGCCCTAGCAGAACTGCACATTTCAATACACGGCAAAATGGTTACGACATTAGCGCAGATGCTTTAGGATATCCTGAAACCTATTATACTCCCCCTTCAGAGGCTTTAGCGTCCATACAACTAATTAGAGGCGCTGCATCTTTACAATTTGGACCTCAATTTGGGGGAATGATCAATTTCAAAATAAAGGAGCCTTCTGCGAATCCTTTTAATTATGAAGGAACACATACTTATGGCGCCTACAACTTATTCAACACTTTCAATTTAGTTTCTGGAACGATTAAGAAACGTTTTAGCTACTTGGCCTATTTCCAAAATAAACGTGGTGACGGTTGGCGAACAAATTCTGGATTTAATCAGCAAAATGCCTTTGCACAGCTAAAATACCACATTACAGAACGCATGTTTATTAGTGTTGAACAAACACATATGCGTTATTTAGCACAACAAGCCGGTGGATTAACAGACGGCATGTTCAATCAAGACCCGAGACAGTCCATCCGTGACAGAAATTGGTTTGCCGTAAATTGGAACATTACAGCAGCCCATTACAGTTGGGAAATTAACCGCCGCACAACAATTGATATTAAGGGATTTAAAGTAAATGCCCAACGTGATGCGCTTGGCAACCTTGAAAAAATTAGTCGCGCGGATGACGGACAGGAACGGCAATTAATTCATGGCGATTTTAATAATATTGGCGGCGAATTGCGTTTGTTAAAGCGGTACCCTATTGGTAAAAAAATGATGGGCATAACCGCTGCAGGTGTTCGTTATTACAAAGGGAACACTATTAGTCAGCAGGGTTTAGCAAGCGCGAATAGTGATGCCGACTTTACATTTTTAAATCCCAATTCATTAGAAGGCTCCGATTATACATTCCCTTCGCAAAATATTGCTGGCTTTTTTGAAAATATATTACGTCTCAACAAAAAAATCTCCATTTCTGCGGGGGTGCGATTTGAACATATTAATACGGCAGCAGCAGGCTCTTATCGCGAACAAATATTTCATCCACTCACAAATGAGCTCATATTTGACAACACCTACACAGAAGATAAAAGCAATATTCGAAATATATTTCTTGGCGGAATCGGATTTTCTTATCGTCCACAAAAAAAGACAGAGGTATATGGAAATATTGCGCAAAACTACCGAGGAATTAACTTTTCAGACATTCGAATTGTAAATCCAAACCAAATGGTTGACCCAACAATTCAAGATGAACGTGGATTTAACGCAGATCTTGGAATTAGAGGGGAACGAAAAAAAGGAATTTTTGACGCCAGTGCATTTTTCATGTATTACGATAATAAAATTGGGGTCATTAGTCAAAAGTTGGATGACTATGAATTTGTTCGATTAAGAACAAACATTGGCCGAGCATATAGCACAGGAGTTGAATTATTTGCTGAATACAACTTTACTAAAACCGATACGAGTTCTAGTTTTTTCACTGCTTTTGGAAACTTCTCGGCGGTTTATTCCAAATACGGAAAATATGAAGAGTCCGTCTTAAGTCAAAATTGGGTAGAACTTGTACCTCCACTTTCAGGAAAAATTGGTCTCAAATACACACACGGAAAATGGGCGGAATCACTTTTAGGCACTTATGTTCACAAGCATTTTTCTGACGGAACTAACGCCGTGAGCGACCCCAATGCCATTGCTGGAATCATCCCTTCTTATTGCGTGCTTGATTTAAATGGAACCTATACAGCAAATGAGTTTATTCGAATTAAGGCGGGTGTGAACAACCTCACGAATAACAAATACTTTACTCGTCGTGCAACTGCTTACCCTGGCCCAGGTATTATCCCTTCTGATGGAATCAGTTTCTATGTCAGTCTTGGATTAAATTTCTAATCCGTTCAAAAAATTAACACTATTTAATAGATATTTGGCTGAATACCTAACAAGGTCAGTTAACTTTGTGGCTTAAATTTCAATGTTTTGAAAATACTAAGTTTCATTATTATTTCCGCCTTTATTTCAAGTTGTGCATTCAATGGTATGTTTTACCAACCAAACGTAGATACGGTAAGCACTCCACCTGACGCCGTAAGCCATTATATTACTTATGGTGAAGCAGATTCAATACATACACTCTTTTACGCTAAAAAAGATCCAATTGCATCCTTATTTATCTTACACGGCAATGCTGGAAACCTGACGTCGTGGAGCGAAGTCGCCGATCTTTACAATCAAGCAAATTACCAAGTTTTCATTATTGATTACCCGGGATTTGGAAATTCATCAGGCAAACCAAAACACAAAGCCGTTTATGAATCAACGCAATTAGCTGTAGAACATTTTAAAAACTTGCCTGGCGTGAACGACAGTAGAAAGCTATTGATGGGATTTTCACTTGGGGGCAACTTGGCGGTTAAGGTAGGTTATGATAATCCAAATGTGTTTGATGCTATGCTAATTGAAGGTGCTTTTGAAAGTCATAAAACAATTGCGATTGATCACGTAACTAGACCATTGAAATTTGCACCAGCATTATTGGTGAAGGATGCCGTAAAAGGAAAAAAATTAATTGCAAGTTGGAACAAACCTTTACTCGTAATTCATAGCACGCAAGATGCCGTTTGTGATTACAAAATGGGCAAAACTTTGTTTAATAACGCCATTGGAACTGCACAAAAAGAACTTTGGACTATTAAAGGACCACACCTCGCAGGTTTAGGTCTAAACTTTGATAAATATCTTGAAAAGGTTAAAAAGTTAGTTTCGGACTAAGAAGAAATAAGATGTAAGATTTAAGCCATAACACCATACACTTAAAACTAAAAACTATTGCCTAACCTAAGGTTTGACAAATCGAAAAGCAGAAACATGTCCTTCCATCTTCAGAATATAAGACCCACTAACTAAAGCTCGAGTATCAACCAAAGTGGTATTAGCATCTCCAGCAATACTATCCATAAGCTGTCCTGTTGTTGAATAAATTAAAAATTTCGTTTGTTCGCCATCCGTTAAATTCAGATCTGAAATTTCAATTTGATCCAAATTAGTGTCGTAAAAAGCATTAAAACTTCCTAATAATTCTTCCGCCACTCCAACGCCTTCCTTTCGTACTTCAATTTCTAGATAAACAGGTAAATGATCTGACATGTGGTACAATGCAGAAATGATATCACTCGGTTCGCTTATGTTGACTGGCGAATCAATCAAAGCATTATTATAATGCAGTCCATCTTGCCCAATTGCGCGATAAGAATCATCAATATAAATGGCATCATTGCTATAGTTTTTTAAATCTTCTCCTACAAAAATAAAATCAAACCGATCATCCATTCCACCAAACGCTCCACTGTTAATGGAAACAGTTCGAGTACTTTGAGTATGCAAATAAGCAAAACCCGCATCAGCATGCCAATGTCCTGGTAAAGTTATGGGATCTTTAATGATTACATCACCGCCAGTTAAAAGTGTATTCCATGCCGGTTCAGTATCACTGCCATAAAAATTAAAATCTCCGCCAATAATGATATTTTCAGCACTTGGACGGGTATCTAAATAGTTTTTAAGCGCCGTAATTTCAGTATTCCGTTGATCTTCAAATCCCATTGATGCCTTTAAATGACAGACGTAGATGTAGAAAAAAGTCGTATCTAAGGTAGTAGCAATATCAATGTTATTATAGTATAAAACGTATTCGTTGATGTCTCTCAATACGGTGCTAATTTCGTTTTGCTCGGCTAATCTCAACTTATCAGAATTGAAATAAAGTTGGTTCTGTGTATCTGGCCCTGAAACATAATCCGACATATCATAAGAACTCACCCCGTCCTCGTTTAGAGCATTGAATAAAATATCGTTTCCGCCTGCTCCACTGGTTAATTCGCAAACCATAAATATATCTGGCCGAACATAAGAAAGAATCTTTTTTAATGTATCTATTCGCTCTGGCGAAATCACTGGGAATTTGAGCAAGTTATAGGACATAACCTTCAGCGTATCTCGCTCTTGCGAGTGAACATTTATACCAATCAGAACAATGAAAAAGAGTAGAGATAATTTCATAAGTTATATTAAATTGAATCGCATGAACCAAAGGCGGAGCAAAATGAATTCAATTGAGAATTAAATTAACGCTAAAGACCAAGTAAATAGTAAATCCCTCAGGAGCAATAATCAAAATTACAATCAATAAGTCAGATAAACAAACCTTAGGATAAATTAAAGTATGAATGTTAATAAGAACTCGGCTTTACAAAATAAAATCGGCTATTTCTGAATATCTTTGACACCGAAGGTTAGAACCGACATACATGTTGAGGTTCTCATCAAATAAACATTAGATTATGCTAAAAATTGGTCTTTTTGGATTAGGACATTTAGGGAAAATTCACGCAAAACTAATTCTTGAATTGAGTGATGTGTATGCATTTGTAGGCTTTTATGACCCAAATGATGAAAATGCAGCGTTTGCTACAAAAGAAATGGGACTAAAGCGCTATACTGTCATTAGTCACTTAATTGATGCTGTAGATGCAATAGATATTGTTACACCAACCGTTTCACATTTTGACATTGCTTCCGTTGCCATTCGAAATTCGAAACATGTTTTTATAGAAAAACCGGTAACACAGACCAATGAAGAAGCCAAGAAGTTACGATTATTAGCCCAAGAAGCCGAAGTCAAAGTGCAAGTTGGACATGTAGAGCGATTTAATCCCGCATTTAAAAACGCATTGCCATATATCAATAACCCTATGTTTATTGAGACGCACCGCCTTGCACAATACAACCCAAGAGGAACAGATGTTCCAGTGGTGCTTGATTTAATGATTCATGATTTAGACATTATTTTAAGTTCAGTAAAATCAACAGTGCGCCGAATTAGTGCTTCAGGCGTTGCTGTAGTTAGCGAAACACCTGACATTACGAACGCCCGTTTAGAATTTGATAACGGCTGCGTTGCCAACCTCACTGCTTCTAGAATTTCCTTGAAAAACATGCGTAAATCGCGCTTTTTTCAAAAGGATGCCTACATCTCAATTGACTTTTTAAGCAAAGAGGCAGAAATCGTTAAAATGACCACACTCGAAACCGAGCCTGATCCGTTTGATATCGTATTTGATCTTGGAGAAGGAAAAGCGAAGAAAAAAATCGAAATTTTTAAACCGGATGTTAAGGCGTCAAATGCCATCAAAGAAGAGCTTGAAACCTTTGCTCAATCCATTGAAAATGATACTGTTCCAATTGTCTCTATAGAGGATGGTGAGTACGCTTTAAACGTTGCTTTACAGATCATGGAGAAATTAAAATTAAACGGAAACTTGATTAAGGAAAATATTTAACGTTTTTTTGCGTTCTGAAAGAAACATAATTGAGCCAGATGATAAAAAACCTACTTTTTATTTCTATTTTTTCCGGTTTATTAATTGGTTGTAAACAAGACGACATTACTCCTTCTTGGTTAGCTATTGAAGAATTTACTTTAACCTCGAATGAGGCTACCCAAGGAGCCAATTCTCAAGGGATATCAGATGCTTGGATTTTTATGGATGGAACGGCACTCGGCGTATTCGAATTGCCCTGCAAACTTCCAGTGCTAGATGAAGGCACACATAATTTTATCATTTTCCCTGGAATCAAAAATAATGGCATTTCCAGCACACGAATTCGATACCCATTTTACAATTCATATCAAGTTGAGGCGAGCTTAGCGCTCAATGACACTTTGCATCTTTCACCTAATACAACCTATAAAAGTGAAACTATATTTGCGTTTAATGAAGCTTTTGAGGAACCTGGAATTGGTTTTATAAAAGGACCAACTTCTGACACTGACATGGTTTTTGTTGATGATCCAGCAATTGTCGAATACGGTGATGAATGCGGTGCCATTTTCTTGGCTGGAACAGATTCACTATATACAGGAAGCACAACAAGCTTTATGTTACTTCCAAAAGGAGGAGCTGACGTTTACATGGAATTAGATTATAGAAATAACAACTCTTTAGCTATGGGAGTTATTGCACGATTTGCTGATGGCAGTGTTGACGAACATACTCCCTACATTATAATGAATGCTCAACCAGACGGTCAAGAGATTTGGAAAAAAATCTACATTGATTTGACAGAAGATGTAAGTACAGAAATTGCTGCAGTGAGTTATGAAATATTTTTTCTAGCGGTGAGAGACGGAGAAATTGATGAAAGTCGTATTTATATCGATAATGTTAGAGTGGTACACTTTTAAGAATGACCGAAAAACAACGAACCATACTACTTGTTGTCTTTGATTTTTTAACTGCTACGATAACGTGGTTCTTATTTTATGTGTATCGAATTACGGAGATTGAAAATGCCGAATTGACTTTTAAAGAAGGTTTTTTCAACGGAATTATTATCGTTCCATTATTCTGGATGTTCTTATACGCCTTGCAAGGTACTTACCACAATGTTTTAAGAAATTACCGCCTCAAAACAATCAAACATACCTTATTTGGAACTATTATTGGCGTTATCATTGTCTTTTTTGCTGTTTTGCTGAATGATTTTGAGCACTTATACCTCTATCAGCAGTATTATAAGCTGTTCTTTGTGCTATTCATCCTTCATTTTTCTATTACCCTACTCCCGCGGTTTATCATGACCACAATCCATGTTAAAAGCATTCATTCCGGTAAGTTTGGTTTTAAAACAATTATTATTGGTGGCAGCAGCAAAGCCGTGGAAATATTAAATGAAATTCGAGAACTTAAACCTGCATCAGGACATCATTTTGTGGGCTTTTTAAATATCAATGGAAATGATTATGATCTGAAAGAAAGTTTACCGCTGCTCGGACATTTGGATGAAGTTGAAACTATTCTTTCAGATGAAGCTATTGATGCAGTAATTATTGCCCTTGAAAGTACAGACCATGAGCGGTTGAAAGGAATTATCACGCAATTATCAAGTTACAACATCCGCATTAGCATAATGCCTGATGCCTATGACATTCTTTCTGGTCAGGTGCACATGAATAGTATATTCGGTGCTTTATTACTGACTACGGATTCAAGCAATATGCCGGATTGGCAAATATCGACTAAACGCATATTTGACATTATGGCTTCTGCCATTGCGCTCGTCTTGTTAATACCAATTTACATCATCTTAGCAATTTCGGTGAAAATGTCCTCTAAAGGTCCTATCTTTTTTACGCAAGAAAGGGTTGGTAAAAATCGGCAGCCTTTTAACATCATTAAATTTAGAACCATGTATGTTGGTTCCGAAAAAGATGGTCCACAACTCTCGAGCAGTAATGATAATCGAATTACGAAAGTGGGTAAATTTCTTCGTAAAACTCGACTAGATGAATTTCCACAGTTTTGG
Organism: uncultured Crocinitomix sp.; assembly: GCA_905478225.1. Classification (GTDB taxonomy): domain Bacteria; phylum Bacteroidota; class Bacteroidia; order Flavobacteriales_D; family Crocinitomicaceae; genus Crocinitomix. The sequence goes on from CAJQHR010000004.1 coordinate 110,006, forward strand.
AATGTTCTAATTGGTGACATGTCCTTAGTAGGCCCTAGACCGGAAAGACAACATTATATTGATGAAATTTCGAAACATGATCCGCAATATTTGTATTTACATAAAGTAAGACCAGGTATTACCTCATGGGGGCAGGTAAAATTTGGCTATGCCGAAAACGTTGAACAAATGGTGCAACGTATGAAATATGATTTACTTTATATTCGGAATATGTCCATTGCACTTGATTTAAAAATCATGTTCTACACTGTTGCCATTATTTTTAAGGGCAAAGGAAAATAAGATTTTGCTCATCCTTAGCGAAAAGCTATCCGTAATTGTTTTTAAATCCTTAAATTAATTGAATCAAAACCCGTTAATTTATTATTCAATGCCAAAACTCATTGTTAAACGATTATCCGAATTTCAGAATAGACTCCGTTCCATTCGCATAAAGGTTAATGGTGAAGAAGTGGGCACGATTAGTAATGGAGAATCATTAGAATTTGAATTGAATAGCGAGCGGAATGGTGTACAGGCAAAAATGAAGTTTTTGCATCTCCATTATAAAATGAACTTAAAAAGCTAAGCCATGAACATTACAAAATTTCTAATCATAACTCTAAGTTTAATCTCGAATGTGACAATTGCACAATCTTTCCCATCAGTCGTGGAAGATCTTCCGCCAGCAACGGCTTATTTATCCCCAAACAGCACCATGGATGCATGGTATCGAATTATGCTGTAGATAGCGTTCAAAAGGCTATGATTCCCTCAGACGATAATGAACCAATATCGGTTTCAGATTTATATGGTAATCGTGAAAGTCTTCAAATCTTAAATAGTTTGTCCGGACAATTTAAAGATTCTTTGGCAGCTGATAAACCAAGTCAATTTCAATTATTTATTTCAGAAAAATCTCATGCATGATAAACCTGAGCATGAGTTAACGGAGATATAACACCCTGGAAAAGCACGTAAAAGCCTACCCTGTTTTTATAATGAATTTAAATAAGGAGGACTCACTTTTACTTAGTGCACAAGATGGAAGTGTTATTATGACTTGCGAAGCAAAAAACGAAAATGGAGAATGGCAGCCAATTGAGGCTTGGCATGACAGTTGGTTCGGCAACAGCTATCATTACTGCATCGTTCCGCCTATGCAAGCTGCTTATACGAAAATGATTCGTTACGGCGGAGAGTTTAAAACGCTTTGCCGTTTATCGCTAAGTACAAACCGCACTGTGATTTATTCAAATGAAATTTATTTATCAATAAACCCAAGTCAATTTTTGGTGGATGAAGAAAAAACAACTGATTAATTTAAATAAGATGATTAAACTAATGCGCTTTTCGAACATATTTCTTGTTGTGTCATTGGCTATTGCGCTTGCATGTGTATTTATAATTGATTTTAGTATCGATACTTATGTAGCTGGCATTATTGTTATTCTAATCGCTTTTGTTTGCAATTTAGTTATTGCGTATTTGCTCAAGACAAAACAGAGAAATAAGGAAATAAACATTTTTTATAATAGAAAAAAGGAGCCCCTCATTGTCTGCTGGACCATACCGGTGCTTGCAGTAATTATTCTGTTTTTCATCATTTGGGATTCTACTGACCTTGTAGGATGGTTTTGGTTGACTTTGCCAGTGTCAAAAGGCATTGAACACTTAGTCCACAATACAGAATGGTATGTTATGATTGAAAATAACACCCTTCATGAGAGAGGGTTTTGGATGAAGGCCATCCCAATTTCCGAAATAACTAAGGTACACGTTAATGATCAGGCCTATTTAGAATTAACTACTCAAAAAGGCACTACTCAGTATAAATTAGAATCAGGCATTTCTGTTAATGTGCGTGATAAAATAGAAGAAATTCGAAAGTATGCCCATTTACAAACCGGTTAAATTGACCATTATCACTTTCTTGATTATTCTTTTTGGAGCCAGTAACGCTGATAAAAATGATCAATTAGCAAATAATGAGATAATTCTCAATCACTTTAACGTTCAAGAAGCCGAGGAACTACAAAAAATTCATGACTTTTTTATAGCACATATTTCAACAGCAGAAGATAAAAACAGCCCAGACGCAATTGCCGATTTGGACGATTTTCTGCGGAACTTGAAGGATGTGGCAAGTACTGGAGCAATTTCGATTCCAATAAATTATCAAGCAGAAAAAGAGTTAATAAAATAATTAAATACCTGATTCTTAACAAAGAAAAAAGGGGAGTCCAAAACTGAACTCCCCTTTTGTAAAAAAAACCTGTAAAATCTTAAATCGTCGATCTCATTTTTGTATTTGTAATTTTGTACAACCAGAGTTTAAAGCGGTAGAACAATAAGTACATTGCCGGAATAATGATCAATGTCAAGAATGTGGCGAATGTCAATCCGAAAATAATTGTCCAAGACATTGGTCCAAAGAACATGGTATTATCTCCTCCAATGTAGAAATTCGCATTGTACTCGGTTAATAAAGAAGTAAAGTCAATGTTAATACCAAATGCTAAAGGAATAAGTCCTAAAACAGTTGTAATAGCCGTTAAAAGTACAGGACGTAACCTTGTTTTACCCGCGATTACAATAGCCGAAATAACTTCTGGCAATGGCAATTGATCAAACTCGCCCAACATCAATTCTTCGCGGCGTCTTTTCCGAATTAGATTGGTATAATCGATTAATACAATGGCATTGTTCACGACGACCCCCGCCAGGGATATTATCCCAATCATAGTCATGATGATTACGAAATCCATTTGGAAAATCACTTCTCCTAAAAACACCCCGATAAAACTGAAAACTACTGCAAATAGAATGATAATAGGCGTAGTAAAAGCATTGAACTGCGCAACAATAACGAAAAGAATGATACCCAAGGCAAGTAGTAATGCTTTACTTAAGAATGCTGTTTCTTTTGCTTGCTCCTCCCCTTCACCTGTAAAAGTAAAAGTAACGCCAGGCGTAATTTCAGTATCAGCCAGATATTCATTTGCCAAAACTTTCAAATCTGCTACCACCTCATTCGCATTTGCCCCTTCAGTTACATTTGAAGACATGGTGACAACAGGAATTAAATCCAAATGCTTCACAGCACTGTAGGTATTCGTTGGCTCAGGCTCCTTAATTAAAGAACGAATTGGAATGCGCAACATTTTCCCTTTATTATTTCGGAAGATCAGTTTTTGATTCATTAATGCATCCAAATCATTTCTTGACGACTCATCAAAACGCACCACCATATCATACGTTTCATCTCCATCCTTAAAAGTTGAAATATCTGCCCCAAAAAGTGCAGTTCGAATCGCGTTTGCAATTTGACCTGTAGAGGTATTAAACAAACGTGCTTTATCACGATCCACCTCAATTTTCAACTCCGGTTTCCCAGTTTCGACATTTAATTTCAACTGTTCAACACCAGGTACATTTTTACGATCTAAGTAAAACCTTAATTTTTCGGCCTCTTCCAATACTAAATCATAATCAATATCTCCAGCAACCTCTACATTAATTGGCGCCGCAGTCGGCGGCCCTTGATTATCCTTATCTACTGAAATTCTTACATCCGCAGGGAATTTATTTTTCAGTCCTGTCGAAATACGTTCCATGATTTCACTCGTCTCGTAGTCTTGACCATATTTTTTACGGTTTTTAGATTCAGAAAAATTGATCGTAATACGTCCCTTATTAGGCGTATTCCCCATGGTAACTCCTTGTGAAGGATCCGAAGCACCTTCTCCTACCTGTGCAATTATAGACTGGATAATCCAATGTTCAAAGGGCTTACCGACTGTATCGCCAATCTCTTCATTTAAAATTTCAGTATATAAAAGTTCCTCAATTTCTAAAGTAGTTTGATTTGTAACCCGGATATCTGTCCCTATTGGATGCTCCACAAAAACGTTTACATAATTGGGCTCACTTTCTGGAAAAAAGAGGACTTTGGGTGTAAACAAATCTACCAACACGATTGACAAGAAGAATAAAACAAACATTCCTAAAAACAAACCGACGGGTCGTCTTTTAAATAAAGAGAACTTTAATATTCTCTCATAAAAAGACTCCAATTTTGGCAAAAATTTCTCCTGAAACCATTCAGCTGCAGGAATCAATAAGAAGATATTTATGATAATAAATAGTCCAATGACAATAAAAAGATTGCTCCATCCTGCACTTGCAGGGATCAGCATCAATCCAAAAATAATAAATATCGCTGCAGTGATCAGTGGGCGTTTTTTAGTCGTCTTTTCACCGCCCACTCTCATATAAATGGCAATTAAAACTGGATTAATAATCAATGCAACAAATAAGGACGAACCGAGGACAATAATCAACGTGATTGGTAAATACTTCATGAATTCACCAATCATACCTGGCCATAATGCCAAAGGAATAAAGGCTCCCAAAGTCGTTGCTGTCGAAGCGATAATAGGCCACGCAATTTCACCTACCCCTTTTTTAACTGCTGTGAAAGAATCTACACCCTCCTCCATTAAACGCTGCACATTCTCAACAACCACAATTCCATTATCTACAAGCATTCCCAATGCCAATACTAATGAGAACAATACCATTGTATTTAAGGTAACGCCCATAGTGTTTAGAATAAAGAAAGACATGAACATAGAAAGTGGAATAGCCACCCCAACAAATAATGCATTTCTTAATCCCAAAAAGAATAAAAGCACACCAACAACCAATAATACCCCAAAAATGATGGAATTTTCTAGGTTAGAAACCATTTCTTGTGTCTTTGAAGACTGGTCATTCGTTACGGAAATATTTATTCCGCTCGGGATTTCTCCACTCGCTTTCACCTCTTCCAATAATCTATTAATCTCTGAAGAAGCGTCCAATAGGTTTTCTCCACTTCGCTTTTTAATATCAAGCATAACCACGGTTTCTCTGCGCTCACGTGCATAAGAACTCGTATCAGCATCTGCAAATTTGATTTCAGCAATATCCTTTAAGTAAACAGGCTTGTAATCCTCTTGCTTTACGATTACTTTTCCAATTTCTTCGGCAGATTTAAATTTTCCATCAATTTGAATGGCTCGTTTTCTTGTTCCGTCTAGATACTCTCCTCCTGAAACTGTTAAATTCTCATTCCCAATAGCATTTTGAATGTCTCCAAATGAAACGTCCACTACCTCCGCCTTGCGCGGATCAACCATGATTTGCATTTCCTGTTCCTGCGTACCTCGAATGTCCACTTCGGAAATTTCCTGTAGGTCTTCAATTTTATCTTCTAACAACTCAGCGTACTCATTCAATTGCTCAATAGAATAGTCACCAGAAAGGTTGATATTCATGATCGGCATTTGAGAAATATCCAGTTCGAAAATATTTGGTTCAACCGGCAAATCTTGGGGGAAATCTTTAGATGCTCGTGCTTTATCCACGGCGTCTTTGACATCTTGCAAGGCTTGCTTTGTAGTTACCTTAAAGTCAAACTTGACCTGCACTGAAGCAAAACCATCAATAGATGTTGAATTGATTTCATCCACATTTTTAATGGACTTTAATTCTTTTTCAATCGGATCTGTAATTTTATCAGCAATTAACTCTGGTGAGTTACCTGGATAAGCAATTCCGACATAAATTTCAGGAATTTGAAGCTCCGGAAAATTCTCCTTAGGCATACTTGTATATGCGCCCATTCCTCCAATTAGGATAATCACAATCAATAAATAAACTGTTTTACGATTATTTACTGCCCAAGATGAAATTCCAAATTCTTTTTGGTCTTTTATTGATTTACTCATTTTTTTCTACTTATTGAATTGTAACCACATCTGTTTCCGTAATTCCTTTCGCTCCCTTTACTACTAGCAAATCACCATCTTTTACTGCGCCTTCAATACAAGCCTGGCCTTCAAACATTTTAACGACCTTTATTTCAATTCTCTCAACGTTATATTTTTCAGGCTCACCAGCTGGTGTCAAGCGGTATACATACATATTGTTATCCGTATCTTGCAGTAATGACTCAGAGTTGACCACTATGGCATCTTTACGGGTAAAATCAGTGACATTTAGTTCTGCGAACTGATTTGGCAATAAGAGTTTATTGTTCTTAACAGCAATTTGAATTCTAAACGTTCTATTTGTTGGATCGATATAATTTCCTTTATTGGAAACCGTTGAAACGATCACGGTGTCATTCAATGAAGGAAAACGCATTTCAACCGCTGTTCCAATATTTACTTTAGACAATAGGTTTTCAGACAGCGTGGCATTAATCGTAATATTACTATTATTTACGATTCGCAATAGCGGAATTTGAGGAGCAGCCATTTCACCTGCGTTAACCATAATATCATCAATGACACCTGAGAAAGGTGCACGAACGACAGTTTTACCTTGTTGCGAACGCATTGTTCTGATCTTTTTCTCTAAAGAAAGCTTTTGGTTTTTAGCTTGTTCATATTCCATCTCAACGCCGACTCCTTTATCCTTAAGCTCCTGTTGTTTTTCGAACATATAATCTGCCAATTCTAACGAGGCCTTTAACTCCTCCATTGTTGAAGCTAAGATCTCAGAATCAATCGTAATCAATGTCTGTCCCTTAGAAACCGTTTGACCTTCACGCACATGAACAAGCTTAATTACACCACTCGACTCTGCATTAATCAATGCATTTTGATCTGTTTCAACTGTACCCGGAATTTCTACTTGATGGGAAAAGTCTTCCACCTTCACTTTATCTGCTGTCACAATTGGGACAATCTCGACAATAGTGGTGTCTAGTTTCAAAATTTGAGCATCAACCAAAGCCAACTCTGCCTTAAGCGAATCGCGTTTACTATTTAGTGCGTCCAATTCAGGATTTGTTTCTACTGATCCACAAGCCGCTAAAAAACTTCCTAAGGCAATGAAATAAATAAATTTCTTTTTCATTTTTATTAATTTAAACTTCTGAGTTAATGTTTGATTTGATACCAAATCGATTATTTATTATATAATTTATCCAATTGTACTTTTATTCTCAACATCTCCATCACCGCCATGATATAATTTCCTTCGGCTTGTAATAATTGATTTTGTAATTGTGTCACTTCAAGGGGAGAAACCACGCCAGATTCATTTCTCAAAATAGCACGTTGATATACTCTTCTCGCCAATTCAACACTCGACTTTTCAAGTTCGACCATTTCTGAGGCTGATTCGTATGATGTTTTTAATTGTAACTCCTGAAACTGGAGCGATTTTTCTAAATTCTTAAGATTGTTCTGATCTTGCTCAATTTTAATTTCAACTTGTTGCACACGCATCACTTTCTGTCCGCTACTTGCAATTGGAATTTTCATTGAAACTCCCCAAACTGTGGTTGGGTACCAGGCCTTATCTTGGAAAAAATCAAACTCGCTTCTAAAGGCGTTTTGAGAATGCGTAAAAAAGGCACCAACAGATGGTAAGTATGCCGCCTTTTCATTCTTAAGACTATATTGGTCCAACTCTTTTTGTTGCTCCAACATCACATAATTTTGGTTATTTTTAATTCCAGAATCTTCCAATAAAGGACTATTCCCTTGCATTTCATCCAATACGTCTTTTAAAGTTGCCGTTAATTCGAGCGGTTGATCAAAATCATAGCCCATTTGCAGTTTTAATAAATTTAAAGCCACACTGGCTTGGCGTTCTGCATTTGCCTTTGAAGCTCTAACGCGGTTATATGCAATTTCAACTTGATCGGCATCTTCTTGCGGAATCACGGCACTTTCTGCATAGATCGCTGTTTTATCCCAGAGACTTTTAGTCGAAATTAAAATTGAATCCATTAACGTCACATTTTCGTTGGCCACCAAAACATTATAATAGGCTTCTCTGACCATTGCCTTTACTTCCTGCTTTGTATTGTCCGCAGCAGTTGATGACATTTTTTGAAAGAACTTAGAAAACTGAAGTCCTACGATATATGAACCATCAAAGATCAATTGAGAGGCATTAAATGCCAAGGATGTACTAAATTCTTGTCCTGCTCTAAACTCCAATACATCTCCAGGAGCTGCCATTGGATTAAACAAAGAAGCATCTACTACCTGAACAGGAATATCCAATAATTGTTGGAATTGCCCCTCAGCACTAATTTGAGGTAAACCAATTGCTGTTGTTTCCCATACTTTCTTTTTAGCTGATTCAATATCAAGAAGCGCATTTTTTACTTGCTCATTGTTATTTACACCAAATTCTTCGGCTTCATTCAGCGAAAATGATGTTTGGGTTTGCCCAATTGAAAAATTGGCAGAACATGCTGCCAATAATCCAAATAATAGATTTTTATAAGTTTTCATCATTGTGTATTAATTCTTTTAAGCACTCTAATCCTTTTTTACTTGCAATTCCGCGAATGTGATAGCGAAAAAATTCCGAATAAACCTCGTCTACTCTAAACTCATTAGAAGGCACAGCCTCGCTAGACATAATCATATCAATTGTTCCCATATGAAGGCGTGACAAAATACCAGGTGTTAAATTATCTCTATAAACACCTTCAGCCATGCCTTTGTTTAAATTATTGACAATCCGTTCACGCATGGCATCATACTTATGCTTTTGTGTTGACTTCAAGGCACTTGGATGATATTTGGCCAAATCAAAAAATATTGATGGATGAATGGCCCCAAGTGTCTTCACCATATAGCGTCCAATCTCCAACAATTCTTCAATAGCATTTAATCCTTGAGCGAATATACAGTCCATCCCTTCAATTGCGCAAGAATGATCTAGTAATAAACATTGTTCTACCAATTCGTTTTTATCCCGCACATGGATGTATAACGTTTTCTTTGAAACACCCAGTTGCCTAGCCATTTCATCCATTGTTACACTCTTGATCCCGAACTTCATGTAAACCTCAAGCGCAGACTTAACGATTTCCATTTTCTTCTCTTCCATGGTGCAAATGTATGAATATAAAATACATTGGAAACGTTTTACACTATTTTTGTTTCCGCTATACCGTTCGTTTTCAACAAATCTGCCCTAATTTTCATTCAAGTATCCAATTTCATCTACCAAATCAACATTTAATTATAAATTTGAGGAATGGCCAAAAAAAAGAAGTTTTACGTCGTGTGGGAAGGAAACACGCCTGGGATTTATGATTCCTGGGAGCACTGTCAGCGTGAAATAAAAGGTTATGCCAATGCAAAATTCCGTTCATTCACTTCTCTTGAAGAAGCCCGGAAAGCATATAAAGATCCTTCCTCCGTAAAGACTGAAAACAAACAAAAAAAACAATATTATTATGTGGTGTGGCATGGTCACCGTCCAGGTATCTATACCAATTGGAATGATGTATTGAAAGAAATCAGAGGCTTTCCAAAAGCAATTTATAAAACCTTTGGCAGTAAACAATTAGCTGAAACAGCCTTTACAGAGCACCCCGATAAGTATAAGGATGGTGATTATAAAAAAACGAAAGATTTAAGTGATGCCGAGTTAGAAAAAATTGGAACGCCAATTGAACTAAGCCTTGCGGTTGATGCCGCATGTAATGGTAAAGGCGATTTTGAATATCAAGGTGTTTGGAACTTTAGCCGCGAAACGGTGTTTAGAGTGGGGCCTTATAAAAAGGGATCGAATAATATTGGTGAGTTTTTAGCTTTGGTGCATGCACTAGCCTATTTAAATGGACATAAAGATCCGAAAATGAAAAGCATGCCGATTTATTCTGACTCTAGAATTGCTATGGGTTGGGTAAGACTTGGAATTTGTAGAACCAACAAAAAACCGATTCCAGAAGTGGCAAATTTGATTAAAAGAGCCGAACATTGGCTGAAGGTTAACCGTTATACTAATCCCGTGTTGAAATGGGAAACCAAGGTTTGGGGAGAAATTCCAGCAGATTTCGGCAGAAAATAACATAAAATGAAACACATACAACATATCATTTTTTACGCAACGTTCTTACTATCACCTCAATGTTTTGCGGGAAACGGGGCTTGGGAACTTGAAAAAAATGAAGACGGAATAAAAATATATACGCGCACTGTTGATGGCGAAAACATTCGTGAATTTAAAGCATTGACTACAATAGCAGCCAGCCGTAAAATCATTGCGAAAATTATTGTAAACATTAATGATTATGTGAATTGGTACCCAGATATTAGCGAAGCACGAATTATGAAAAAAATTGGTGATGGTCAATACTACGTTTACAATGTATTGGATTTACCTTGGCCAGCTTCTGATCGTGACGGTGTATCTAAAATGACAATAACTAAAAGTGAAGGCACTACTTTAATCAATATGAAATCTATTAATGGTGTAATAGACGAAAGTGACGATTATGTTCGGATAACGAAAAGCTATGGGTTTTGGAAACTAAAAACAGTGGGAAGCGAAACGAGCGTGCACTTTCAGTATTTTGCCAGTCCAGGCGGCAGTCTACCCGATTGGATTATAAATATGTTCATTGTAGATAATCCTTTTGAAACCTTAACCTTATTAAAGAAAAAAGTGGCCGCTTAGAATCAGTTTTATCAGCACTATTCCCTGTTAATTTCCCGTAATAATCTATTGATTCAACAGACTTTAAAACTGGAGACAATAAACGCCATTTTGCTTTTCTAATCATTATGTGTACTTTTAGTTTCAAAATAACGATAAATGAAAAGAATATTACTACTGATTGGTTGTGCGTTAGCCGCCACAAGTTTTGGACAAGAACAACTGGAAAACCCTGGTTTTGAAGGGCCTTGGGAAGATGTAATTGGAACTGAGGATGAACCCGAAGAATGGAGTTCATTAAAAACAGCAGATGCCCTTGGAATAGTAGCACCAGTTGTTATATTTAAAAGTGATGATGCCCACTCTGGGGATTATAGTGTGCGATTTTTAAACGTTGACGCATTTGATGTAGTCGCAAATGGAATAATGACGAATGGTCAAGTTCATGCCGATTTTGATCCAGAATTAGGGAATGTATTTACAAATACATCTTCAGATGATTTTAACACACCTTTTACTGCTCGACCGGACAGTTTAGTAGCATGGATTAAGTATGATCCAGAAGATGGTGACCGTGGTAAAATTGAAGTTTTATTGCATGATGATAGCGCTCCAGGTGTTTTACCTGAAACGGGTTCTACTGATCACTGGGTCGGTCACGCTCGATTTGATATTGAAGGAGATTATGACGAATGGACAAGAATTTCGACTCCTTTCACCTATTACACCGAATCTGCCCCAGACTATGTACTTGTAGTTGTTTCTTCAGGAGACAGCACTATCGCAATTGAAGGAAGCGAAATGTGGATTGATGATATTGAATTGATTTATGACAATTCATCTATTGAAACTTTAAATGAATTAGAGCATCAAGTATTTTCAAATGAAAGCGGTTTAACCGTGAATCTAGCGGATTATACTGATTCTAAAATTGCGCTTTATGGATTAGATGGGAAATTAGTTTACGAGGCTGGTTTAAACAGCGCAATAAGTCAACATAACATTCCTGCAACAGGTACTTTTGTTTACCGAATTCTAAAAGATGATCAAATTGCTACGGGTAAAATAATTATCAACTAGCATTACTGATCTCAACATTTTTAAACATCTATTAATTCCTAATCATGAAGGGACTGGTTCTCTTATTAGCTGCAATTGGGTACTCGTTTTGCGGACTTTCTCAAAGCGGTATTTACGGCTTAGTTACGGCTAACGACGGCTCGCCTGTAATTGGTGGCTATGTTGTTGTATTGGGTAACGCTTCACTCGGAACGGTTTCAGACCTTGAAGGAAATTACAAAATAGAGTTGCCACAAGGCGATTATCAGCTCATTTTCAAATACACAGGAATGTTGAATGATACCATTTCAGTCTCCATCAAAACTGGTGAACAAACTGAACTGGATTTAGTGATGAAACCGCGGATTCTTGAAACGGTAGAGATACGAGTTGGAAAATTCGACCAAAAAGTAGAAGAACTCACCTACTCTGTTGAAGTAATTAAACCTGCCATAATAGAAGACAAAAACACGCGTAGTATTGAGAGCATATTAGATCAAACACCAGGTTTAAACATTATGGATGGCGAACCACAAATACGTGGTGGAAGTGGATTCACATTTGGCGTGGGTAGTAAAGTTGCGGTATTGGTAGATGATATGCCCATTCTATCTGGAGATGCTGGACGGCCCGAATGGGGATTTGTTCCTGTAGAAAACATATCGCAAATAGAAATCACCAAAGGAGCCTCATCCGTCTTGTCGGGTTCCTCTGCTTTAAGCGGCTCCATTCATATTCGCACAGCTTATCCTAAAGACAAACCACTGACCAAAGTCAACGTTTACTCCGGCTTTCATTCTGCTCCTAAAGGTTTAGATCAAAATTGGTGGGCGACAAATGATTCGGTAAACACACCCTTGTATAATTCGTACGCATTCATTCATGGTGCAAACTTTTTGCATAGCCGCATTATCAATAAAAAAACAGATTTAGTACTAGGCGGAAATGTGAATTGGGAGCACGGCTATATTGGCGCTCCGATAAAAGGTGTTGAAGTGATTGATACGATCTCTGAAGATTTTACAGACGATCAAATGCAGAGCAAAAAAATGCGTTTCAACTTTAATTTGCGACAACGGTCCGAAAAAGTGAAAGGTTTACAATACGGCATCAACGGAAACTTCATGCTCAATCAAACTAATTTAACCTTGGCTTGGTTGGATGATAGTTCAGGGCTTTATAGAGGATACCCGGGCGCTGTACTCCTGCAGAACCAATCTATTTTTAATGTTGACCCTTATATTTCTTACACCTCCCGTCTTGGGGTCAAACACAGTCTAAAAACGCGGTTTTTGCATACAAATAATGAAATGTCGGGCAATCAATCTAACCGCGGTCAAGTTTATTATGCGGATTATCAGTTTAAAAAATCGTTTACTTTCTTAAAGGAAAAATCGTTTGATTTTATTGGTGGTGTCAGTTCTCAGTTTAATGATTCGTATGCCGAGATTTATAGCAATAATGATGATCCTACCAATCAGTTATTTAATTTATCAGGATATGCTGAAATCCAAAAAAACTTCTTTGATATCATCAACCTTTCCATTGGTGCTCGAGGAGAATATTTTCAATTGAACGATACACTTACCGCTTGGAATCCGATTTTTAGAACAGGTGCTAATTTAAAACTCTCACAAGCGACCTTCTTAAGAGTTTCTTATGGTCAAGGTTATCGATTCCCAACAATTACAGAGCGTTATATCCGAACCAATGTAGGTTCAATTGGTGTTTACGAAAACCCCGATCTTGTACCAGAAGAAAGCTGGAATGCGGAGGCTGGCGTAAATCAAGGTTTTAAAATCAAAAACTATTTGGGTCAAATAGATGTTGCGGCGTTCATTCAAGAATATGAAAACACCATAGAATATTTGTTTGGATTTTGGGATCCAAGTCCTGACTTTGTTGCTGGTGATCCGTTGGCTGGATTTAAGTTTTTAAATACAGGTAAATCTAAAATAACTGGGTTTGACATTACCTTAAACGGAACTGGTAAAATTGGAAAAAACTTTCGAATTACCAATATGATAGGTTATAATTACATTAACCCTGTAACGCTGGAACCAGACAAAGTTTTTGCAGAAGATTATAACCCCAGTAATCCTAAGGAATACAGTTTTAAAAACACAAGCTACGACACCACAACCAACGTTTTAAAATACCGATTCAAACATACTTTTAAGGCAGACATTGAACTGGTTTATAAAAAATTCGCTTTAGGTTATACCATTAAATACTTTAGTCGATTAGAAAATTTAGATCAGGCAATTATTGACTTTGAAAACATTACGGTAAATACAGGCGGCACCTTGCAAGCTATTTTATATCGTGATTTTTTTGAAAACAACAATAATGGCAATATGATTATGGACCTGAGATGTTCGTACGCGTTTGGTAAAAATTCTACGCATAAAATATCCGTTGTTGCTAAAAACTTTTTAAACCACACCTACTCTTTGCGCCCTCTAAAAATTGAAGCGCCACGTTCTATTGTATTCCAATACAGTTTGAAGTTAGAGGGTAAAGCAAAAAAATAGTGTTACCTTTTTCTATTCTTGAATTTTAATAAGAAAAAGTATGCGCTATTTCATTTTTATTCTTCTTTTAAATTCCTTTATCGTTGAAGCGGAAGCTCAAGCTGATGCCCTCACATACGATCAGGCTTTAGCTCAAATCAAACGCGATAAAGCGCAGTTAAAAGCCAATAACGCATCTGCAGATTCATGCCGCAACTATTTATTACACCAATTTGAAAACGTCATTTTTCCTTATTGGATTCGGACTAAATGGGATTATAATGGCTACACCAACCGCCCGGGAGAAGATAAAATTGTGGCCTGCGGTTATTTTGTGTCAACGCCATTAAAACATATGGGATTTAACTGGAACCGATTCGATTTAGCTAAAATGTATTCCTTAAAAATTGTACAAAACACCTGCTCAGAAATTAAAAAACACACCAATATTAAAACCGTTATTGAATATGTCAAGAGGCGCCCTAACAACCTATACATAGTTGGTTTAGACTCACACGTAGGGTTCATTTTAAAAAGCAACAACAAAGTATGGTTCGTACATTCTAATTATTACGGTTCCGTTGGACCAGAAAAAGAATTGGCGATTGATAGTCCAGCGTTAAATTCAAGTTATAGCTACCACATAGGTGCATTTTTTAACGAAAAGAATATCAAGAAGTGGCTAGATGGTACGGCTTATGTTTTGGAGGATTATGGAAGGGCTTTGATTATTCCGTAGAATTGATAAATAGTGTTTGGTCAGAAATATTGGTTTTGCCAATTTATTAATAGCGATTTTTTAGATGGTTTCTTATCCCATCAGTACAATCATTAATATACTTAAATGGATAATTACTAAATACCATTTCTTTAGGGGTTCCTCTAATAATTAGTTTTTGACCCTTATTTCCTAAAAAATAAATTTTGAATTGATAATCTACGTCATGGATGCTTAATCGGCTACCTAAGAATTCAGCCCAAAGTGCATTAATAGGATAACCCCGGTGTCTTATGCAAATATGAACGGTCCGTTATTTGTCTCAAGATAAAATCAGCCACATCTGCTCTTGATATTTTTAATTTGAGTGATTTTTCTTTCGGACCAAAACCGTGTAAATACTCACCCGTTTTCTCTCCATCCGTAAAAGCTCCAGGTCTCGCAATCGTCCAATCCAATCCACTTTCCATTACAAATTTATCTTGCAATTCATGATCCAAAAAAATTTGTTTTAGATACCACCCAAACATTATTCGCTTCCAGAAAAAGTTGAGATTTTCATTACTTTCATATGTCCCTAGTGTGCTTTGGCAGATCAGGCGACTAAGTCCATTCTCACTCATAGACGCGATAATATTTTTAGTGCCCTCTGATCGTACAATGCTTTTTCTACTCTTTCCTGATCCAAGTGTAATAATAACTACATCCATGTTTCTGATGGCTTTTTTAACATCAGTAATGTTCATAACATCTCCAGTTATTGTTTCTAAATTTGGGTGGCTAATGTCACTAATTTTTTCTTTATCTCTGCAAAAAGCGTAAACCTTATAACCTTTTTCAAGCGCTTGAGTTAGCGCATGTTTACCAATTGTTCCTGTAGCACCAAATACTATAATATTCATAAATCTATTTTTTTAAATTTTGAACAAAGATATTGGACTGGAAGTGCTATAAATTGAATAAAACCGACAAAGCAATTAACTATTTATCTGGTTTAAATAGTATGAAGGAGTTTGCCCAGTATAAGCTTTGAAAGTTCTGATAAAATGCGATTGATCGGAAAACCCGCAATCTAGCCCAACCTCTAATAAAGAATTGTAATGGTCTTGTGTTAGCTTGCTAATTGAACTTTTGAATTGAATTATTTTCGCAAATTGTTTCGGTGTTAAACCCACGTGAGATAGAAACTGACGCTCTAGCGTACTTTCCGTCATAAATATTTTAGATAATAGATCCTTGATGGTTATTTGACCTTCTTTTTGGATTATAATTCCAATCGCCTGCTCAATTTTGTTGTTTTCTGAAATTTTATGCGTTTTAATGAGCCCTCGTATTAAATTGGAAATGATGTTAACACGTGCCTCGTTAGTTTTAGCATCAATCAATTGCTGATTAAATACAGAAACATCAGGAACTTCAATTTGAAGTAGATCGTAACAATCGTCGTTTAATTTTTTAGGGTCAATATTCAATAAATAATTTGAAGCAAATGGGTACAACTGAAGAACAATATATTGATGTTTTCCCTTAATATCTACTGCAGCAGGTTGCAGAGTCTGCTCATAAAGAAATAACTCGGAAAGCTTTTTCTGCTTTGGCAACAGATAACAACCATTCTCTGACTGTTGGAACATAATACCGGGATAACCATCCGCATATAGCGGCATATTCGTATGCTTAGTTGAATCCGTGCATTCACCCACCATTATACAATTTACATACGGCAGTAAATCATCATCCAATATGAATTTTAATTCTAGCAACGCTATAATTTAGTTTGTACGACCTATCGCGCAAGAAATAGGTTTATGGTCTGAATAATCCACGTCATGAGTTGTAAATCCAGCACTTTCAAATTTATCTGAATAGAAAATATAATCAATTCGATTAGAAGGCACTTCACCAATATAGGTGGTTCCTACCCCATTTCCAGAAGTTACAAAAGCATCATTCAGCAAACGATTAAATTGGCGGTAACAATAAGAAACGGGTGTATCATTAAAGTCGCCGCACAAAATAACTGGATAGGGAGATTTTTCAATTTCTGCGGCAGTTTTTTCAGCCTGTACGGCGCGTTTTTCAAATCCTATTTTTAGTCGTTTTAAAATGCGCTGCCCTACTTCGTTATTGTGGTAGAGGTCTTCGGCGGTATCTTCATTAAAAAAGCGGTAATCATCATCTTGCAAACGGATGGAACCAATATGGGCGTTAAAAACACGAATGGTATCAATTACTGTGACTAAATCTGAGTAAATGCAAAAATTATTCGGGTCATTTTCAAAAGGAATCTCTCCTTTATTGATAATGGGGTATTTAGAAAAAGTGGCCACACCGAAATACCGTTTATTGGTGAGTTCATGGGTATACCGCTCATGGTAATAAGGCGTATTCAACAACTTTACCATAGAGTCTTTCGTCACAAAATTGGCGCTTCCATCTTGATGATAAAACTCTTGAAAACAATAGATACCGGCATCCTCTGCCTTTAAAAAATCAAAAATGGCATTGCGATTGGCAAGGCGATTCTCTAGGTCATATAGATTAAAAATGTGAACATTATAAGAAAGCACCTCTATCTTTTGTTTGAGCAAAGGATCTGAAAAGTTAACGGTGAAAAAATGCCGCAGATGATTAAAGCCGAGCAGTATTGTCAAAATTGAGATCCAAACCAATTTTCGTCGAAAAAAGAACCAAAAGACGATAAATAGCAAAGCAATGCCTAACCAAATAGGATACGCCAAGCCGAAATAAGAGAAATACGCAAAACTATTTGGAGAAATGTGAGTGCACAGATAAGCTAATATGAGCGCAAACGAATTTAGAATGTTCGTCCACAAAAAAAGCTTCAATGCTAAGCCCATTTTCAATTTTTCCTCAGCGTTTGCTTTCATTGAAGAGAATGTCTTTTTCTTCCTTGGTTAAACCCTCGTATCCTTTTTTAGATATTTTTTCGAGAATAGCATCAATGCGCGCTTTATGACCAGCTTTGTCCGCATTGTACTCATCATCTGTTTGTTTGGAAGCTTTTGTAGATTCGTAGACTCTCATTTTAGGCTTTTTAGGCTTTCGCTTAAAAGAGAAACTGCCGAGTTTTAATTTAAAGATAAAGCGATCAATTCGGTTCATGAAATTTTTAGATGAGAAGGCATTGATCACAGATAACCCACCGAATAATGCACCACCCAAATGTGCAAAATGCGCCACTTGATCGTTACTTCCTATGCCCATCAAATCACTTAGCACATATAGCGCCGCTATTACAAATAATGGCAATTTAAACACACCAAATAAATGCACCGGATAACTAGGCTTATGAACGGCTGAAGCCACAAAAATTGCGAATACAGAACCAGATGCCCCCATTATACCTGCTACCCCATTAGCCGATAATCCAGGAAATGAATAATAGGCAATAATATGAATGATATAACCAAAAATTCCACCTAGGAAATAGGTTAATAACAAGCGCCGTTCTCCAAAAAAACTGATGAAAATTCTACCCGAAAAATAGAGCGCAATCATATTAAATATAAAGTGACCAAAACTACCATGGGTAAATAATTGCGTTATTATTGACCAAGGTTTATACAATAGCAAACTCGGATCACCAGGTGCAGAAAAATACTTACTACGAAAGATTTCAGTGAAGGTATCGGCTACCGATACGTCTGCAAACAATTCAGGCGGACCATAGAATAAAAATTCGCCAAGTCCCATTAAAACGAAAAACAAAAAAACAACTGTACTAGCAGCAATGAGCTTACCGAGCATTCCAGATTGCAAAACCAATCGCTTGACGTATTGTCCTACATTTTCTTTCGCCATTGCTTAATAGAATTGGTTTTGATTTCGTTGCCAAATTTTAATAATGATAAAGCCGAACAATGCACCACCGATATGGGCATAATGTGCAACACTGTCCCCTGGATTATCCTGCACAATTGAAACTAACTCAAGCACTCCAAGCCCTAAAGCCAACCATTTTATCTTTACACGAAAAGCAAAATAAAGCATGACTTCTGTATTTGGAAAGTACATGGCTGCTCCAACTAAAATTCCATACAAGGCACCTGACGCTCCAAGGGCATAATGCTTTAAACTTGCGTAGGCAGGATATAAATGTCCATTTGCAGGGTCACCATAAACACTATCTCCTTTTATTGTAAATAGGGTATTGATGTATTCGTGATCAGGAAAAAAGGTTCCAGTGATTTGATACAACTCAATTCCTTGCACCAATTGGTGTAAAAAGGCCGCGCCTAAAGCCGTGATAAAGTAAAAAATTAAAAACCGTTTGGCTCCCCAAATCCGTTCTAGCATATTCCCGAAAACTACTAAACCAAACATATTAAACAGAATATGTCTAAAATCAGCATGCATGAAAAAGTGAGTCGCCAATTGATAGGGCTGAAACTCCTCGGAACTAATATAATGCAAGCCTAATATTGGCCCCAGATAAATTCCCTTTTGCTCAAAAATAAACTTGGCGAAAAAGAAGAGCAGATTCAAAATCAATAGATTTTTAACCACCGGTTGCATATTTCTGAAAATGCTTTGTAACATTAATTAAATCGTTTAGTTATTTCGTCCAAAGTGAACGTTTCTATTGTTTTTCTGCCATGTGGCGACAATTGCGGTGAAGACGAAGCAAATAAAGCATCTGTGATGTATTGCATTTCCTCACTCGTTAATTTGTTACCCCCTTTAGTTGCCAAAGCACTTGCCATTGATAAAGCTACTGACGCTTTTAAATCCAAATCGTTATTCTGTTGATTGACTTTAAAGCCTTCAAAAATATCGATTAATGCCCGTTGCGGATTCTTATCCTCTAGACTTGTTGGCACCGCCGAAATTACTATTTTACTTTTATCAACAACAGTTTCAAAGCCCATTTCGTTCAAAGCAGGACTTAATTCTTTCCAGATAAAGGCATCTGTTTTATCAATTTCAATCTCCTCTGCAAATAATAACTGTTGCGATTCGATTTTAACCTCATCAGCGTTGAGCAAAAATTGTTCATATAAAATGCGACAATGCGCTCGGTATTGATCGATCAATAAAAAGCCATTTTTAATTGAAATTAAAATGTATTTTTCATTAATCTGAGTTGGCTTTTTACGTTGAACGGCCATCTCATTATTCATAGAAGATTCTACGGTTTGAAACTCAACCTCATCCGAATCATTCGTCACCTTTTCAAAGTCAGACATACTTACCGCCACCTCTTCGGTTTTTGCATCCTCATAAAAATTCTCCCATACAGAAGGATCAATAGTTTTACTTTCACCAAAACCAACAGTTGACATTTTACGCCTTCCTCCACCACTTGACTTAGTGCTCTGAGCAGTCGTTTTAAACGGATTGAAATTTGGATCGATTTGAATTTCAGGCATTTTCACCTGTTCATCTGTTTTTAAGGCTGGAATATTAAAACTCCTTTCCTGCTCAAAATCCAAGGTTGGTGAAATATTATATTGTCCCAATGCCAATTTTACGGCACTCCGAATAATCGAATAAATGGCCTGATTTTCCGAAAACTTAATCTCTGTTTTAGTCGGGTGAACATTCACATCAATCGACTTTGTAGGAACATCAAAATATAAAAAATAAGGCGGATATTTGCCCGAAGGAATCAACCCTTCGTATGCCTGAGCCACGGCATGGTTAAAATAACGGTCTTTAAAATAGCGATTATTTACAAAAAAGTAAGACTGATCGCGCGACGTTTTTGCGAACTCCGGTTTTAACACAAATCCAGACACTTTAATAATATCCGTTTCCTCGTTGACTGGAACGAGGCGTTGGTTAAACTTGTTTCCATACACTCGCACAATGCGTTGTCTCAATCCTTCACTCGGTAAATTATAAATTTCATCATCATTGTGATGAAAGGTCATATTGATATTCGCATGCACCAAGGCTATGCGCAAAAACTCTTCTAAAATTTTGCGATACTCCGTGGTGTTTTTTCCTAAGAAATTTCTTCTTGCTGGGACATTATAAAACAAGTTCTTAACTGCAATACTTGTTCCGTTAGCTATCATCACTGGTTCTTGACTGCAGATCTTTGAACCTTCGTTCACAATTTCTGTTCCTAACTCGGTATCATGCAATTTCGTACGCAAGCACACATGTGAGATGGCAGCTATAGATGCTAAAGCCTCCCCCCTAAAACCTTTGGTATGCAATAAAAAAAGATCATCTGCATTTGCAATTTTGCTCGTCGCATGTCTTTCAAAAGCCATGCGCGCATCAATCGCACTCATCCCCGAACCATTATCAATCACCTGAACCAACGTTCGTCCACCATCCTTTGCAATTAAGTTAATGCTCGAAGCTCCCGCATCAATTGCATTTTCAATCAACTCTTTAACAACAGACGCTGGTCGCTGGACAACTTCACCCGCAGCAATTTGATTTGCAATATGATCTGGTAATAACTTTATTAAATCCGACATACAGCCTATTTCAATTTATCCATGTTTTCATCAAGGAAATATCCAAGTCCGTCTAATGCCACAAAAATGTAATAGAAAGCAACAATGATAATTCCTAAAATAATAATTAAGCGCATGTTGGATTGACGTCTTTGTGCTTTAAAATCAGAACCGCACCATTTCTCTTCCATCTGTGACTTGAACTTTATTTCACGCGCAAAATTTCCTTCATCATCTATCGAATTCTCCTTTTTTGCTCGATCAACCTTCGCTTGCAATTCCTCTTTTTCAGCGTTATAATAACGTGGAACATAATCGAATCTTCTATGCCGATTCGGCAACTTAAACAATCCAAATTTATTCCAATTCATAGGCGTTATTTTAAATTTTATACGCTTGGCTCATCCAAGCGTATAATAAATGACACTTGCAATACAAATATAATGAGATTAACTTCAATCTAATGCAATAATCTTGGTAGGTATTGCAAAGAATTTTACTAGTCAAACAAGTGACATTATACGTGCAGTTGCGAATCACTTAATACACGTTTATATGTGGACAAATTTGATGCCATGGCAAGATTTATGCTATAAGTAATTTATACATTCGTCAAATTGACAAATTAAAAGTGCAGATGAAATTAAAGAATAAGGGGTTTATATTAGTGTCTACGGTACTTGCAGTGTTTCTGTCTTTTGGAAATGTGCAAGCACAAAATAATACTGCCAATATTGCAGATAATAAAGAAACACCTGCATTTTTGAATGTCAAAAGTGATTGGGCGGATTCTGTTTTTAAGAGTTTAACTCCTGAACAACGTATTGCACAATTATTTATGGTAGCAGCTTATTCGAACAAAGAAGCCGACCATGCCGCTAAAATTGACAAATTAGTAAGTGATTATAAAATTGGAGGATTGATTTTTTTCAAAGGAAGTCCAATTCGGCAAGCAGACTTAACAAATCGTTACCAAAAAAATGCAAAAACACCTTTATTTATTGCTATAGATGGAGAGTGGGGACTTTCAATGCGTTTAGACTCTACAGTAAAATATCCACGACAAATGTTGTTAGGAGCTGTGCAAGATGATGCACTTATTTATGAAATGGGGCAGCAAATTGGAGACCAATGTAAACGAATGGGAATCCATATCAATTTTGCACCAGTTATTGATGTGAACAACAATGCCAATAATCCTGTCATCAACAACCGATCATTCGGAGAAAACAAAGAAAATGTGACCAAATTGGGATTGGCCTATATGAAAGGCATGCAGGAAAAAAATGTATTGGCTTGCGGAAAACACTTCCCCGGTCATGGCGATACAGATACAGATTCTCACAAAGCATTGCCAATAATACCGCACAGTTTTACACGCTTAGATAGTTTAGAGCTTTATCCGTTTAAACAATTGATCAATAAAGGACTGGCAAGTATGATGGTTGCTCATTTATACATTCCAATACTGGACAATACAGAAAACCAAGCATCTACCCTTTCACCAAAAATCGTAAATGGTTTATTAAAAGATAGTTTAGGTTTTGAAGGATTGATTTTTACGGATGCTTTAAATATGAAAGGCGTATCTAAATACTATGCCCCTGGAGAAGTTGACGTAAAAGCCATTTTGGCAGGAAATGATGTTTTACTTTTTCCAGAAGACGTGCCCGTTGGCATTTCAAAAATTAAAGAAGCGATTGCCAGTGGAGAAATTACTCAAGAAGAAATTGACGCACGTTGTTTAAAAATATTAAAAGCAAAAGAATGGGCAGGATTGAATAACTATGCTCCAATCGAGACTAAAAATCTCTATGACGACCTTAATTTACCCATGTATGACGTTTTGAACCGAAAAATTTCAAAATCGGCCGTAACACTCATCAAAAATGAGGCAGATGCTTTACCGTTGCAGCATTTAAATACGCAAAAAACACTTTACCTTAACGTTGGTGGAACATCAAAAAATTCGTTTAAATCCACACTTAACTTATATGCAGCAATAGACATGTTGCAAATTCCACGTTCATTATCTGCAGAAGATGAGCAGAAACTTATGGAAGGTTGTGAGGACTACGATCGCATTATTATGGCGTTTCACAGAACCAACAACAATCCAAGAAGAAATTTTGGGGTTACAAGGCAATCCATTAAAATTCACAATGCCTTAAGTGAACGACAAACTATGGTTACCGTTCTATTTGGGAATCCATATGTCATGGATGAATTTGGACCGATAGATTCAACAAAAGCATTTTTAGTCGCCTATCAAGACACCGATTACATGCAAGAAGCCGCCGCACAAATTATATTCGGTGGAGCATTACCAACGGGTAAATTACCTGTAACAGCCTCTGAACACTTTTTATCCGGTGAAGGATTGACCTATGCGGAACGAACGCGACTGGGACACGTTTCACCCCAAGAGATTGGCATTAAAACAAAAGATTTAGACAAAATTGATAAAATTGCCAAAGAAGGAATCAAAAAAGGCGCATTTCCAGGTTGCCAAGTTCTTGCGATAAAAGATGGAGACGTATTTTACAATAAAGCATTCGGTCATCATACCTATGACAAAAAGCAACCGGTTATTACCAGCGATATTTATGACCTGGCATCCATTACAAAAATATCAGCAACCACCATCTCATTAATTAAACTACAAAACGAAGGATTGGTAGACGTTGACAAGACACTTGGAGATTATTTACCCGCACTTGTGGACTCAACACCCTATAAAAGAATGGTCTTGCGACAAATGCTTGCACACCAAGCCGGATTATTTCCTTGGATCCCTTTCTACAAAAAAACTTTAAACGAAGCAGGCGAACCTAGTGCCTCTATCTACAGTAAAACCAAAGACACCTTGCATAGCGACCAAGTAGCTGAAAACTTATACATTAGCGAAGGATTTGACAGCCTAATGCTAAAACGCATTACAAAGAAAGCCCTTATCAAAAAGCGCTACAAATATTCCGACTTGGGATACTACTTTATGAAAGCGATCCTAGAGCAACAAAGCGGAAAAACCTTAGATGCATATGTCAACGAATCGTTCTATGCTCCTATGGGACTTCAAAACATAGGCTATCACCCCTTAAAACGATACGATAAAACGCGTATCACCCCAACAGAAGACGATAAAATATACCGTAAACAATTGGTGTGGGGACATGTTCACGATCCTGGAGCCGCAATGCAAGGCGGAGTTGGAGGACATGCTGGAATATTCTCAAACGCATTAGACTTAGGTACCATTATGCATATGCTCATCAACGACGGAAAATATGGCGGAGAAGAAATATTAAATCCAGCTACCATTGACGACTTTACGCGGCAACAATTTGCACCATCAAACAGACGTGGCGCAGGATTTGACAAACCCGTTCGATCTTTGCAAGGCGGACCAACATGCGATAAAGTATCGCTGAGCAGTTTTGGGCATTCCGGGTTTACGGGAACCCTGACCTGGGCTGATCCTGAAAAGGGCATTGTTTATGTGTTTTTGAGCAACCGCGTTTATCCAAGTGCAGAAAATTGGTTAATTACAAGCGAAAACATTCGCACAAGAATTCAGGAAGCAATTTATTTGGCTGCAGATTTTTAATCCAATATTAAGAAGATAATAATACAGCTGAGAATTTAAAATGACAAATTGGATGCTTAACTTTGCACCGACAGAATGGTTTTGACTAAATTGTAAGCTATTGCATTTTATTTCGTCTTTTAATCCGAATAATAGTTAAACTTCTTGTCGACTTAAATTAAGGCAAATAAATGAAAATAGGTATTGTACTCTACCCTACATTCGGTGGAAGCGGCATAGTCGCTACAGAATTAGGAAAAGCATTGGCTGAAAAAGGCCATGAAATCCATTTTATATCATACAATCATCCGGTTAAATTGGATCATTTTTTGCCCAATATTCGCTACCATGAAGTACGCCCATTTCACTATCCGCTATTCGATTACCAACCCTATGAATTGGCCTTAACAAGTAAATTGGTTGACGTAACGCGTTATGAGAATTTAGATATTTTGCACTGCCATTATGCTATTCCGCACGCGTCAGCTGCATATTTTGCCAAACAAATATTAAAAACTCACAATATCAATATTCCGTTCATTACCACTTTGCACGGAACGGATATCACCCTCGTTGGTAAACATCCATCATTTGAACCTGTGATTACCTTTAGCATCAATGAATCAGATGCTGTAACTGTGGTTTCAGAAAGCTTAAAAAAAAACACATTCCGTCATTTTGCAGTGACCAATGAAATAGAAGTGATTCCGAACTTTGTAGAACATACGCACTACTGTCATGATCCTAGACCAGATGATCTTGCGCGGATGCAAGCAGTTGCTCCAAATGGTGAGCGGATCATTAGTCATGTATCCAATTTTAGAAAGGTTAAACGCATTGAGGATGTGGTTCGCGTATTTAAAAAAATACGTGAGAAAATTCCAGCTAAATTAATTTTGGCAGGAGACGGACCTGAGCGTTTTAAAATTGAAGAACTCTGCAAAGAACTAAAGGTCTGTAAAGATGTTGAAATGATGGGTAACGTTCAAACCGCATCAGGAATTTATTGCATTAGCGATTTATTTATCCTCCCTTCTCAAACAGAAAGTTTTGGATTAGCAGCATTAGAAGCCTTAGCATCAGGAGTTCCTGTTATTTCGAGTAATACAGGTGGACTGCCAGAAGTAAATGAGCATGGTGTTTCTGGATTCTTAAGTAATGTTGGAGATGTTGATGATATGGCGAAAAATTCACTGAAGATTCTAGCGTCCAATGAAACCTTGGCAAAATATAAGAAACAAGCCTATGAGCATTCGTTAAAGTTTAGCTTGAAGAATGTACTTCCACAGTATGAAGCAATTTATGAGCGACTTACGACCAAGGTGGTGGTGAAATAAGTGTTTGAGCGTAGGACTAATGATGTAGGACTATTGACCTCGGACTAATCATTATTGCCTAAATTACTTCTTAACCCGATCAATCATCACGTTTTGCGTAAAGAACACCAAATCATCTGACACTTGAATACTTTCATGACCAATGGTGTGATTTGACTTAAGGGACATTGTGATAAAGCCTAAACCAGCCCCACCTTTTTTCGACATGATGCCATTTGATAATGTATCCATATAAAGCCCTTTAATGGCATCCCTATCCATACCGTTGAGCTCGTCAATTCGTGAAATCAATTTCCCAACAATATCACCCTTTACAAGATTTCCTAAAGTGACTTTATAATTGTCTTCATTTTGAAGTACAATTAAAAATGAAACTTGATTCCCATCCGAATCCTTTTCACCGTGAATTCGAATATTTTGAAGGCCCTCGACCAAGATTGAAAACATACGTTTGACCGCGCCCTTCTTATCACCTGAATCCAACATCATTTCTTCGATACTAGTGGTAAGAGAATTGACTAAGTCTTGTGAAAATTCACCGAAATGAGACACTATAATTCTACCATCCGCTTCGATGTTATATTCGCCAAAGATCTTCTGAAATTGGGCATTACATTTGTCAACTAAAGTATCTCGTTGAAGCATATACGGTTATCCGATCATACCAATTATTAACTCGAAAGATAAAAAAATAATGAATAACACCCACTTTTTAGAAGCAAAAAAATAGATTTACCATTGATGTGTTACCTAAAAGTTTTCTTAGGCGCTATCTCTCTCAAATGTTCAACAATATCAGCCACCGCTGGGCAAACCAAACTGTTTTTTTGCGTCAAGTCTAATATTTGATACATGTTTTTGCGGTTAGTGTGCGGATATTCGCTACAAGCTTGCGGCCGCACATCATACACAAAACATTTTTTATCATCCATTAAAAAGGGACATGGAGTAGACTTTAAAACACGATCACCATCCAAGTCAGTTCGCAAATACTCGGCAATAAATTGAACCGGTTTTACGCGAAATAGTTTGGATAAACGCTTAGTATCTTGATCAGTAAAAATAGGACTCGTCGTGCTACAACAATTCCCACAATCCAGGCAATCAATTCGATCAAAAACCGCATCATGTTCCTGGTGAAAACTTTGGTCAATATTTTGCTTCGATTGTTTTTTCAAGCGCTTTAGGAAGGCTGCATTTTCCTTCTCATTGTGCTTACTTTTCTCCAGAATTTGTATTAGTTTTTCTTCCACAAGGACAAAGGTGGTAAAAATCGGTTGATAAATCTCCATTAATAGGCAGAAGCAAGAATTATAATTATTATATTTCCTTATTAAACTAGTGTCTAGTTAGAAAATGAGACCAGACATTAAACAGAAATGAATCCATGAGTGACAAGAAATTTGATTTAGTAGTGATTGGTGGTGGACCAGCAGGTTACGCTGCGGCTATGCGGGCTATTGATTTTGGAAAAAGAGTTTGTTTGATTGAGGCGAAAAAAGTTGGAGGTGCCGGAGTTTACCACGGCGCTTTAAGTTCAAAAACGTTGTGGGAACTTTCGCAACGTGTTAAAAATGTGAATGAGACCATTATATCAATTGGGCGTGAACCATTTCGCATAACCTGGGCTGAAGTTAAAAAAACCTTGGATGAAGCAATTTTTGAGCGTAAATTTCAATATTCGTGTCACATAAAATTGCTTAAAAATCAGCGTGGTGACCTTTTTTCTTATCGTCGTGGATATGGAAAAATAGTGAGTCCTCATGAAGTTTCTATTACTAAAGAAGGTGATGAAGATTCGATTATAGATACAGAATTCATAATTATTGCCACAGGCAGTCGTCCAAGAAAATTACCCAATATTATTGCGGACGAAAAAGCCATTTTTACCAGTGATGGAATTGATATGATTGATGATTACCCAAAAAGCCTTGTGATTGTTGGCGCAGGTGTAATCGGATGTGAATATGCGACCATTTTCTCAAATTTTGGAAAAACAAAAGTTTATTTAATTGACCGTGCTGACCATATTTTACCATTTGAAGATGATGATATTTCCATGACCGTTTCTGAAAATTTAGAAAAGCGAGGCGTAAGAATCCATCACAAAGCGCAACTTGACCGTATGGAGGTTGTAGACGGGGAAGTAGAGTATGAAATTACCTGTGATGGTGAATCGGAAATAATTCGTGTAGAAAAAGCTTTATTATCCGTTGGACGTGTGTCTAATTACGACGATATAGGATTAGACACTGTCGGGATTAAAAAGGGTAAAAATGGCAGACATATAGGTGACGCAGACACACAAACTAACATCCCTAATATCTGCGCTGTTGGTGACGTTTCTGGGAGGATTGCCTTAGTGAACATGGGAGAAATTGAAGGAAGGCATGCTGTAGAACGCATGTTTGGTCAAAAAACAAGCGCACTTTCATACGATAATATTTGTACCATTATGTTTTTAGAGCCGGAGGTAGCTGCGGTTGGTATGAACGTGATGCAATGCGTTAAACAAAATATACCTTGCAAAGTTGTAAAGCTAGACTATTCAGTAATGGCGCGCGCCATTGCTATGCGTAAAACACAAGGTTTTTTCAAAATCATTGTAACGAATGATGAAGAAATGAAAATTTTAGGAATGCGTGCGGTTGGCGAACATGCCTCGAGTGCCATACAAGCTGTGGCGTTATTGATTAAAATGGATCGTGGAATTGCAGAACTATCAGAATTGGTGCACCCTCACCCTTCTATTGTCGAGGGCGTTCAAGAATGTGTGCGAATGCTGATGAATAAATCGATTTTTAAGTCCTCGGTATTCAAAGATAAATTGGAGTGTTATAGTTTGGTAGATGGCGTAAAAACGCCTTTGCAAAGGTTGTAGCGCTCATACGTGATTCGGCGCATTTTTGTAAAACAATACCCCAACACACCAACGTATGTTTTCATCTTTCTTTATACTTTTCTTCAAGATATTCAATAATGAGTTCTGTTCTTGGTAAAAATCCATCATTTATTTGATGTTTTATAAGTTCAGTTGGTACAGCGGTTAGATCCAGTGGTTCTATATTTTCCTTTATCAAGATTTCTAAGCCCTTGTTTATTTTAGACTTCATGCGTTTAGAACGCGTCCATGGATAATAATTAATACACAATATCAAACGATCTGGGCCAAAGAATTTTCGAAAACCATAATAGAATTCAGACGCATATTTTTCCTTTAAGTTTTTCACCCTCTCGATTTCAATATCTAACGACACTAAATTATTCACAAGTGGCTTAAAATATATAATCATGACAATATCTCCGCTACTCATGAAACCTCTAGCAAGTTTATTCCAATCATAGTATATACGAATGCTGTAACCACTTTTTCGCCCGATAATTCCGTTATATGCTCCAAACTCCTCCTTTAAATAACCTGCACTTACAAACTCCTGAAATAATGTTGAATTGATTATTGATTGCTGTTTTCTTCTCCCAATTAAATTGGCGATATAAATCCAAAACATGATTAAGGTTGTAATGCCAACACTCAAATACATTGCGAAATACCAATCTTTGGTTTGTAAACCAACTATTAATGCAACCATTATTGCAATGATTATACCCGCACTATATATCCATTAATAAATTTCACCCAATTCAAATTGATTCTATCGTACGAAAATAAAAAATCCCGTCTTAGCATAGCCAAGACGGGATTCAATAAACCTTGCGGTCTAATATTATTTTGCGAATCTTCTTTTTTCTTTGATTCTTGCAGATTTACCTCTTCTTTCACGGAAGTAATAAATTCTTGCTCTTCTTACAGCACCAACTTTGTGGATTTCAATTTTCTCAATAAATGGAGATTGTACTGGAATGACTCTTTCAACGCCAATGTTACCAGAAATTTTTCTGATTGTGAACGTTTCAGTTGCTCCAGACCCTCTTCTTTGAATCACAACACCTTGAAATGTTTGGATTCTTTCTTTATTTCCCTCTTTAATTTTGTAGTGAACAGTAATAGTACTACCCGCTTTGAAATCTGGGATATCGTTAGCTGGAGTTAACTCCGCCTGTAAATCTCTTATAATGTTACTCATGACAATAATCTTTATCTCCCTTGTTTACGGGGGTGCAATATTACGAAGAATAAATTATATTACACAAACTCCGCTTAGTTTTTTTTGTACTTTTTTTATGAAATGTTTTTTGTTCAAAAACTCAAACCAAAAAATGACCTATTTTAGAGTTCAAATCCTATGACACAAACATCATCTACCTGCTCAAATTCTCCCATCCACTCCAGCAATTCATCTTCCAGTCCCCTCTTCTGTTCCTGAAATGGCTTATTCGAATGTAAAGACACGAACGTCTTCATACTTTTGACCTTGTATTTCTTGTTTTTTAATCCTCCAAACTGATCTGCATACCCATCTGTAGTCATGTAAAACTTAAGCCCTTCAATCAAATCAATTTTATGTTCCTCATAAACCTGGTCATCCGGTGTGAAACCTGCAACGGCTACTTTGGTCGCTTTAATCTCCGTTAACTCTCCATCTTTTACAATCCAAAGTGGGCGATACGCTCCAGTATACATCATTGTTTTGGTATCCAAATCAATGGTACAAACCGCCGCGTCCATCCCGTCACGTGTCGAATTCTTTTGACCGTCTTGCTTCAGTGATTTTTTAATGGCTCGGTTCAATTCTGATAGAATGGCTCCTGGTGATGTAATGCGATTTTCACTCACAATATTATTTAACCTATCTGAACCAATCATACTCATAAATGCACCAGGAACGCCATGACCAGTGCAATCTGCGCAAATCATTATCAACTTATTATCTTTCTCTAAAAACCAATAAAAATCACCAGAAACCACATCTTTAGGGCGGAATAAAACAAATGAATTCGGAATCCATTTTTTCATTTCATCTTCCAAGGGCAGAATTGCTTCTTGAATTCGCTGTGCATAGTTAATACTGTCTTGAATTTCTTTCTTTTGATGTTCCAGGACAACATTTTTTTGAGAGATCTCTTTGGTTCGCTCCTCCACTACTCCTTCAAGCCAAGCATTTTTAGCTTTTAAACGTTTAGAACTAATTCGAACGCCCAATGATAAAACTAAAATAAATAAAATCACATATAAGATATAAGCCCAAGTGGTTCGATACCAAGGTGGTAACACCACAAAGGAGTACGCCGCCTGTTCACTGATTTGCCCGTAAATATTTCGGGTCTCTACTTTGAACGTGTATTCGCCTTCGTGCACGTTATTATAACCCGCAAAGCTTTTTGCCTTCCAATCCGACCATTTATCGCTATTACCTTCAAGTACATATCGATATTCTGGTTGATGCTCATCTTCAAAATAAGGTGCAGAGAACAAGAATTCAATATCATTTTCAGCATAAACCACGTTTGGAATATTATTCGGGTTTTGTTGAATAGAAAATCCTTAATGATCATTCACAAAGACTCCATTAAACAATGGTATCTCCTTTGGTGAGTTCTACCCGACGGATTAAAGAATAGAAATGAGACTCGGATTTTTTGAGGTTATTTTTCTCATACCGAATTAATCCCTCGGCGGCACCTATCCACAATACACCATCTTCTTCTAAATAGAATTTGTTTATGCGTCCATAATCTATTCCCCAAAACGGCCTGTTTTTAAATTCTTTTGTAACATGGTCATAATAACCGATTTTAAACTCATTACAATACCAAATGCGATCTTCACCTTTTTCAAGCAATAAAAATTGTCCCTTAAAAAGGGAATCATTCAAAACATACGGCTCAAATATTCCTTTGGTAAAAGCAGGATCAGCCAATTCCTCAGCAGTTAATTGATCTTTCAGATCTTCTCGCATGATGTCCTCATTGACAAAGTAAAAAAGTCCATCCTTTGCGCCGAAAATTAAACTATCGTTGTAAATCATTGGTTTTCCCAAATCATCTAAGAGCCCATCAATGTAACCATACATATCAATAATAAAACCTTCCTCAGGATCTTCGACTAAACGAAGAACACCCGATTTTGTGGTGCCCAGCCAAATGATGCTGTCATTTGTTGGATCAATTTCTCCATTGAAAAAAGTAGAAAAATTATAGGTGTATGACCACTTATCATTGAAGCGGTTATCATAGACGAAAATTCCACGAGGACCACCAATTATAAAGTCTTTTCGGTTTTCCCGGTACACAATGGTATTGGTTTGTTCACGATTAACTTGTATGAAGTTTTTGCCGTCGTTTGTTTTATAAATTCCGTTGGCTGTTGCTACGAAGAGAGTGTTTTCAACAATTTCAAAATCCCAAATCTGATCCTTGACAACATCTGTATTTACAAACCGCCGTGTACCATATAAACCGTCATTTTTAATAAATAATCCAGAAGAGGTTCCAATGTAAATATTGTCTTTAAATCGAATAATTGCTTGCACATTGCCCTCCACTCCTGTCTTATCATTAAAATAAGATAAAGGAGAATGATAATTCACTTTAGAAATTCCGTTTTCAAGCGCCAACCAAAGGTTTAAATCTCGGTCTTGGTAAATGTATTGCACCAAATTCGATCGGATGCCAAAACTGCGATCAATTTTACGCTTAATGTTTCCATCAACATCCGCAATAACGAGTCCGTTTGTAAAAGAATTAAGCGCCAAATCGCCATCAGACAATAATAAAGAACCATAAATAGCCAATTCTGACAAGGGTGTTGAATTAAAATCAGGTAATTTTCGAATGCTATCATTATACCATTTATAAAAGCCCAACTCTTGTGTAATAATTAAGAGTGAATCGTCTGCTAGGCGGTGCATGCCAAAAACACCATAAACTTCAAACATTTCTGTTGATTCTAATCGATTCAAATTTCCATTCTCATGCGCAACAACACCAACCTCGCGTTCCCTTAAAAAAAGGGTTGAGTCAACTAAAAACCCGTGTGAAAACTTGTTTCTGGATAGACCACATTTATCTTTTCTTCTTCGATCAGATATTCAAATAAAGCTTCTTCAGTTTGAAAAAAGATGGAATTTCCAGCGGCGTGGATGTTCCAAACATTGCTAAAGAATTGATCTTCCTCCGGAACTTTATTCAATAGTGAATTAAAGTAAAGTTGCCCTGTTTCATCAGGCGTTAAATAACCAAAATCACCATAAATTCCAGCATAAATGACTCCAGAATCATCTACCGCCAAAGAACGCACGAATGAACCAACACCCACCTGTATAAATGCCCACTTTTCTCCATCAAACTCAAGTCCACCATGAGAGTTTCCGAAATACATCACGCCGCGGTGATCTTGCACCACGCAATAGTTTTCTGGATTTTTTTCTTTGCCAAAGTCTTTTACAGAATAGTTAACAATTGGCGGATAGAAATTTTGACCAAAATTAACAAAACAGCATAGTGAACATATTGTTAGTAAAAGCTGTCGCATGAATTCCTTTTTAATAATTGGTTAAATTATATTTACTAAAAATAAAAAATAATGGCCATAAACATCAAATTAACAGAAGTAATTGAACATGTTGAAACATTTCACAATGCGTTCGGAATCGAAAATAAAAACGCCCCAACACACGAAATTTCGCCTGCCGAAGGGAAATTAAGGTTTGACTTGATGCGCGAAGAAAACGAAGAGTATTTGGAAGCGGTTAAGGATGGTGACTTAGTAGAAATTGCGGATGCTTTGGGTGATATGCTTTATATTTTATGCGGTACAATTTTAAAGCATGGTATGCAGCATAAAATTGGCGAAGTGTTTGAAGAAATTCAACGCAGTAATATGAGCAAATTGGACTCAAATGGCGACCCAATCTACCGTGAGGACGGTAAAGTATTAAAGTCTGATCTTTATTTTAAGCCAAATATCAAGCATATTCTGAATTCCTAGCTGAAAATCATTTTTTTTTCGCCTTTAAATTATACCGAATACCTGCTCCGAATGAAGGTTTGACTTCTAAGATATACAATGGCAAATCTTGAAAAATTGTCCCCTCTACTGCTGGGTCATTCTGAATGATTACTTGTTCAGATAAAACACCATAAATTCCGCCATATAGCGCAGAAAAAACATTCAACGTGAATCTGTTTTTGATGTTTACGTTCAGCCCAAATAATGCCTGCACTCCTCCTCGTGCATTATTGAATTTACTCAAGGCTGTTTCTGAAGTAAAATCATCAAAGCTAATCTCTTCTGTGGGTCGGCTTGAATAAGCAATTCCCATCCATTGTCCCGTTTCTGGATCTAAAATTCCACCACGATTAGACCTATAAACCTCTTAATTTTGATACCCCGCCATTAAATTGGCGCCAACGTAAAAAGGACTTTCCTTTATGGTGTATGTTAATCCAACCTTCAAATTCACGTCTCTGTTCACGTTATTTTGTTGTCGCGTTATGTGCAGCGTTTCTGTCCATTCTCTTACACCTAGGTTTATTTTTTTATCATGAAATCCTGCGGAAACTCCGATCGTAAATTGCGTTTTATCCGCAATGGGCTTTCTAAAGTCCAAGGCTATTTGTTCTGTTCTCCAATTTGAAATGTAAAAACCAATTTCTGCACCATCTTGCCCGAAACTATGGCATACATTGAAAAGAATAAATAAACTGATGGAAAGATTTCTTAAAGTATTCATCTGAAAAGTTTTGATTCATTTCAAATAACGCGAATCCAAATCTTTTTATTGTTTAGGGATTTTTATTTCTTTTAATTTGGCACCTCTTGCTCTTCTGTTTTTATCTGTTTCATTTAATTCATGAGGGTTGCAATCTCACACATTTGGTTAATCTAAATCTTTAGACTAATTGCTCATCTTAATCGGAATATGTGGGTTCTTCTCACAAAAATATGATTTCTCCAATTTTTTTGTAACCAAAACAAACCTTGTTCAATATATATACAACAAGTGGCTTAACGTAAAACCGGAGCACTACTAAATAGTTATCTAACTAGCTATTTAGTAGCGGATCCCAGGATCTGATTTTTAACCAAAATTAGACACATGAAACAACAAAGCACCCTTAAGCTACTCGTATTATTACAATTGATTTTATTAAGCGTTAGCAGCAATTATGCGCATGCTTTGAATACCACTAGTTCCATTGAACAACTCGTTCAACAAGGTAAAGTGCACGTTCAAATTGAAGGACTTGGATGTCACCAAGGAGAATGCGTGAGCTTTAAATTAAATAATACTACCAATGATTCAATCTACGGTTATGTTGAAGCAGGACGGCGACTTTTTTCGGACAACCAAGGCGAGCAGGACCTTTTAATTGTAAAAGAACTGGATTTTGCTTTAGCGCCAAACGAAACAAAGACCGTAAATGGAAATGGATTTTGCTGTCAAAGTAGCAATAGCGGTCCACAAGAAGGATCAGGTTTTAGCCTCGGAAAAATGACAGATGACAACTGGCAAACTTTGGCTCAAAAAGTTAATAAAGGTGACTATCCTTTAGACGCTATTCAAAATGCTGTTTGGGTATTGTCAGACGGGCATGACATTCGGTCGATTCCTGCCTATGGCGATAACAACACACAAGATTTACGTCAATCTGTTGCCGATATGCTCGGGATTGAAATCCCATGGTATTCATTTCTATATGAAGAAGATTCCACACGAATTTTTTCAGGCGTCGCCAATCGATTATTTGCAGAGGTGGTTTATTCAGTCCCTCGGCGCACAATGATGTCCGGTCAAATTCATGATGAAAATGGCAAATTAGTGCACAACTTCCCTTCCTATCATGCAAGCGCAGGCGAGCACAGATATTATATTGACTTAGCGTTAGAAAATTTCACCGACGGTGAATACACATTTACGTTAATCGAGGATTTCGGTATTCTGAATCAACAAAAGAAATTTCACTTAGGCGAGGATGTTTAAGGGGCGTTGACAAAAATAGTTAAGGTGTTTCAACAGGGACTGAGGGGTTGGTCGTTGAAACAGGTACAAGGCCGTTCAATTTAATTGGGCGGTCTTTTTTGTTAGTTAAGCAGCTCATAAAGTGTATTCGAAATAATGATTTTTAAATGGATCATTCTATGCGTATTTTTACGCAAAAATAGCATCTGACTATGCTCGTTATATATAAAATTACTACCTTCATTAAAACAATTTTCATTGGGACTCATAAAAAAATTTAGTGACACTAAAATTAACTTTAAATTAACTGTTGGTTTTTTTGTTATTGCATTCCTTTGTATTTTAATTATTGGTTTGGTTGCATACTTTAAAGGGAAGAGTTCTTTAAGGGAGGAATCCTTTAATCGGCTTACAGCTGTTCGAGAAATGAAAGCTGCTCAAATTGAAGATTATTTTAGTGATATCTCAAATCAAATCATCACTTTTTCTGAAGATCATACAATAGTAGATGCTATGGAAGCATTCACTTTAGGTTTTGACAGTATTGAGGCACATATCGCACATTCTCTCGAAGAACTTGCTGCAGCTGAGGCGCGTTTGAATCTGTATTATGAAGATGAATACTTATCGCGTTTAAATGTAAACACCATAATTTCGGAACATGTCGCGGATCATTAACCACAGCATGCCTCCTCTATTATTTTACAAGATTTATATATTTCAAATAATGAAAATCCGGTTGGAAATAAACATTATTTAAATTCGGCATTAGACAAAAGTGCTTATAGTCAATCGCACGGTATCTATCATCCGCTAATTCGGTCTTATCTCGAAAAATTCGAGTATTACGATATTTTTTTGGTAGATAATGCCACTGGTCATATTATTTATTCCGTCTATAAAGAAGTTGATTTTGGAACTTCTTTATTAGATGGTCCATACGCGAACTCAAATATTGCAGCAGCTTTCAATGAATCTAGAATTTCCACTGAGAAAGACTTTGTTAAGTTGGTGGACTTTGCGCCATATCATCCTTCTTATGATGCTCCGGCTTCTTTTGTGGCCTCGCCTATTTTCAAGGATGATAAAAATATTGGAACCCTTATTTTTCAAATGCCAATTCAAAAAATTAATGATATTATGACCAATCGACATGAATGGGCAAATATTGGATTAGGGAAAAGCGGCGAGACATATATTGTAGCAGATGATTTTACCCTAAGAAATCAATCGCGCTTTTTCATTGAAGATCGTGAAAATTATTTTAAAATGATTTCGGATTTAGGGCTGCCGAAAGAAACAATTGATCAAATTAAAATTTTTGAAAGCACAGTAGGTTTGCAACCTGTTGAAACAATTGGAACCATAGCTGCACTAAATGGTGAATCAGACACTAAATTCTTTGAAGATTATCGCGGTGTCGAAGTACTCTATTCCTACAAGCCTCTTAAAATCAAAGACATGCACTGGGTCATCATGAGTGAGATTGATAAAGACGAAGCATTTGCGCATGTTTATGACTTAAGAAAAAATATACTAGTCATTTTTATTGGTTTATTAATTTCGATTGCATTTGCGTCATTATTCATATTAAGGAAAATCACCAAACCGATTAAAGAACTAACAACCACGGCAGAAGAATTGGCAGATGGAAATTTAGAGGTGGAAATTGATCCAAGAGGTGGAGACGAAATTGGGACTTTAGTCAAAAGTTTCATACACATGCAGGATTCAGTACAAGATTTGATCCACAACTTGGAAGATAAAGTTGAAGCCAGAACAGAGGAACTGCAGAAGAAAAAAGAAATGGTTGAAGAAAAAAACCGCGAAGTGTTGGATTCAATCAATTATGCATTGCTTATTCAAAAAGCGATTTTGCCAACTAAAGCCAAAATCAAATCAGCCTTGCCTAATAGCTTTGTTTATTTTAAACCGAAGGATATTGTTTCTGTTGATTTCTATTGGATGCATAAAAGTGCAGATGAAGTGATTATTGGCGCAATTGATTGCACGGGACATGGAGTGCCCGGAGCTTTGGTGAGTGTAGTTGGCGCCAATGGTTTAAATCGTTGTGTCAAAGAATTCAATTTAACTAAGCCTGCTGAAATTTTAGACAAATTATCTGAACTTGTTAAAGAAACATTCGAAAAGGATGAAGATCAAGTAAAAGATGGAATGGATGGTGCCTTATGCGCAATTGATTTAAAAAATAAAAGTTTGACGTATGCTGGGGCAAATAACCCGTTGTGGATTATCAGAAATGCAACTGGCGAAATTGAGGAAATAAAGGCCAACAAACAACCTATTGGTAATTTTGAATTTGCCAAACCTTTTACCAATCATGAATTACAAATGGAAACTGGCGACACGGTTTACATCTTTTCTGATGGATATGTAGACCAATTTGGAGGTGCAAAAGGCAAGAAATTTAAATACCGCACACTTAAAAATTTATTGCTAAAGCATAAAAGCGAAAGTTTGGAA
Organism: uncultured Crocinitomix sp.; assembly: GCA_905478225.1. Taxonomy (GTDB): domain Bacteria; phylum Bacteroidota; class Bacteroidia; order Flavobacteriales_D; family Crocinitomicaceae; genus Crocinitomix. Next base: position 148,446 of record CAJQHR010000004.1, read on the forward strand.
GCGCAATACCAATTATTGGATAAAGTATTCATAGATTGGAAAGGCAATTTAGAGCAATTGGATGATGTTTGCATGATTGCTGTGCGTTTTTAATTGACTGAAGCTACAAGACTTTGATATGCAATTGTGCCATTCACCTGGTGATTGATCTTCCCAAACCATTTCTTAATTCCATTTCTGATGCTTTGAAGGTCCTGGATCGTTGCACTCATTGCCGGATTCATTATTATATCCTACTACTGATTGGCAAATAACTAATGCGCATACATAAATTAAAATGCAGAATTCTAGGTTTCAAAATTTCAAAAGCACGCGGAATATCTCAAGAGCCAATTAATACGAGCTATTTCCAGTTCAACCAAATCATGAGCAGAAATCTATTTCGTGAATTTAAAGCTATTCAATATTTGTTTACCAGCGGCGAGGTTGCCATTATAACAATCAATTGTTATTTCAAAAGCTTTCTTTTTTTCTCGGTTCATTATAATGAGAACAATAACAGGCTTCATTTGATTCATGTGATCATCTCTTTCACCGACTACGATAATAACTATCGGGGATATTTTTAAGGGCTTCACCTTCAGACACCACTTTTTTCGCCAAATATTTCGCTATATCTCGAGTTGCAAGCTTCACATCCCTTTAGTAATCTTTAGTTCTTCTATTCAATTTAAAAACTTCAATGTCCACGGCATAATCATCATTTTCCCACCCAAAAACGCGCGGTTCAGATAGCGTTAAATACTTATGTAAATCCACCGGTGACTCAAAAGTCAAGTTAAAACGTTTCAACTTTTCAGGAAATTGAGCGTAGGACTGATTGACATTTACAAGCAAAAATGTCAGCACGAAAAAGGCTTTGAAAAATCTGGGAAATTTCTTAGTGGAGTTTGGAGTCATTGCTATTAATTTAGATCCAATTTAGTGAAAATTATTTTTTCCATTGGATTCCGCTTTTATAAGGGAACAAAAAAGCCCCTCAATTGTCAGAAAATAGAGGGGCTAATTTAAACAACTTACTTTTTATTATCAGGTATCGATATTTGCGTATTTCGCATTTTTCTCAATAAACTCTCTTCTTGGTGCAACCTCATCTCCCATTAACATTGAGAACGTACGGTCACTTTCAATTGCATTTTCAATTTGTACTTGGCGTAATGTTCGCGCTTCAGGATTCATTGTAGTTTCCCATAATTGCTCTGCATTCATCTCTCCAAGACCTTTATAGCGCTGAACTCCAACACTAGAATCAGAACCTGAACCTTTCATTTCCATGACCAATCTATCACGTTGATCGTCATTCCAAGCGTAAGCCGATTTTTTACCTTTTTTAACTTGGTAAAGCGGCGGCGTTGCAATATAAATGTATCCTTTTTCAATTAACACTTTCATGTACCGGAAGAAGAACGTTAGAATTAACGTCTCAATGTGACTACCATCTACGTCGGCATCACACATGATGATTACTTTATGGTATCTTAATTTATCCAGATTCAATGCGCGTTCATCTTCTTCAGTTCCAACGCGTACACCAAGTGCGGTATAAATATTTTTGATTTCCTCATTTTCAAAGATTTTGTGCTGCATTGCTTTTTCAACATTCAAAATCTTACCTCTTAAAGGCATAATCGCTTGGAAATGTCTGTCACGCCCTTGCTTCGCTGTTCCGCCTGCGGAATCTCCCTCAACCAAGTATACTTCAGATTCAGCAGGATCTTTGGATGAACAATCAGCCAATTTACCTGGAAGACCTCCACCTGTAAGAACGTTTTTACGCTGTACCATTTCACGTGCTTTACGCGCAGCGTGACGCGCTGTAGCAGCAAGAATTACTTTTTCGATTATTCGACGTGCATCTTTCGGGTGCTCCTCTAAATAATCCGTTAACATTTCAGAAACCGCCTGAGAAACTGGAGCATTCACCTCTCTGTTTCCTAATTTGGTTTTTGTTTGCCCTTCAAATTGCGGTTCCGCAACTTTAACAGAAATAATCGCAGTCAACCCTTCTCTGAAATCATCTCCAGCAATGTCAAACTTTAATTTGTCTAACATGCCAGACTCGTCTGCATATTTCTTTAAAGTACCCGTTAAACCTCTTCTGAATCCAGAAAGGTGCGTTCCACCTTCATGCGTATTAATGTTATTTACATAAGAATGTAAATTTTCAGCATAAGATGTATTATAGATCATAGCCACCTCAACCGGTACACCATTTTTCTCACCCGAAACATGGATAACATCTTCTATCAATGCTTCCCTCGACTCATCTAAGAACTTAACAAATTCACTCAATCCTTCTTCAGAGAAAAATTCTTCATATTTATGTTTACCTTCTTCATCTGTAACACGCTCATCTTTAAGCGTAACTGTTATTCCTTGGTTCAAATAAGATAGTTCTCTCATTCGAGAAGCCAACGTATCATAATTATATTCTAAATCATCAAAAATTTCTGGATCTGGAAAATACGTTACTGTCGTTCCATTTTCAGTTGACTTACCTGTTTCTTTAACCGGGTATAGTGCTTTTCCTTGTTCATATTCTTGAACAAATAACTTCCCTTCTCTTCTTACTTCCGCCTGTAAATGTCTAGAAAGTGCATTTACAACCGAAACCCCTACTCCGTGCAATCCCCCCGACACTTTATAAGAATCTTTGTCAAATTTACCCCCAGCACCAATTTCAGTCATTACAACTTGAAGTGCGGAAACGCCTTTCTTTTCATGAATTCCAACAGGTATTCCACGACCATTATCTATAACGCGAACACCATTACCTTCAAGGATAGTTACCTCAATTCGATCACAATGTCCAGCCATTGCCTCATCAATCGAGTTATCCACGACCTCATATACTAAATGGTGCAACCCTCTTGTGCTTACATCACCAATATACATGGACGGGCGCTTGCGCACATGTTCCATTCCTTCTAGTGCCTGAATACTACCAGCGTCATATCCGCCATTATTTTTTCCTTCTTCGCTCATAAATCATTTTAAAATTATGTCCTGTAATCGCCGCAAATCCTGCGCTATGACTATAGGTTTAGCATGTGTAAAATCACAACAAACAAAGATACAATTTCAAAGATGAAACTAAGGGGTTTCGGAGGTGTTTTGAAAGTAGTTTTCAACATGTAATTAACAATTTGCGCTAATTCGCTAAAATGTTGGAGTTTACGGCATAATTCAGAACATAAAACCGTTCATAAACACAAGATGTAAATGCAATTTTCAGCTCTACTGAATAACGGTGAAAGAATAGCACCAAAATTGCCCCTTTTTTACAGTGATTTAAATAAAAGAAAGCATCATGTTAAAATTAAGAGCACAAAAACAAACAATAATCACACTTTATTTGTTATTATACCATTACTTTTGTGCCGCGCAGAAGTTAAAACATACTGTTTTAATAAAAGTGCCTCTCAAAATTTGAAGTTATGAGCAATACATTTTTTACGCTTAATGTTAAAAACGTAAACAGAGAAACGGCAGAAACTGTTTCTATTTTTTTTGATCTTTCTGAGGATCAAAAAGCAAATTTCAACTTTATACCCGGGCAATATTTAACGCTTAGAACAACGATAGATGGCGAAGATGTTCGTAGATCTTATTCAATATGTACAGCGCCCTATGAAAATGAACTAGCTGTTGCCGTGAAGGAAATTGAAAATGGTGTGTTTTCTGGTTTTGCAAACAAGACCCTAAAAGCAGGTGACCAATTGGATGTTATGGCGCCCATGGGTAATTTCAAAATTAACACTGCTGCTGAAAATAGTAAAAACTATATTTTTTATGCTGCAGGATCAGGAATTACACCTGTTATTTCCATGATTAAATCCATTTTAAGAGAAGAACCTTCAAGTAACGTTCAACTTTATTACGGAAATAGAAATAGTGACAGTGTGATCTTTAAATCGCAATTGGATGCATTGAATGATGAATACATCAATTTTAACAGAAATTACATATACAGTAAACAAGACACTGGAAATGATTTAACGAATGGCCGAATTAATGCCGCTAAGTGTCAAGCATTTTTTGATAAAAGCCAGGAGAATATTACAATTGATGGTATATACGCTTGTGGACCAGAGGAAATGATAATGTGTGTAAAAGACTTCTATTTGGAAAAAGGCTTAAGTAAAGATAAAATTCATTTTGAATTGTTTACTGCAGCTGTTCCAACTGAGATTGCTGCCCCTGTTGAAAGCGGTGAACCGGTTCAAAGCGAGGTAACTGTGATTATTGATGACGAGGAATATCAATTCTCGTTGAATACGAAGGGAAAAAATATCTTACAAGCTGCGCAAGATGAAGACGCTGATGTTCCTTTTTCATGTAAAGGTGGGGTATGCTGTACATGTCGTGCTAAAGTAATGGAAGGCACAGTAAGTATGGATTTGAACTTTGCGCTTGAAGAAGACGAAGTTGCCGGCGGATTTATTTTGACTTGTCAGTCTCACCCTACCTCTGAAAAGGTAGTGGTTTCATTTGATGAATACTAGGTTTATACAATTCGTGTAAATTCGAATAAATAGTTTTAAGAACCGTGCTTTAGTCTACCTAGAGGGCGGTTTTTTAATAGGCTTCATTTGAGGTTATAAGTGAATTCCTCCTCGACTATTGAGTTTGATCTCTGATTATTCTCTAATTTTGCATGTATGAAGAACATTGTAATTATTGGTGGCAGCAGAGGAATTGGCAAAGCATTAGCCATACAACTTAGTGAAGATCACCGTGTGCTCGTATTGGCGAGAAGTATTGAGAAATTACAAGAGATGCAAGAAACGAGTCCCAGCGACAATTTAATGATTGGTGCTGTCGACTTATCTGCGCCGAATTTACGCGATTATCTTTCAACACTAATTTCGAGTTATTTTGACCAAGTGGATGTGCTGATTAATAATGCGGGCTATTTGGTTAACAAGCCGTTTTTAGACTTAACAGAAAAGGATATTGAAGATTCGTTTGCAACGAACGTGTTTGGTTTAATACAAAGTTGCCAAGCCGCAGTTCCTTTAATGGAAAAACAAGGAGGTCATATAGTAAATATTGGTTCAATGGGCGGTTTTCAAGGCAGTTCAAAATTTGCTGGACTCAGCGTTTACAGCGCCAGCAAATCTGCCGTTGCTGGATTCTCTGAATGTTTGGCGGAAGAATTAAACGATAAAAACATACAAGTAAATTGCTTAGCATTAGGTGCGGCGCAAACCGAAATGTTGGAAGAAGCTTTTCCTGGTTACGAGGCGCTAGTATCCGCGGAAGAAATGGCACAATTCATTGCAAATTTTAGCTTAAATGCAAATGGTTGGATTAACGGAAAGGTAATTCCAGTATCACTTTCAACTCCCTAAAGGTCTTAGTAATTTGCAATAGGCAATAGGCAATGTGTAATATGAATACCCAAAAATTGAAGGCATACTAATTTAACAATTGATAAATGCACATTGTGAATTGATAATCGAACATTGATAATTGAAAAATGAAGGTAGTTTCTGTAAATATTGGTAAAAAGCAAACTGTCTCTTGGCGAGGCAAAGCAGTGCAAACAGGTATTTATAAATATCCGGTTGATCGGTCAATAATTTTAGGAGAGACGGATGTGGAAGGAGATGTGGTTTATGATCGCCGCTATCACGGCGGGGTTGACAAGGCTTGTTATTTATATTCGAAAGATCATTATGCCTTTTGGAAAGAAAAATATCCTGATTTAGACTGGAATAACGGAATGTTTGGCGAAAACATTACAATTGAAGGACTCAATGAAGCCGAGTTACAAATTGGCGATATTCTTTACATTGGGGAATGCCGTGTGCAAGTTTCGCAACCACGACAGCCGTGCTTTAAACTGGGCATTCGTTTTGAAACTCAAAAAATATTGAAGGATTTTATTGCCGCTCCATTTCCTGGCGTCTACGTTAGAGTTATTCAACCGGGAGCAGTGCAAAAAGGCGACCATGTCCAACTTTCTGAGCGTCTTCATGATTCTATTGGATTACTTGAGGTTTGGGAGTTACTTTACAGCAAAAACCAAGATCAAGATTTACTTGAATTTGCAGCACATTTTCAGCATATGGGCACTGACGCTAAAGAATCCCTCCTTAAAAAATTGAATGAAATGGATTAAAAACCCTGCCTTTGTTTCCAAACTTAAAGTATTTTAGCTTATAATAGTATTGAATAATAAATTGAATTCGACTAAACGCTTATCATGACTGGTGAACTACCAAAAAATTGGCAAAAAGAGAAGCACAGTGAAATAACAGAGGGGCGGCAATCTGAATTGCTGCAGGAATTCGCTATTGCTATTAACGCACAAGCGTCTGCTTATGATTTGGTTTGGGAACTTGTTAATCAAGTCAATAAACTACTTAATTATGAGGATTGTGTGCTTTATCTTTATGACAAGGATAAAGAAAGCCTGATTCAAATGGCAGCCTATGGCGAGAAAAAAGTTAACAAAAAAAACATTATTGAACCTATTAGAATTGAGCCCGGAGAAGGAATTGTAGGGCGTGTTTTTCTATCAGGAATGGGGCGTGTTATTGGTGACACGAGCTTGGACGGAAATTACATTATTGATGATCGATTTCGATTATCTGAAATTTCAATTCCAATTCTAATAAATGATGAAGTGATTGGGGTTATCGATTCAGAGTATCCTACTCAAAATTACTACACGAATAACGATCTTACGATTCTGTGTGAAGTGGCAAAGTTATTTGCTGCGAAAATGAAAACGTTTTAACGGTTTTTTGATCACTTCTAGAGATGATTCTAAAAAAAGGAATTACTGGATTCTTCGCTTTCTTACCAGTATGATTTAGCCACGGCTAATGTTAATCTATCGAAGAGCCTTTCTCCAAAGTATCTGCGGTTAAGTTTGTAGCAAAATTCATTCAAATAATTCTGCAAATATTTAC